>JBBQJF010000055.1:0-20394 GCA_038325665.1 Dehalococcoidia bacterium | reverse complement strand
CGACACTGGAGGCCGGTGTGGCGGACGCGGCGTCAGATATGGAACCGCCCGCCCGATAGAGACATCATCCGCGGGTCGCTATAGGAGTCGCCCATGCCGCCACGGGCTCCACCTCTCCCCCGACCCCACCCCTGCAAGGGGAGGGGAGTCCGATTCAACTCTTGTCACATGCTCCTCGTATGCCGTTTCCACCCACATGGGGACAGTCCGTGGGGGGAGTAGAGTCGGATTCACCCCCTTCCCTACAAGGGAAGGGGGCCGGGGGGTTAGGTATCTCAAGGGAGTGTGCGCCGCATGACCACTACTGCCGGTCCCGACCAGTTCCAGATCGATCTGTCCTCCGCGGGGCGGCGGATGAGCCGGAGTTGGGAGTTCGCCGTCGGCAACGGTGACGCCTGGTCGATCCTGCGCGCCGACCTGCAACAACAGTTGCGCCGGGCGGTGGAGGAGTGCGGCTTTCGGTACGTGCGCTGTCACGGCATCCTCAGCGATCAGATGCAAGTCGTGCGTCGCGACCGTCAGGGCGATCTTGTCTACAACTGGCAACTGGTGGACGCGGTCCACGATGCCCTGCTGGAGATGGGCATACGGCCATTCGTGGAACTTGGCTTCATGCCGACGGCACTGGCGAGCGGCGACCAGGCGGTGTTCTTCTACCGCGCGAACGTCACACCCCCGGCTGACTACGCGCAATGGAACGCGTTCATCGCGGCGTTGGTGTCGCACTGGCGCGATCGCTACGGTGTCGATGAGGTGCGCCGGTGGTACTTCGAGGTGTGGAATGAGGCGAACCTCTCGAGCTTCTGGTCGAGCACGCGCGATGAATACTTTCGCCTGTACGCCGAAACCGCGCGCACGATCAAGGCGCTCGACCCGGAGTTGAAGGTGGGCGGCCCGGCCACGAGTCGCGGCGAGTGGATGCCCGAGTTCCTGAGCTGGTGCCGCGAGCGCGACGTGCCGCTCGACTTCCTCTCGACCCATGTCTACCCCGACGACGATGATTTCGGGAAGGTCGATCCCGAGTACCGCGCCATCTTCAACCGGGGCGCGTACCTGGAGACGCTGGTGGAGAGGACCGCGGACAGCGTCGCCGGTCAGCCGCCGGTCGGCAGCGACAACCGGATGGAGACGCACTGGACCGAGTGGAATTCGAGCTGGCGCTGGGGCCGGCCGATCCATGACATCACCAATCAGGCGGCGTATATCTGTCAGGCGATCCACGGCGTCCATGAGCGGGTCGATAGTTTCGCCTTCTGGACGATCTCCGACATCTTCAACGAATTTCCCTACCCGCGCGCATCCTTTGTCGGCGGCTTCGGATTGATTACGATCGATGGCCTACCAAAACCCGGCTATCACGCGTACGCGCTGCTGCACCGGCTGGGGGACATGGAGCTTCCCGCTATCCGGCCGGATGGCAACTCCACCGATGCGAGCGCCGGCCGGCTCGATTGCTGGGCGGCGCGCGGCGACCGCACATATCAGGTGCTGCTCTCGAACTATGTGCCCCCGGGGCTGGAAGGCGCCGCCATATCGCCGCGCGAGGTGGCGGCGCATCTGACCGGGCTGACTCCGGACTCGCGATGGCGACTGACCGAGTGGCGTGTTGATGCGGAGCACGCCAACCCGCTCGCGACATGGGAAGCGCTCGGCCGTCCCGAGTCTCCCGCAGGCGCGCACATGGCCGAGTTGCGCGCCGCCGCCGAACTGCATCCGGCCAGCGAACGCACGGTGCAGGCAGACGCGAACGGGGCCATAACGCTCACGGCCACCATGCTTCCCGGCAGCGTGACGTTCTACGAATTGAACGATCTCGCCGGTCGCATGTGAGCGAATGCGCGGCCATTACCTGAGTAGCGGCATGACCTCGGCGGCGAACAGGCGCATCATGTCACGCGCGGGAAGGTCCTGGAAGATCAGGAATGTCCACGCGAATCCGGCGCGCCTGTAGCTGTCGAGCCGCTCGGCGACGGCATCGGGCGTGCCGGCAAGGGCCGAACTCAGGCGGTCACGCGCCGCGGCGACCGTCATATCCCGTTGCTTCGCCCATCGCGCTAGCTCCTGCTCGTAGGCGCGTCCGGTGGGGGCGAGCAGCACACTGGCATTGTGAGTGAAGCCGACGGCGGCCGGCTCCCTGCCGGCATCGCGGCAATAGTCCGCGATCAGCGCGCGGTAAGGCGCGTACGCGTCGAGCGAAAGGTCGAAGCCGATATTGCAGTAGTCGGCCACGCGGGCGGCAACGCGCAGGATGTGTCGCGTGCCGCGACCCCCGATCAACACCGGCGGTCCACCGGCGGTGGCGGGCGCCGGCGTGCCCGGTGCGCCGTCAAGTTGAACATACCGCCCCGCGAATGTCCCACCGCCACTCCATAGGAGGCGCATCGCTTGAACCGTCTCCTCCAGCCTCGCGGCGCGGGTTGCCGCACCCTCCCAGGCGATGCCGTGGGCGCGGGCATCGGCGGGAGCGCCGCCGCTGCCGAGCCCCAGCAACAACCGCCCGTCGGTGAGGAGATCGAGTGTCGCCGCCATCTTCGCCGTCAGCGCCGGGGCACGGTACGGGTTGGCGAGCACCATCGGGATGCCGGTGAGACGGCGGGTGGTGGCGAGCAATGCGGTCAGCGTGGTCCAGCATTCCATGCCGGGGCCGAGCAGGTCATACAGCGATGCGCCGTCAAAGCCGAGCGCGCCGGCATCGCGCCAGATCGCCTCGATCTGAGGCCAGGTCCAGCCCCCCTGATGACACCGTACCGCGAGCTTCATCCGGCTTCCCGCCCGCTCACCCTCATCTTCCCGATCTTCCCGTGCCCCTATCCATACCTCTGCCTGACAGATCACCCGCTGCCTTCGCGGAGAACCAGCCGGGAGTTCGGTCGTCACCCCCTTCCTTGCAGGGATGGGGGCCAGGGGGTCAGGTTATCTCACCGAGGAAGCTCACGATCGCCTCCGCGACAACCTCGGGCCGCTGGAGCACCACGTCATGGACGGAGTCCTCCAGCCACACGACTCGCCCATCCGGCAGCAGACGCAGCGCGGCGGCTACGCCCTCACGCTTGCGCTCCGCCGCGTCGCCCTCACCACGCACGGCGGGCAGAAGCAGTGTGGGACATGTGACATCCGCGAAGTGGGCGCGTGTGTCCGTTTCCCACAGCGCCCGCACGATTTGCAGGTGCCGCTCGAAGGTCAGTCGCGGCGCGATCGTGCCATCGGGCCGGCTCTCGAATCCGGCCATGATAATCGATTCAAACTCCGGTCGCCAGAACGCGCCGAGGTCGCCGCCGCGCATCATCTCAAACAGCCGGGCGCGTGGTGTGCCCGCCAAACGTGGAGGCGCGAGCCGGCGCTCGGTTTCCTCCCACGACGCGCCGTCGCTCCGGGGCGAGAAGACACCCCCATCGACCAGGATGATCCCCGCCGCTGCATCGGGGTGGCGGGCGGCGAACTCGACCGCGACGCTGGCGCCCCACGAATGTCCGGCGATCACCGGCCGCACGAGGCCCAGGGCTTCCACCACCCCGGCCAGATCGGTGGTGGTCTGGTCGAAGCCGTACCCGGTCTCCGACCCACTAGACAGACCGTGGCCGCGCTGGTCGATGGCGACCACCCGCGCCCGCTCGGCCAGTAGCGGCGCGACGAAGTCCCAGACGCGGGCGTTGGAGGCGAGTCCGTGCAGCAATACCACCGGCCGGCCGGCGCCGCCCCATTCGTACAGATGAAAGCGCAGGCCACTCGCCTCGACATAACCCTCGGTCGCCATCGCCATCCTCCCGGCCGCTTCTCGGTCGAACGCGCACGCCCACGCGCACCGGCGGGCGATGACCATGACGGGCCGCGCCGTGGTTCGCATTCTACCGAGAACAAGCCGCGTAGAATATGGGCAGCGGGGGCGGGATATCGACCTCTCCCCCGGCCCCTCCCCTGCAAGGGGAGGGGAGTCCGATTCTCTCGGGTGTCCCACATCGGTTTGCAAACGCGTGGTGTGCGGTTTCGTTGCCGTGGCCACGGTGGTCGCGAGGAGGCGTTCGCTGCAAAATCGTATGGGGCGCCCGATGCTCCCTCTGCCCTTGCAGGGAAGGGGGCCGGGGGTTAGGTGTCCTCAGGAGGGTGGCATGGCAGGACCACTGGCGTTGGTCGGGTCCGGCGAGTTTTTGGAGGAGATGGAGGCGATCGACCGCGCGCTGCTCGATGCCTCACCGCGTCGAAGCGGCCCGGCCGTGATCGTCCCCACCGCGGCGGCGCTGGAGCTGGGCATGCCCGAGACATGGGCGGAGCGCGGTGTTCGCCACTTCACCGACCGGTTGGGCATCCCCGCCGAACCCGCGATGGCGCTCGACCGCGCGGCGGCGGACGAGCGCTTCGTGCCGTTGCTTGCCGGCGCGCGGTTGATTTACTTCTCCGGTGGAAATCCCCGCTACCTGGCCGAGACGTTCGCGGGAACGCCGTTCTGGACCGCGACGCTCGCCGCCTGGCGCGACGGCGCGGCGCTGGCGGGATGCAGCGCCGGTGCGATGATGCTCGGCGCGTCGATCCAAAATATCGTCGGCCGCGCGGGCGAGACAGCGCCGGGAATGGGCGTCGTACCCGGGATCACGGTGATCCCGCATTTCGATCGCATCGAGACGTACCGGCCGGGCGCCGTGACCGCGTTGCGACAGATGCGGAGTCCCGGTGTCATGTTGATCGGCATCGACGAACGCACGGCGCTCGTGTGGATCGATGAGTCGTGGCGGGTGATGGGCGCGGGAGGCGTCTCCGTGATGGCCGACGATAGCGAGCAAACGTTCGTTGCCGGTTCTGTGGCGCCATTGCCGTCGCCCGTTGTCTAGCGCCTTGTCAGCTCGGGGATAGGCGCCATACGGGCGATGGTCATGTGCGACTGACGGCGCCCGTCACCAAGCGCCTCCTCGGACCGTCTCGTCGGGTGACCATGGCTGCGGGCAGGTAACCGAGTCGAACCCGTGGCGAATTCATCACTACCAAGAGGGGCGACCCGATGAGTGACTGTGGTCCCGTGGCTCGCGCCTGTATGCGCGTCTGATCCGAATATCGCGGTAGGCATCACGCGCGAGCGGGCCTATACTAATGTTCTGGGTGGGTAGCCGGGGCAACGGTGAACGGTGGGGAGTGCAATGACATCACGCGGACCCACGCGCCCATGCCCAGACACCGGCGCCCACTATCGCCATGCTTCCTAAGCACGGCTGCCGCGATCGGTCACGCTCACCGTGCCGAACGCGCGGGAACACGACATGATGCAGATATCCTTGTTCAACACCCTCACGCGGACGATCGAGCCGTTTACCCCCCGTGATCGGTCGGCGGTGCTGATGTACACCTGCGGGCCGACCGTGTATCGGTCGGTGCACATCGGAAACCTGCGTACCTACCTGATGGCGGATTGGCTGCGGCGGGCACTGGCCCGCGCCGGTCACACGGTGCGCCAGGTGGTCAACATCACCGACGTTGGACATATGCGCCAGGAGCAGCTTGATCAGGGCGAGGACAAAGTGGTCGCCGCCGCGCTCGCGGCCGGTCAAACCGCCGGCGAGATCGCCGCCTTCTACACCGACACGTTCCACCAGGATCTCGCGCGGCTCGGCATCACGCCGGCGGCGGTCTACCCTCGCGCGAGCGACCATGTGCCGGAGATGATCACGATCATCAAGCACCTTATCGCGCGGGGGCACGCCTATCTCGCGGACGAGAACGTGTATTTTGATGTCGCATCGTTCGCGGACTACGGCGCTCTCTCGGGCAACGTGCATGGCGAAGGATTGGAGGAGGGCGTGCGCGTCACCGCCGATCCACACAAGCGTGACCCGCGCGACTTCGCGTTGTGGAAGGCCGCCGAACCGGGCCGCACGTTGCAATGGCCAAGCCCGTGGGGTCCGGGCTTTCCCGGGTGGCATATCGAATGCTCGGCGATGGCGCGTAAGCACCTCGGAGAGGCCCTCGATCTCCACACCGGTGGAGTTGACAACATCTTCCCGCACCACGAGGACGAACGCGCGCAGAGCGAGGCTGCCTCCGGCGGCCGGTTCGTCCGGCACTGGGTACACGGCCAGCACTTGTTGGTCGATGGCCTGAAAATGGCGAAGTCCACCGGAAACGCGTACACGCTCGACGATCTGGTGTCGCGCGGATATGATCCGGTCGCCTTCCGCTACCTCTGCATGTCCGCCCACTACCGTCACCGGATGAATTTCACTTTCGCCGCGCTGCGCGCGGCCCAGCAGGGACTGGCGCACCTGCGCGAACGTGTGCGGTTGACGCCGGCGCGGGCGGAACCCGCGTGGTCGGAGCCGTGGCTCACGGCCTTCGACGCCGCGCTGGCCGATGACCTCAATGTGCCCGCCGCCCTTGGCGTCGTGTGGAAGATGCTGCACGCTCCGGGAAACGAGCAGGCGAAAGTGGCGGCGCTGCTGGACGTGGACGCCGTGCTCGGGTTGGGCCTCGGCGACGTGCGCCCGTGTGAGCCGCCGCCCGCGATCACGGAACTCCTACAACAGCGCGACACGCTGCGCTCGCGTGGCGACTACGATCCGTCAGACCGGTTACGCGGGCGGATCGAGGGCGAGGGCTATCGCCTGCTCGACACCCGCGAGGGGCCGCGTCTGGCGCCGCGTGACCAGCCGCTTCCCGCCTCGGATGTGACACGTTCACAAGATGTGCCATCGCTTCTCGATCAGCCCGATACGGTCGCCGCCACGATCGGCCTCGTTGTTGGCAATGCCCTCGATGACCTTCGCCGCTGTGTGGAACGCGTGCTGCGCTGGTGCGCCGGAGAATCGATGGAGTTGTTCGTTGTTGATAACGGTTCCACCGACGGCTCCCGCCAGTGGTTGGATGAACGGGCGGCTGTTGAACCGCGGCTGCGGGTGCTGCACACCGACCATGATCTTGGAGAAGGCGCGGGGCGCAACGCCGTGCTCAAGCAGGCGCGGGGCGCTATGGTTGTCCTGGTGGACACCAGCATTGAGCTGAGCGGCAATCCCTTGCCGGCGCTGCGCCAAACGCTGGCCGAGTCAGACGTTGGTTTGGCGGGGGCGTACGGCCTGACGACCGAGAACATCCAGTGTTTCGAGGAAACCGACGGGCGCGAGGTCGATGCACTGGAGGGGTATTTGCTCGCGATCCGTCGCTCCGTGGTGCGCGACGTGGGACTCATGGACGAGAAGTACCGCTTCTACCGCAACCTCGATATCGACTATAGTTTTCAGGTTCGCGAGCGGGGCTTCCGGCTGGTGCGGGCGCCCGATCTGCCATTGATTATGCATCCGCATCGGATATGGAACAGCATGAGCGAAGAACAACGCGATGCGCTCAGCAAGAAGAACTTCAACCGCTTCCTTCATCGCTGGCGGGAGCGGACCGACTTGATTCGGACGCCGGCCCCGCCGGCGGGCCGCCACCACTAACCCCGGACGAGGCGACGCCGACATGCACGGTCATAGCCACGGCATCGCGGGTGACGCGGAGATGCGCACCGCGGAGGGCATCACCACTGCCAAGTGGAGCAGCTTCGGTCTGCTGGTCACCGGCCTGATTGAGATGGGCGTCTTCTTCGTCAGTGGCAGCGCGGGCCTGCTCGCCGACGCGTTCCACAATCTGGGCGATATCAGCACCACGCTCGCCGTGTGGGTCGCGTTCGTCGTCTCCCGCCGGCAGGCGAACGAGCGCTATCCGCATGGCTATCACCGGGTCGAGGATCTGGCCGGCCTGTTCGTGCTGGCGGTCATGGCCGTGAGCGCGTTCGGCGCCGGCTATACCTCAATCGATCGCATGATCACCGGTGAGCGCCCGACGCATCTCACGCTCAGCGCCATCGCCGCGTTCGTGGGATTCGCCGGCAATGAACTTGTCGCCCAGTACAAGGCCCGCACGGGGCGGCGAATTGGGTCGGTGTCACTGGTCGCCGACGCCGCGCACTCACGCACGGATGGACTTGTCTCGCTGGCGGCTCTGGCCGGTATCATCGGCGTGGCGGCCGGCTTTGATCGCGCGGATGGGCTGGCTGGATTGCTGATCACGCTGGTGATCATCGCCGTCCTCGTGTCCACCGCTCGCGGCGTGCTCGGCCGTGCCCTCGACGAAGTGGACCCGGCCCTGACGCGACGTGTGCAGGAGGTGGCGACGGCGGTGCCGGGTGTCGCCGGCGTCCACGACGTGCGTCTCCGTTGGGCCGGGCGCGCGCTGTTCGTCACACTGAGCGTCTCGCTGCCGCCCGACCTGCCGCTGGCCGAGGCGCATGAGTCGGCGGAGGCCGTGCGCCATGCCCTGCTGCACGAGATCGAGAACTTGCGAGAGATCGACATCCACATGGATCCCGAGGGACATGGCGATCCGGCCCATGCGCTCACGGCGCACCACCGGGACGCGTCCGGCTCATTTGACGGCAGTTCATCCGAAACACATGCCGGCGCGCACCCCCATGACGGCGACCCTCATCAAGACGCTACCCACGGCGACCATGCGGAGCATGAGGACCACGACGACCATGGTCACGACCACGCGAGTGAGCGTGTTCGCACGCCCATCCGTCGTGATGAGGGCCATCACTGACCCGCATGGGCGCGGGCGCGCGCCGCCACCGGGCCGAAAGAGCGGGGCCGTCCCCCAACACCCAACCTCAAGGTCGCCGCCGCCTCGCGGGCGCGCCGTCGAAATGAGGCAATAGGATGGCCGAGCGTTCCCCGTTGCGTGTGCTGTTTCTCACGCCATACTACAAGCCGTATCTCGGTGGGATCGAGCGGGTGATCGAGCGCCTCTCCGCCGGGATGGCCGCCCGCCCGGATGTCGAGGCGGCCGGCGTGCTGACGACGCACTTCGCCTTCCCTCGCAAACACATGGAGGGCCTGCCGGTGCGGGAGCTGATCGATGGCGGTGTCGACGTGCTGCGGCTGCCGGGGGCGCCGCGGGTCGCGCCGCCGTATTTCTCCGTGCCGTTGGTGTGGTTCCCTCCCGGCGCGATCCACGATGCGATCCGGCGGTTCCGGCCGACGGTGTTGCATTGGGTGGGTGATGGCTGGTTTTGGGGACACGCCTTCAGCGCGCGCTACGCCGCGCCGGAAGCGGCCGTGATCTTCTCCCCATCATTTCATACCCTCACGCGCGATAAATTCTGGTTGCGGCCGATCAACATCTGGCTGTGCCGGCGCGCCGACCGCGTGACGGCACTTTCGACGCTGGAGATGGGACGAGTGCGCGCCACCTATCGCGTGGCGCCGCGCAAGCAGGTGCTGTTGCCCTGGGGCGTTGACCCGGATGACGGTGTTCCCGAGCCGCGGCCGGCCGGTGCGCCCCTGACCGTGCTGTGTATCGGCCGCCTGGGCGAGCACAAGAATCAGATCATGCTACTAGAGGCGTTCGCCGCGGCGCGTCCGCGTCTGACCCACCCGGCGCGACTCGTGTTAGTGGGGCGCGACGAGGGCGGCGAGGCCGCGATCCGCCGGCGGGTCCACGACCTCGGACTCGACAACGCCGTCGAGATTACCGGCGAGGTCACCGACGCCGAGGTGCGCCGCTGGTACCGCCGCGCCGACTTGTTCGCGTTGTTCTCGCGGTACGAGGCGTTCGGACTGGTGTTCTTCGAGGCGATGGCGGCGGGTGTGCCGGTGCTGACGCACCGGGTTGGGGCCAATGTCGAGCTGTTGCGCGAGGGCGCCGAGCTGGTGGGCGAGAACGATGGTCACGCCGCCACCGAGGCGCTCGTGCACCTGCTCACGGATGACGACGTCCGGCGGGGGCTGGGGCAGGCGGCGCGCCGCTACGCCGCGGCGTTCACCTGGCCGCCCGTGATCGAACGATTCATTGACCTGTACCGTGAGGTTCTCGCGGAACGCGCGGCCACCCGTGCCGGCGCCCTTGCTCGGTGAGCGATGCGCGGTCAGATGGTATTCTCGCCCGGCGCTCGCTCATGGTCACCCCGCCGGCGGGCAGCGCCGTCCCGACCGAGAGCGGGCGTGCCGCCGGCCACCTATGCCCTGTCGAGCATATCCAGCACGAGCGTGCTCCAACTGTGATCGCGCGAGCCGTGGCCCTCGGCGGTGTAGGGGTCGTAGTACTCGCGAAACCCAGAGCGCTCGACCATAGCGCAGGTAGTGTCGCGCAGATGCGCGAATAGGTCGTCGTGACCGTGCGCGCGCAGTCCCTCACCGATCAGCCAGTTGCTGTTGATCCAGCTCGGGCCGCGCCAGATGAACCCGCGCGCATTTCCCGGCATGAATGATGGCTCACGGCGCGACACCGACGGCACCGGATACGGCAACGCGAACGACTCGGGATCGCGCAAATGCGCCACCAGGCGCGCGACGATGTGGGGATCGAGGTCGGGTAGGGCGAGGGGCATGAGTGAGGTAATGGTCATGGTTCGCAGCGGCCGTTCGTTCGCCCCCGCCAAGTCAAAGAACGCGCCCGCCTCGGCGTCATAGCACTTCGCGACCAGCGCATCGCGTGTCCGGGCGGCGCGCGCACCGAACTCTGCCGCCTCGTCGCCGGAGCACAGCCGCGCCAGCGCCTGCATGCCGAGAATGTAGCAGACGTTGGTCAGCACTTCCTCAACCTGGAACAGGTCACGCGCGAGGATAGCGGCATCGTTGAAGCGCAGCGGCTGGTAGTGGGTATACAGCCAATCGATCCACCGCACCAAATCGTCATTGTTCTTCGGGTAGTCCATCAGCGGGTCGAACTTGGGGGAGGCATCGACCCCCGATTCGTCCGGCTGGATGATAGCGATCAGGCCGTCACGATCAGGGTCGCGTACCTCCGCCAGCCAGCGGTAGAACGCGATCGTCGGTGGCAGGCACCGCGCGAGGAAGTCGCGGTCGTTGCCGGCGAGAAAGACCCGCTCCAGTGCCGTTGCCAGCACCGGCGGCTGGATCGATGAGCTGGTATAGCGAACGCCGAATTTCTCGGATTGACGCGCGGCGGCCTCGGGGTAGCGATCCTTCTCCCACAAGATCTGGTGCGGGATGAAGCCGTCGGGTTGAGCGCCATGAAGAAGCGTGATCAGCTCTTCTTGCGCCCACTCCAGGTTGACATGGGTGAGCGCGATCGCGTGAAAGCACGAATCCCAGAACCATTGGAATGGATATGAGGACGGCGACGGCGCGACGTAGGCATAGTCGCGATCGTTCCACGCCGCGTGACCAGTACGCCGGGCTTGGGCGAGGAGGCGGGCCGCCTCTTCATGGATACGTTGGACAAGCTCAGGACTGGGCACGGGCGGCCTCCCTTCCGGTTGCGCCAGGACACCGAGTAGGGGCAGACGGCGACGGCAACGGGGATGCCGGCCGGCGCTCAATCGTCAGTATACGTGGCGCGGTATGACGCCTCGACGGGGACCGCGTGGCGCCGGAGATTCACCCCTCCCCGCGCTACCGTAGATAGCGGGCGGTGTCTTGGTCGTAATCGTCTTTCTTGCTGAGGGCGTCCATGATCGCGTCGGCGTCGATGACCGGCGTGTTCTGGCCCGTGACGGACTCGTCTCGCAGCGCGCGCAGGGTCGCGTACATCGCGCGGGTGGCCTCTTGGATCGGCTGATGGCTCCATCCGCCGATTCGCACCCCGCGCGAGGCCAGATATGCGCCGTCCTTCAGCTCGGCGGTGGTGCCCCCGAGCACGAACGGCAGCGTCGATACCGCCCGCACCGCATCAAGCTCGGCGCGTGAGCGCAACCCAACCAGGAACAGGCCATCGACACCAGTCGCGCTGTAGGCCCTGGCGCGCTGCACCGCGCCGTCTAGCCCCTCGCCCCGGATCGCGCCGGTTCGCGCCAGGATGACGAGGCTGGCGTCAACGCGGGCCGCGACCGCCGCCCGCATCTTGCCGGCGCCCTCCTCAATCGAGAGAAAGGCGTCATCCGGCCGGCCGAACGGACGCGGCAGCACGGTATCCTCGATGCTGAGCGCCGCTATCCCGGCCGTCTCCAGTTCCTGCACGCAGCGCATCACGTTGAGCGCGTTGCCATAGCCATGGTCGGCGTCCACCATCAGCGGCAGCGATGCCGCCCGCGTCACCCGTCGCGCCTGCTCCGCGAACTCGGTGAGTGTCAGCACGACCAGATCCGGCGCCCCCAGCACCGTCAGCGAGGCGGTCGAGCCGGCCATCATCATCTCGTAGCCAAGCGACTCGGCCGCCCTCGCCGAGAGCGCGTCGTACACCGACGCGGGGCGCACGAACCGATCACCCGCGAGGATGGCGCGCAGCCGCTCTCGGCGCTCGTGCACATTCATTCAAACCCTCCGTGCAGTCGGTGGACCTCCGACCGATGATAGCGTGCATCCGCGACCGGCGGCATCCTGACCGAGGGTCCGCACCCGTCCTCCGCGCCCTCACTCCTTCACCCCCGCGCCGTACGATTCGGACACTCTCCCGCGGAGAGGGACACGGGGCGGCGCTCGGTCCGAGTGGGTAAGGGATCGCGGCGCGGTGGCGCTGTGATCGGCCGGCTCGATTCCTGGTGACACGAGTCGTCGCGGTGGATAGAGCGCCAAACGAGGAACACGGATCGGCGCTGGAACACCCCGAGTTAAGGTAGAATCGAGAGGTTGCATGGCGTCACGCCGCCCATGTTATGAATCCTATACGGTCGCACTGACACGACGAAGGGCCACCTGACTTGACGACCTCGATTGCGTTGCCCGTCATCGGACACACTCCGCGTCCCTTGTCGCCAACAGACATCTCACAATTCATCCGCCTCGAACAGTGTGAGCGCTATCTGCGCCTGCGCCTCCACGAGCGAACCCACGGCACGCGCTTCCTGCGCGACTATGATGTGACGCCGCAGTCCATTCCCCCGATCCTTACCGAGTCGGGCGCGCGGTTCGAACAGCGTGTCGAAGCCGCGGTGGCGGGTGTCTTCGCGGCGCGCAATCTGGCGGCAGAAATGCCGGCCATCCACCACCAGGTCAACAATGATGCGGTGCTGGAGGCGATGCGCGCCCTGGCGCCCGGCGTCGTCTTAGCGCTATTTCAGGTTCGGCTCAAAGTCACGATCGGTGAGTGGCTGGTGCGCGGCGATATCGACATCCTGCGGATGGAACGTGACGCGGACGGCAGCTTGCGGCTGCTCATCGCCGACATGAAGAGCTCCACGTCCGCGAAGGTCGAGCATCGCTTACAGGTCGCCTTCTACCTCGAAATGCTCGACGCGCTGTTGGCCAACGAGGGGATCACGTATACATCGCTCGACATGGGTATCCTCTATCGCGGACCCACCGACCAGGAAGCGGCCGCCACATCGACGGAGCAGGCGAAACAGGAGATTGAGCGGGCCGCGGCCGAGCGACTGTTCGGTGTGACCGATGCCTATCTCGAGATGGTTCCGGATCCGGAGAGCTATCGCGGATCTGTGCGCGACCTGGTCACCAGCCCCGGCTCTACCGCCGAGCGGATTGCCGGCACGCCGTTTGATGAACTGTTCTACCATCTCACGTACAAGTGCGACGGCTGTTTGTATACCGAATTCTGCATGAAGTCAGCCGCCGAACACGACGACCTATCGCTGTTGCCGCACCTGTCGCCGGACGAGAAAGTGGCGCTCCAGCGCGGCGGCGTCGGCGCGATGCGGGAACTGGCAACGCTGAAGACGCTGCCACCGGCGGGCGCCGATGGCACGCGACCGTCGGCGCTTGTGCCCACGCCGGGCAAGGAAGCGGTCGTGCGGACGCTGGCCACCACCTGGCCGGTAGGTCCGCGGCTGGATGAACTGATCCACCGCGCACGCTACTACCGACGCCGGATGAAGGGCGACACCATCGATGCCCTCAGCTACATCCCCAGCAAGGGCTATGGCTCGCTGCCGTACTGCGCGCCCGATCACAACCCGAATCTAGTGCGGGTGTACATCGACGCGCAGCACGACTACCTCCAGGACCGAATTTACCTGCTCGGCGCGTTGGTCGTGGGGGCGGAGCACGGCGACACTCCCCCACATCGGCGGCGGAGCATCGCCCATCTGACGGATGGCCCGCCTGACACCCTCGCCACAGAGCGGGACTTGTTTGTCCGCTTCACGCGGGACGTGATCCGGGCGGTGGTCGAGGTGGCCGCGCCCGATGCCGACGGTCAGCCGAACGCGCCGGTACACCTGATCTTTTTCAACCGGTTCGAACAGCGACTGCTCCTAGATGGTCTGTCCCGCCACTTCACCCATATCATTCAAGCCGTTCCACTGTATGACTTCGTCACCCAGATCGCGGCTTTCGACTCGCCGATGCTCACCTACCTCGACCAGGAAATGCGCGAACTCAAGAACTACCCGATGGTCTGTCAGTCGCTGCAAGCGGTCGCATCATTCCTGAAGTTCGACTGGAACACACCCGAACCCTATCGCGACATCTTTCGTGTGCGCCTGTTCGACTATTGGGGCAAATTCGATGAGGCCCCGGGCGGGAGGGAGGAAACGCGCTGGTTCACCAGCCGCGCCCGCTTCAACAGCCAGATCCCACTCGAATATGCCTACGCCGCGTGGAACGCCCTACCGCCGCCCAAATCCGGTACAAGGGATGAGTTCGCCTCCTACCGCTCGGCCACCGCGCCATTGTTGCGCGGTTTCCATGGTCGCCGTTTAGAGGCGATGGAGGCGGTCGCGCGGGACTTTCGCGGCAATCATCAGACGCTAAAGACCTCCTTCCGCCTCCCAGACTTGGCCGACTTTGAGAGTAAGGCAGCGACACTCGCCGAGGCATTGGACGAGTTCCTGACGGTGGAGCGGCATACCGACCTGTCCGCCTGGAAGACGGCGCGATTGGCGCCACCCGAGCGACGTGTGCTCGCCGGTGACACCCTGATTGTCGCCTATCACGAGGAGGACCAGAACCCTGGCGTCGCGCGGACGAACCGGGAGCACCAGGACCGCTACGCTCAACGTGAACGCTCTAAGGCGGATAGCGCGGGCGAACCACTCTCGAAAGAGCAGAAGAAGGCGACCACATGGTCGCACGCGGGCGCCCGGTTCCGGATGAGACTCGCATGCGAGGGAATTGATTGCGGGCTTGACGAGGCGCTGGCGCTATCGACGTTGCGCGAGGGCGAGGTCGTGGTCATCAAGCGCCGCTTTGCTGTCGATAGTCGTCCGGGCGCCGACCCGGCCCCGTTCACGCCGACTGCCAAGCAACTGCTGTACGCGATGCGTGGCGAGATCGTCAGCATCATCGTCGAACGCGACGCCGAGGGGTACGCGACGGCCGCCACGATTGAACTGGAGATGTCCGGGCCGCGTAGTTTTACTGACTCGCGCGGATTTGCGTTCGCGTCCCACGACGAGCCGCTGGAACCCGGCGCACGGTACACGCTCGACACGGACCCGAACGACTGGTACGGCTACTTCTGCACGCGGGTGGTCGACGGATTAGTGCGCGGCGAATGCAACGCGCTATATGACCGCCTCGCGGCTCCCGCCGGCATCGCCGCTGCCGCCGCGCCGTCACGGCTCCCGGCGGCCGAGGCGGGGCAGGCGCGATTTCTGCAAGGGCTGGAGGCGTTCCACGCGGCCGGACTGCTGCATGACTTTGAACCGAGCAAGCGGGATTACATCGGCGGTCACGGCGCCGCGCCGCTGCTGCTCGTGCAAGGCCCACCGGGCACCGGCAAGAGCTACTCTACGGCGTTTGCCGTATTCGCCCGACTGCAGGGCGCCATGGCCGCGGGCCAAGATTACCGCGTCTTTCTCTCCTGCAAGACCCATGCGGCCACCGATGTATTGCTTGAGAACGTCGCGGCGGTGCAGCGACAGTTGCGCGCATTGCACGCCGAGCACCCCGACCTCTTCACCCTCTATCTCGATCCTCGGTTACTCGACGTTCCCTTGCTTCGGCTGGGCGGTCGGACGCCGTTGGTCGACGTGGTCGCGCTTCGTCGTAAGAGCGAGCGTGGGCCGGGCGACAAGGACGCCGCCGAGATCGTGCAAGCCGCGCCGTGGTGTGTGCTGGGCGCCACGCCGGGCGGGGTGTACCGCATGCTATTGGACCGCTGGAACAAACTCTTCGCGCATCAGTTCTGCGATCTGCTGGTGCTGGATGAAGCGTCACAGATGAATCTGCCCGAGGCGCTGATGGCGGCGCTGGCGCTACGCGATGATGCGCCGGTGGTTGTCGTCGGTGATCATCGCCAGATGCCGCCAATCGTCAAGCACGACTGGGGCAGCGAGCCGCGCCGCACATTTCAAGAGTTTCGATCGTACGAGTCCTTGTTCGCCGCGCTTCTGCCGCTAGAACCGCCGTTGATCCAATTCACCGAGAGCTTCCGTCTCCACGCGGACATGGCCGAGTTTCTCCGTCGCGAGGTGTACGCCCAGGACGGAATCGACTTTCGATCTCATCGCACGGCAACCCTGCCGGCGCACCCACATGCCGACCCGTTCGTGGCGGCCGTGCTCGCGTCCGAGCAAACCATCGTGGTGATCGTTCACGATGAAGACGAGAGCATGCAGCGCAATCCGTTCGAGGAGGGCATCATCGTCTCGCTACTTGATGCCCTCGCCCATGCGCCCTACGAGTTGGATGCCGAGCAGGGCTTGGGAGTGGTGGTGCCACATCGGGCGCAACGCGCGGCACTTCAGGGGGATGTGCCGTTCCTCAACGTGCTTGACCCCGTCACCGGTAGCATTACGCGATCGGCGGTCGACACCGTGGAGCGATTCCAGGGGGATGAGCGGACGGTGATTCTCGTGGGCGCGACCGAGAGCAACACCCAATACCTGTTGCTGTCGAGCGCGTTTCTGCTCGACCCGCGCCGGTTGACGGTGGCGCTCAGTCGCGCGAAGCAGAAGTTGGTGCTGATCGCGGCGCGGTCGGTGTTCACGCTTTTGGTCACGGATGAGGAATTGTTCGGCCATTCGCAACTGTGGAAAAACCTGCTGCGCCGCACCTGCACCGTCCCGTTGTGGACGGGCACACGGGATGGACAGGCTCTCACCGTGTGGGGCAACAATCCCGCGCCGGCCGACGGGTCGGTGTGATAGCCGTGGCGTGCGGGCCGTCAACACGAGCCGGATGCATTCGGCGGTCTCTACCCCATCGCGACGTATCCCGCTCGCGCCGCTCCTACTCGCAGTCCATGACCGCTTGAAAGGCTTGATGGAGCGTGGAGCCGCTGTTCCCGCCCCGCGCGGTGCCGCCGCCCGGCAGATGGATCCAGCCATTCAGGTATGCCGCGCCGGCCACGCCGTGTACGGGCGTGGGGATCGGATCGAGACGGCGCCAGGAGCCGGCGCGCGGGTCGTAGACCTCGTTTTCGGCGAAGACCCCGCGCGGATCGGCATCGTTGCCCTCTCCCCCGAAGGCGTAGAAACAACCGCGCGCCGCGATGCCGTTGACGCCGCCCCGCGCCGTGGGCATCGGCGCGGCACGGGTCCAGTTGTTGCTTGACGGGTCGTACACCTCGACAACGCCTGTCATCTCGCTGCCGACTCCGCCGCCGAATCGCCCACCAACCACATACAGCCGCCCGCCGATCACGCCCGCCGCCAGATGGTTGCGCTGCGTCGGCAGATCGGGCAGCTCTGTCCAGGTGTCTGCCGCGGGATCGTAGACGGCGAAATCGTGCCCCCCGGGTGGCCGTCCACCGGCGACGTAGATTTTGCCGTCGATTACGCCGGTCGCGCCGCCGCTTCGGGCGGTGGGCATCGCGGTCCGCTCGGTCCACGTCGCGGTGGCCGGATCGTATTCATACACGGTATTGAGGAAAATCCCCTGGTCAGCTATCCCACTCCGGCTCATCTCCCCGCCGATCACATACACTCTGCCATTGGTGGCGGCCGCCATCGTGTGATGCATGGATCGCGGCAGGGCCGTCGTGTAGGACCAACTATCAGTGCGGGAATCGTACACCTGGACGGTATCGACATAGACGCGGGTCGATGGGTAGCCGCCGATCACGTAGATGTTCCCGTCCAACTCCGCGACCGCGGTCTCCGAATTCGGGGCGAGCAGCGGCGCCCGCTCGGTCCAGATAGTCCCGCTGGCTTGCGCGGGCATCGCCGCACTCGACCGAGTGTCGTCGTTCGAGCAGCCGGCCAGCCAGGCCGCGCCGGTTGCGCCGAGTAGCGCGAGCATCCCTCGACGGGGGATAAAGACGCGTCCGTTCATGCGGCGGCCACCGGGCCTGCTCATGCGCGCCTCCTCGTACTCCGAGTCGCGGTCCGGACGCGCCGGTGCGCCCGTCTCGGATGGTGGGCGACTCGTGCCATTGTAACGGTCCGTGTCGACGCCGCGCGGCTGCCGGGGACGAGCAGGCCGTCGCGTACCGATGAAGGTGAATCGACGCGGCCGTATGGGGATCCAGACGGTGCGTCAGCGGATGTGCGGGAGCACCTCTTTGACCAGCAGGGTCCTGGCGAGTTCGCGGTCGGGATCGCCGGCCGCCAGTTGGCCGGGGAGCACCAGGCGGTCGAATCCGAGCCGCTGCACCTCACGAATTCGTTCGACGCAGTAGTCGGGCGGGCCGGCGATCCCAAACCGGTCGATCAGTTCCGTGGAGACCGCCGCGGCATGGCTCGATCCGGACTCCATATGGCGGGTCATATCGTACGAGGCGCGGGCGGCCAGGAACTCGGCGCGGTCGTTGTCATCCCGCACCGCCGCCGTGCCGCGCGACTGCATCACCGACCAGCGACCCGACGACGCCACCGCCCCGGCGATCATCTCCCGTGCCACGTCGCGGTCGGGGTGTACCACGACGTTCAGCACGGCGGCGGTCGAGAACGACCCGAACTCCAGTCCGGCTGCCTGCCGGGCCGAGCGGACGATGTCAATCATCGCGGTGAGGCGCCCCGTATCGGCGCCGACGGCAAACGTCACGCCATCCGCCAGCCGGGCCGCGAGCGCGATCACTTTCGGACCCGATCCGGCGACATTGACCGGGACCTTCGCCTGGGAACCGGGCAGCCAGCGAATCTTGCTCGCCGTGGGTACTCGCTGATACCCGAGCGAGGCCAGGTCCGGCAGTCCGGGCGCGTCGGCGGGGCTGAACGCCACCTCCTCACCGCGCAGGTACGCTTGCAGACGGTGCAGATACTCCGCGAAGTAGGCCAGCGGCGCCGGGCCGTACCCAAGATAGGCGAGCGCGGAGTCGCCTCTCCCGACCCCCAGCACGACCCGGCCGCGCGATACCTCCTGCAACGTGGCCGCGGCCGATGCGGTGACCGCAGGGTGACGGGTGATCGGGTTGGTCACGAATGTCCCCAGCCGTATCCGGCTCGTGACCTTGGCCGCGACCGCGAGTGCGACCCAGCATTCGAGCCGGATGTTCTGCGAGTCGGAGTAGAACAGCCCGTCGAAGCCCGCGGCCTCGGCGTGTTCCGCCTGCTGCTCGATCGCGTCCACGGTATTGTTGACTGCCGAGGCCCAGATTTCGGTCATGCTGTCCTCCTTCGCCGGTTCCATTGCCGAGACGCCCTTGGCGTCTGAACCCGGGGATTACCGTCCGTGCATTGGACCACGAGCGACGCGGACGCGGGAGTGTACGGGCTCGGAATGCGCGGCGCGGACCCGTGCGTACTGGCTCCGTGCTCGCCCCGCTACATCAACGGTCGTGACGCCGCATACTGCGGGGGCAACCTGAACTTGTATGAGGCGGTGGACACATGGACCTACAGCTCGCTCACAAGACGGCGGTCATCACGGGGGGAAGTCGAGGCATCGGCAAGGCGATCGCGATGGCGCTGGCGGCCGAAGGCGTGGACGTTGCGATTCTCTCCCGAACGGCGTCGGCGCTCGAAGAAGTCGCCGGTCAGATTACCCGCTCCACGGGCAGGAAAGCCGTGCCGCTGGTGGTGGACACCGGCGATACTGCCGCGGTAGACGCCGCCGTGGAGCAGGCGGCGCGGGAACTCGGTCGCATCGACATTTTAGTGAACAACGCCGCCCGACCCGGCGGCGCTCCCCCAAAGCCGGGGGTGGAGAATCTGCCGGATGATGTGTTCACGGAGCAGATGAACGTGAAGGTGCTCGGCTACCTGCGGTGCGCCCGGGCGGTAGTTCCTCACATGAAGGAGCATGGCTGGGGACGGATCATCAACATCAGCGGCCTCGCCGCACGGCAGACGGGCAACACCATCGGCAGCATCCGCAACGTGGCGGTGTCGGCGCTGACCAAGAACCTCGCGGACGAACTGGGCGAGTTTGGCATCAATGTCACCTGCGTCCATCCAGGGTTGACATGGACGGAGTATATGCAGGAGATGCTGGAGCAGCAGGCCGCGAGCCGTGGCGAGACACTGGACGCCGCCCGGCAGCGACTCGCTCAGCAAAACGCGGTCCGGCGCATCATCGAGTCAGAGGACATCGCCAACGTGGTCGCGTTCCTCGCCTCGCCCCTCTCGGTGGCGATCACGGGAGACACGATCGCGGCCGGAGGGGGTGTTGGCCGCGCGATTCACTACTAGCGCCGGTG
>JBBQJF010000054.1:0-20867 GCA_038325665.1 Dehalococcoidia bacterium | reverse complement strand
GACATCGACCTCGCCAAGGCGATTGACGCCGTCGCCGGCAACGCATGATCGATAGCTGGTCCGCCGTGGCTGATCCAACGCGCGACAGTGGATATCGCGCGCTCTGTGGCCCCGATTTCGCTGGCCCGCGCTATACTTCCTTCAGTCTGCTCGTTCGAGCCGACCGGCCGAGACGTGCAAGGGGATGTTTGCTATGACGACCGAAACCCGCGAAAAGCCGGACTATTTGGGACTACTCAATGCGATCAGCGTTGCCGAGAGCCGCGCCGGGGTCTACCTGAAGCGGTGGGGCGAGGTCACGCCCAATCCCGAGTTGAAGAAGGTGCTGTCGTTGGTGGCGGCGCGGGAGACAGCGCACGGTGAGGTGTTCCGTCAGCGCATCGCCCGCCTCGGCTTTAGCCTGCGGGTGCGCGATGATCCGGCATTCACCGAGCAATTGCGCGTCTACGGCGACCCAGATCGCTCCGACATCGAGAAGATCCGCTACAGTCGCGCACGAGATGAGGAACCAGCGGATGAGCCGGAGAAGGATCGCGCCGACCCGCTCGATGGGATCGCCGCGCGGGCGAGCGACGAGTCCGTGGACGAGCTGACCCGCGACACGCTGCGTTGGTACGTCCACGAGGAGCGCGACTCGGCGGCGCTGCTGCGCGAGATCTACGCGTACGTCGAGTCGAGTGCGACGGGAGAGGGGACGGCGGCCACCCTCGCCGGACTGGCTGACCCCGCGTTGATCGCCGGTTCAAGGGCCGTCACCCCGATCGCTGACCTATCCAATGGAGACGCGTCGCTCAGCGGCGACACCCGCGCCTTAATCGAATGCATGAGCGCGGGATTCGCCGGGATGCAACAGAGCATCGCGGCGTTGTCAGGGTCGATGGCGCGCAAGAAGAAGCACAAGGACAAGCACAAGGATGAGGTACGCGCATAGGCGTGCCCGCGCGGAATGATCGGAGCGAACCGGACGCGCGACCGCGCGAACAGGGCGATACTCCCGCGGGACGACCTAACCCCCCGGCCCCCTTCCCTTGCAGGGAAGGGGGTGACGATGGGAGAGGGGGAGACGGTAACTCCCCCCCTCGCGGGGGAGGGAAGGGGAGAGGTGGGTCGCCACCAACATCTCGTTGTCCCTATGACGCCGATGATGCACGATCGCGGACAGCGAAGCGCAGGTGGGTCGCCGTTCCCGCGCGGTCGACCGCCGCTCGCGGCTTCCTCGCGGTCGCCGCTCACCGCCGGTAGAGAGAGGACGTTCCCCATGGTCGATTTCACGCTGACGCCCGAGATCACGGAGCTGCGCCGGCGCGTCGCGAGCTTTATGAACGAGCACATCTACCCAAACGAGGATCAGCTCGGACGAGAGGATGATGATGCCGAGGGGCTGCTGAAGTCGCTGCAATCGCGGGTCAAGAGCGATGGCATGTGGGCGCCGTTCATCGGCCCCGAGGCGGGCGGCACCGGCACGGGTTTTCTGCCCTACGCCTACATCAACGAAATCCTCGGACGCAGCCCGTTCGCTCCCCGCGCCTTCGGCTGCCAAGCGCCGGACACTGGCAACGCCGAGATCCTGCACATGTTCGGCACGCCCGAGCAGCAGGAGCGCTGGATGAGGCCGCTGATCGCCGGCGAGATCCGCTCGTGCTTCTCCATGACCGAGCCGGACGTTTCCGGCGCCGACCCGGTCAACCTCCAGACGCGGGCGGTGCGCGACGGCGACGAGTGGGTGATCAACGGCCACAAGTGGTTCACCAGCGGCGCCGACGGGGCAGCGTTCGCCATCGTCATGGCGTTCACTGACGCCGAGGGACCGCCCCACCGGCGGATGAGCCAGATCATCGTGCCCACCGACGCGCCGGGGTTCAATATCCTGCGCAACGTCCCGGTGATGGGACACACCGGTCGCGGGTACAACACCCACGCCGAGATCCGCTACGAGAACTGCCGCGTGCCGGTGACCAACACCCTCGGCGCCCCGGGCGACGGTTTCTTGATCGCCCAGAAGCGGCTGGGGCCGGGGCGGATCCACCACGCGATGCGCTGGTTGGGGCAGAGCCAGCGCGCCTTCGAGTTGCTGTGTCAGCGCTCGCTGGCGCGCGAGGCGTTCGGCGGCCCGCTGTCCGAGAAGCAGACTGTACAAAATTGGATCGCCGACTCCGCCGCCGAAATTCAGGCCGCGCGGCTGCTCACCCAACACGCCGCCGCCAAGATCGACTCCGGCGAGGACGCCCGTGTCGAGATATCCCTGATCAAATTCTACGGCGCCAAGGTGCTGCACGACGTGATCGACCGGGCGATCCAAGTCCACGGCGCGCTCGGCGTCACCGAGGATACGCCGCTGGCGAGCATGTACCGTGACGCCCGCGCCGCCCGCATCTACGACGGCCCGGACGAGGTCCACCGCATGGTCGTCGCCCGCCGCATCCTCCGCGCCTTCAAGCAAGACGCCGGCATGACCTTCTTGTCGGCGATGGGGGAGTGAACGGTTGAACCGCCAAGGACGCCAAGAGCGCCAAGGACGCTAAGGCGGTCTTAAGGGGGGCGATCCCGCACGATTCCCTCACTCGTTCCCTCGGCGTCCTTGGCGCTCTTGGTGTCTTGGCGGTTCCGTTTCATCCTCCGAGCGTGGGAGAGCTGCCGTGACGACGCCTGACATCTCCGGGCTGATCGACATCGCGAGGCTCACGGAGTACCTGGCCGAGCGCCTGCCGGGTGACGGTTCGCCGCTGCATGTCGAGCGGCATCAGGCCGGCTATTCGAACGAGACGTTCTACATCGCCCGCGGCGACCGACGCTGGGTGCTGCGCCGCCCGCCGCGGGGGGTGTTCCTGCCGACGGCGCACGATGTGCTCCGCGAGTATCGGGTGATCTCCGGCCTGCAAGGGACGGGCGCACGGGTTCCGCGCACGCTGCTGGCGTGTGACGACCCCTCGGTCATCGATGCGCCCTTCTACCTGATGGAGCGGGTCGAGGGTGTGGTCGTCCGCGAGGAAATACCGGCCCCGCTCGACACCCCCACCGAGCGCCGCGGTATCTCCGAGGAGATGATCGACGCGCTGGCCGAGCTGCACGCCGTCGATTATGTCGCCGCCGGGTTAGAGAGTCTCGGCCGCCCCCACGGCTATCTCGAGCGCCAGTTGCGCCGCTGGAGCGGGCAGCTCGACCTCACGTTGCAAAAGACCCGGCCGCTGCCCGGTATTGAGATGGTCGAGAGCTGGCTACGTGACCACCTGCCCGAATCGGGCGCTCCCACGATTGTCCACGGCGACTTCAAGCTCGACAACGTGATCTGGGCGGCCGAGGCGCCGGCGCGGCTGCTGGCGATCCTTGATTGGGAGATGGCGACGATCGGCGATCCGCTGGCTGACCTCGGCTGGCTGATCGTCTATTGGGGGCCGACGGGCGAGCCGGTGGAGGAGATGATGGCGGGCAACAACCAGCTCACGAGTGTCTTGTCCGGCTTCCTCTCGCCCGAGGAGATGGTCGCCCGCTACGAGGGTCGTACCGGCCGGTCGATGACCAGCTTCCCCTTCTACCTGTGCTTCTCCGTGTGGAAGCTGGCGATCATCCTCGAAGGGCTGTACGCGCACTACCTCGATGGAACCGCCAGTAATCCGCTCGCCGCCGAGTTCGCGTGGCGGGTGCCGCGGCTGGTCACGCGCATGCGGGGCATCATGGCGGACGCGGGAGGATAACCATGGAGATTCGCGGGCGGGTGGCGGTGGTCACAGGTGCAGGCTCGGGTATCGGGCGGGCAATGGCCGTCGCGCTGGCGCGTGAGGGCGCGCGGGTGATCGCGGCCGACCTGGACGTACACGGCAACAGCGAAACGGTCCGGCTAATCACCGAGGCAGGCGGTACGGCCGTCGCGACGCGGGTGGACGTGACGCGGGATGTCGATGTCGTTGACGCGCTCCAACTGGCGCGGGACCAGTTCGGCGCACTCGACATCCTCTGCAACAACGCCGGAATCGGTGAGCGGGCGGACGAACTTTTCGGCCTGGCCGGTACCTGGCGGCGAATCGTGGAGGTCAACCTCACGGCCGTGATCCTGGGCACGCGCCTGGGCGTCCAGGCGATGCGGGGCACGGGCGGCGTGATCGTCAACACGGCGTCGATGGGCGGGATCTTTCCCATGCCGTCGGCGCCGGTGTACGCGGCCACGAAGGCCGGGGTGGTCAACTTCACCCGCTCGCTCGGCTACCTTCACGCCGAGGCCGGCATCCGCGTCAACGCCATCTGCCCGAGCGTGGTCGATACGCCGATCCTCGCGTCGTTCGAGCCGGAGCAGCAACAGGCGATGATCAACCAACTCGGCCTGCTGCCTCCCGAGAAGATCGCCGAGGGGCTGCTCGAACTGGTGCGCGACGACAGCCGCGCCGGCGCGATCATGCGCGTCACCACCGCCCGCGGCATCGATTACGCGCGGGAGATGCGGCCGTAGCGAGATCGGGGCAGGCTCAACCCATCGCCATGATTAAGCGCCGGGCCAGTATGGTGGAGACGGCCGATGCCAGCCCCGCGACTCGTGGGCGCGCTCAAACAGCAGGAGCCGGCGCCGTTGGATTCGGACGATTGCCGGAGGGCCTGTCAGAGCGGAGACCACTCTATGGCAGACTCGAACTTCGCCGTTCGCCTCGCGACGACCGCCGATGCGGCGGCAATCGCGCACATCTACAGCCAAGGGATCGAGGAGCGGATCGCGACATTCGAGACCGAGCCACGCACCGCTAAGCAGATCGAGGACCAACTCGCCGAGAAGGGCGAGAAGTATCCCACGATTGTCGTGGAGCGGACCGGCCAGGTTATGGCATGGGCGGGCGCCGGGGCCTACAGCAACCGCGCGTGCTACGCGGGGACCGCGGCGCACTCGGTCTATGTCGAACGGGACGCGCGGGGTACGGGGGCCGGGCGTGCCGCGCTTGAAGGACTCTTCCGAGCCTACGAAGACCGGGGATTCGCGAAGTTGGTGTCTCGGATCTTCCCGGAGAACTTGACCAGCCTCGCGCTGCACGAACGCGCGGGGTTCCGCGTCGTCGGCGTGTATCGGCGCCATGGGAAGCTCGGCTCCGAATGGCGCGACTGCGTGATCGTCGAGAAACTGCTCGGTGACGGCTGAGCGCTATCCCACCACATCGTTGACCGCGATGGCGATGTCGGGGAAGGCGCGGGGCGACACGCTCTGGCCGCGGGCGACAACAGCCGTCTCGGTGAACACACCGTCAACGGGTGCGCGATAGACTTCGATCTGTCGCGCGACCAGATTAACGATCCACACCTCGCGGATGCCGTCGCGGGCGTAGCGGGGCAGCTTGATCGTGCGATCGAAGGCGAGCGAGCTGTCGGCGACCTCGACGAGCAGGAGCACATCCTCCGGCCGCGGCTTGCCCGAGCGGTAGAAATCGGCCCGCGGCGCGAGCAGCATGATGTCGGGCTGTGGCTCCGAGTAATTCGACAGCCGCATCGGGTTCTGCGCATCGACGATGGCGCGTTCGCCCAGTCGCCGAGCGAATTGATTGAGCAAGATGCGAACCGTGGTCGAGTGGTCGTCGCCGATCGGCGCCATAACATAGATCTCCCCATCGAGCAATTCGACCCGGTCATCCTCCGCGAAGATGCCGGCCTGGCCCATGCGGTGATAATCATCCACTGTCAGCATGTACTTATACGGCGCGCTTACCATGCCCTCACCCTCCACTACCCTACGCGGATTGTCGCTCGCGGTGACTGCCCGCCGCCGGCTCTCGCTCGCGCCGGTGTCGCGCCGGCCCCATGTTACCGCCGGACAGGCCAGCCCCCTATGGAAGAGGGCCGCTGAAGCCGGCGGCGGGCGGTCGCGGCTATCCCAACACATCCGTCACGGCGATGGTGACGTCGGGGAAGGCGCGGGGCGACACGCTCTGGCCGCGGGCGACAACAGCCGTCTCGGTGAACACACCGTCCACCGGCGCGTTGTATGTCTCAATCCGCCGGTGGACCAGATCGACGATCCACACCTCGCGGATGCCGTCGCGGGCGTAGCGCGGCAGCTTGACGGTACAATCGAAGGCGAGCGAACTGTCCGCCACCTCCACCAGCAGCAGCACATCCTCCGGCCGCGGCATCGCCGAGCGGTAGAAGTCGGCGCGCGGCATGAGCAGGACGAGGTCCGGCTGTGGCTCGGAGTAGTCCGACAGACGGATCGGGTTTTGCGTATCGACGATGGCGCGCCCACGCACCGCGGCGTTGAAGACGTAATCGAGTCCGCGAAGCCCCCCGGAATGGTCGTTGCCGATCGGCGCCTTCAGCCAAATCTCCCCATCAAGCAGTTCGACCCGGTCATCCTCCGAAAGGATGCCGGCCTCGCCCATGCGATGGTAGTCGTCCACCGTCAACATGTACTTTTGCGGCGCGGCCACCATGTGCGTCCCCTTTCGATGAACCCCCGGTCTCCTTGGCAGCGTACTCCCGCCACCAGATGCCCATCAACCCACGCGGCAATGGCGTGGGTCTTCCGCCCGCCGCGCGGGTCGTGCATCCTGTCCTGAGGCGGGGTCATGTGACTATACCCTTTCACCGCGTGGAAACACGGGACGGGACACGGGTCGTGGACAGAATGGAGCCGGGTGAACTGCAGCCGTTGCTCGACGCCCTGTGCCGCGCGAAGACGAGCGACCGTGGGGCCGAGGTCTCCGCGATCGAGGCGCTGCCCGGTCACGCCGGCTTTAGTTGGGGATTCACACTCCGGCACGGCGGCGGCGCGAACAACGAGCGATTGGTGCTACGGCTGCCGCCGCCGGGCGTGCGCTGGACCGGCACGGCGGACATCGTGCGGCAGGCGCGCGTGATGCAGGCGCTCCGCGACACCCCCGTACCCGTGGCCGCGGTGCGCTGGGCGGGCGACGACCTCGAATGGTTCGGCAGTCCCTACTCGGTGGTCGAGCGGCTGCCCGGCTCGACCCTGTGGCTGATCGAGGCGCTAGCGCCGGGGCCAATCGCTTTCGAGGCGCCGTTCCTCCGGGTGGCCGCCGAGCACGCGACGGCGGCGCTCGCGGCGCTGCATCGGGTCGATTGGCAGGCCATTCTGCCCGATTGGGGACCACCTCCCTCGCTGGAGGATGAGGTGCTGCGCTGGGACTGGCTGGCGGCGCGCAACGCCGACCCAGAACGCTCATCCGATCCGTCGCTCACATCGCTGGCGCCGGCCGTGCGCGAACGGCTGCTCGCCCGCATACCGTCGTCACAGTGTGACGGGCTGTTCCACGGCGATTACCAGTGGACCAACCTGCTCATGCACGAGGGAAGGCTGGCCGCCGAGCTCGATTGGGAGCTGTCGGGCGTCGGCGCGACGGCGATGGATGTCGGTTGGCTGGCGGTGTTCAGCGACCCCGACAGTTGGGTGGGCAAGGCCCGATCGACCGCGCTGCTGCCGTCCGCCGAGGAGATCATCTCCCTCTACCAAGAGGCATTGGGCGAGCCGGTGACCGACGCCGGCTGGTATCGCGCCCTCGCCGGCTATAAGTTCGCTCTGATCACCAGCCTCAACCTGACGTTGCACCGACGCGGCAAGCGCCCGGACCCACACTGGGAGGATATCGGCCCATCGGCGCCCCGCCTGCTGGAACGTGCGCTGGAAATGCTGGGGTGACGCATGAGAAGCTTGAGAGCCACGGTCGTACGGACAGTTAGCTGCCGCGGGCTGGGTGTCCTTGGAGTCATCGCGGCGGGAGTTTCCTTTTAGCAGTCCGGCCCGGCGTAGCACCGGCATGCCGCCCAGAATGACAGGCGCGGCGTTCTCTACCACCCAACACCCATCGCTACTCCGTAGGAGCTCATCATGGCAGAATCACGCCGCTGGGGATTTTCGCTTCCCCTGTTCGGGATCACGCTGGCCGAACATCGAGAGGTGATGGAGGAGGCGGAGCGACTTGGCTATACCGACGCCTGGAGTCTGGAGGTTGACGGGACAGATGCGTTCACACCGCTGGCCATGGCCGCGGCCTGGACAGAGCGGATGCGCCTCGGAACGGCCATCGCCAGCACCTTCACCCGTGCGCCCGCCACACTGGCGATGAGCGCGCTCGCCATGGCAGAGGCCGCCCCCGGCCGCTTCTGCCTCGGACTCGGAACGGCCTCCGAGACGATCGTGCGTGACTGGAATGGCCTGTCGTTCGACAAGCCGCTCACACACACGCGTGAGGTCGCGGCGCTGGTGCGCGAGGCCCTCGCCGGCGGACGGGTAAGCAGCACGCTGCATACGGCGTCGATGCAGGGCTTTCGCCTCTCGCGGCCCGTGCCGGCGCCGGTGCCGATCTATGTGGCGGCGCTGCGGGCGGGAATGTTGCGTCTCGCGGGCGAGACGGCCGACGGTGTGATCATCAACTGGCTGCCGCCGTGGGATGTGCCGAAGGTAATCGGCGTGATGCGCGACGCGGCCACGGCGGCGGGCCGCGATCCGAACGATGTCGATGTCGCCTGCCGCGTGTTCGTGGTCATGCACGACGACATCGAGACGGCACGCGCCGCCGGCCGCCGCCTGATCGCTGCCTATCTCAACGTCCCGGTCTACCGCAAGTTTCATATCTGGTTGGGCAACGAGCGCCTGTACGGTCCGATGTGGGAGAAGTGGGACGCGGGCGACCGTCGCGGCGCAATCGCGGCCCTCACGGATGAGGCCGTCGATGCCCTGGTAGCGGTGGGCGACGCCGCCCGTTGCCGCGCGCATATGGAGGCGTACGTTGATCAGGGTGTGACCACACCGATCATGCTGTTCGCGCCGGCGGCGGCCGATGTCCCCGGTCAAGCGCGTGAGTCGTGGGAGATGCTGCGATCACTGGCGCCGTAGCACGGCCACCGCGCCGGAGGCCCATTCCGGCCGCTCGCCGCGCCGGCATAACCCGCTCGACGCGAAAGGAGAGGTCTCGTGCCCTCGGGAACGGCGACTCTCGCCCACCTCCGCCCTTCGCGGGGGAACCCGATGCCCCCTGTTCTCTTGCAGGGAGGGGACCGGGGGTCAGCGTGCGCACGGACCAGCCCTTGGGTCATCGGGTCATCCACGCGGTTGCGCCGCGCAAAACCAAACAGGCTACCTATCTATTGCATTAGGTGATCCCGACCGCGACCGCGCGTCTGAACTGCTGTTCCCAACTCAGCGCATCGCCCTCGATCAGATCGGCGACGCCGAGCCGCGCGAGCATATGAAGCGCCTCGGCGCGGTGATGCATGCCGTGCGTGGCGACATGCACGATGACCCCGCCGCGCGTACCGACCGCGGGCGGGCCGCCGGTGCCGTCTTGCCAGATTTCATCCAGCCGGCCCTCATCTCGGATGCGCCGCGCGACCGCGGCCAAGTCGACCGTCGCCGTGTCGAGGCGCTCCATCAGACTGCTCACCCACGCGGCATCTGTGGGAGACCCGGGCGCCACCCGCACCGGCCGGCCGGCGAGCACATCGGTCCATGCCTGCATGTTCCACACGATATGGACCAGTGTCGGGCGGAGAGCGCCGAGACCGATGTCGAACGGTCGATCTAACTGCTCATCGGTTAGCTCGTGGCAGCGCAGCAGCACCTGGCGCGTGGTCCAGGCGTCATGTCCAAGCAGGCAGTCAACGATATCCATCGTGGCAGTCCTTCATATCCCACAGCTCATCACGGGAGCGGCAGTCTACCCGCCGCCGTCGGACCGGCGCGACCCTCACTCCGGCCGAAATTGCGTGAAGACGTGACGGGCGGAGTCGCCCACGGTCGCGCGGGTGGCCGGCGCGGCTGCATCGCCGCCTGATTCAGTGGACACCTCTAGCACACCGAGGGCGGCGTCCGTGATGTAACGCACGGCGACCTCGCCGGGGCGCGGAGAGAGTGTCCAGGCGTCGCCTCCGCGACCAAGGTCCTGCAAGTAGGTGGTTGTCGGGCGCGCCAGCAGATCCAGATTGCCGGCCAGCGACAATTCCTCGTCAGGGGTGGCCGCGGGTGCGTTTCTGTCGATCACTGACCACATCGAGCGTGTTCTCCCACGGGGCTGCCGGTCGGGCTGATGGGTGAGACTGGGTGAGGTAACGATGCGCTCTCCACGCGCGGCGTCCCGGATGCGCCGCACGACGCCGCGCGTGGTTGGAGCGCTGCTGCTATGCACCAGGATGAACGACGTTCCGCGTGGGGTTAGACCATCTCCCGCGCGTCGTGCACCCGCGGTTTCGCCGAGCGCGCGGCCTCGGCCGGTGGCAGGATCAGGCGGCGTGAGCGCCGCGCGTTCCGCATGCCGCGTAGCCATGAGAGCGGCGTGGGGAGGGTTCGTGATGCAACGCCGAGCCGCGCCCGATGTTCTGCTCGCTGCAAGGCCAGATCGCGCTCGATCCGGCTCGCGGCCCAAAGAGTACCAAAGTCATGCACCTGCTCAACCCCTTTACTATTTGTCGCGCCATATGCGACAGAGGTAGGGTAGTCCAGGGGCGTGACACCCCTATGTCAGTGGCTGAGCACAGGAGAATACATGTTCGCAATTCTCCGCGCCTCATGCGCGACCGCGTCTCGAACGGCGGCGGGCGCCAGCACTTCCGCCTCGCCGCCCCAGCGCAGCAGCCACGGCGCGATGTCGGCCGGCTCCTCCACGGCGAAGTGCATGACCCCGCCGGCTTCCTCGGAGCGGAAACCCCAATGACGCTCCTCCCGCACCCACCGCAGCGCACGCTCGGCGAAGCGCACGCGTACATCTAGCGTCCGGCGCTCGCGGTCGCGCGTGTCGCGCCGCGCCCGCGCCGGGTCGCGCTCAAAATGGTCTTCAAGCACGGTGAGGCCATCGACCCGATCCAAACGGAACTCGCGCATATCGCCGCGCAGGCGGCAGTACGCGTGGATGTGCCACACACCGCGATAGTGCAGCAGGGAGTAGGGTTCGATGTCGCGGTCAGCGGCATGCTCGTGCCGCGGCGAATGGTAGCGCAGGCGCACCACGCGGCGGTCGAGCACCGCGGCACGCAATGCCCCCACCTTGTCGCCATCCTCAGCCGACGCCCAGCCGCCGAAAATACGCATACTCTCGTGCAATTCCTGCACGCGCTCCCGCGCCGGAACCGGCAGCACCGCCTCGAGCTTCCGTAGCGCCGTCTGCGCCGCCTGCTGATACACCGCGTCCACCGCGAACCGCACCGCATGCGCTCCAAGCACGAGCATGGCCGCCTCATCCGGGGTGAACGACAGCGGCGGTAGAAAATAGCCCTCCATCAGCCGGTAGCCCGTGCCGGGTGACGCCACGATCGGCACACGCGCCTCGGACAGCGAGGTGATATCGCGGTAGATCGTGCGCTTGGAAACCTCGAAGGTGCGCGCCAAATCTTCAGCGCGCGCCTGACCACGCGCCTGCAATTCGAGGACAATCGCCAGCATCCGGTCGGTCCTGTTCATGAACCGTAGTATACCCGTGTCCGTACACCCGTTCGCTGATCCGCCGGTCAGTAATCAGATCATAACAAGTTGCGCGCCCCGAATTGACCGGTACGGGTTCAGCCGCCGGAATCGGTCCGTCTCGCGCTCGCTGCCTCCCGAAGACGATGAACAATGCGCGGGAACCCATGAGCGTTCCCGCACCGTCGCTCCCGCGTTGCGCCACGCTGAACGCGACCGTCCATCACACCCTGCCACACTCCAGGGGTGAGCCGGCGCGACATCGACGCCAATTTGCTCCCCAACTGTGGATCGAGACGGGCCGGTCTGTGATAAACTGTTGACAGGTAGCTCTTCTCTCGCTGTCCTGACACGGTCGCCACTGCTGGCTGGTGCCCATAGGGGCCGACGACCGAAGCGTTGCCGGATTATCGCGGAGGTCGCAACCCCAATGGCATACACTGATCAGACCCTGGTTTGCCGAGACTGTGGACGTGAGTTCACGTTCACATCCGGCGAACAGGAATTCCACGCATCCAAGGGCTTCACCAACGCTCCCCAGCGTTGTCCTGACTGCCGCGCCGCCCGTCGCGCTGAGCGGGGTGGCTCGTCATACGGCGGCGGCGGCGGCGGTGGTGGCTCGTACGGCGGCGGCGGCGCGCGGGAGATGTTCACCGCGACGTGTGCCTCGTGTGGCAACGAGGCGCGCGTGCCGTTCCAGCCGCGCGGCGACAAGCCGGTCTACTGCTCCGACTGCTTCCGCACCCAGGGCGGCGGAGGTGGCGGCCGCTCCGGTGGCGGCGGCTACAGCAGCGGCGGCGGCGGCTACGGCGGCGACCGCGGCAACCGCTACTAACCACCGCGCGAGGGAGATGTACGGTGGCCGCGCTGGCCCGAGTGGATGTTCGGGCGGCGTATAGCTGGTTCATGTCTTCTCGCGCGCTGTTCCCAATTGAGTTGCCAGCCTAATTTCATGCGGAGCGACTGCTCCGATACCGCGCCACGCGGTGTCGGAGGTCGCTCCGTATGCGTTCGTCGCGTGGCGCATATCACTAGGATTGATGCATGGTTGTCATGACAGAAGGAGCGGGTTCGCTCCTCCAGCACATTCACGCCGAGCAGGGTCTGTCCAATACGCTCCGGCTGGTGTTGGAGCAGGGCGAACCCGTGGTCGGAACCAGCGAACCGGCCAGCAACGATGCGGTGCTCTTTCACAACGGCACACCGGTGCTCCGCCTTTCGCCCGATGCCGCCACGGCACTCGACGGCTGCATCGTCGGCACACATGACACCCCGGAAGGGCCTGCCCTCGCGATCATCTCCGACGAGAATGCTCAGGACGATGAGGACGACGCCTAGAACGCCGGTCCAGGGAATGTGCATTGAAACCCGGTACCGAATCCGGCACAGGCTCGACAAAGGCATGAGGGGCCGGCGGTCAAGGGTCGGTGCATGGCACCAGCGCAATGGAACGTCACGATAGCGCTCACTCGAGGCCGGCGACGGTACTGCACCCCCATCGCGTCACCCCATCGCTTTTATGACCGTGTCCGTGATTTCCCTCTCCGATTCGGCAGCCTCGGCGAGTATCGCGATCGCGCGATCAGCCGCCGTTGTGCCGTCCTCCAACCCGATCACTAACGCCTCAAGCCCACCCCGCGCCGCCGCCGCCTCTTCAAGGATGCGTTGCGGCTCGGTTGGGACGGCGTCAATGGCACTGTAGGTCTTACGCAACTGCACCAGGTGTTCACGGTCATGCTCCGTGAACCGGTACAGGCGGAAGCGCACGTCCAGATCCCACAACATCCAATTCGTGGGCGCGTCGAGGTCGGCGGCGCCAAGGCCGGCCAGCGCTGCTATCCGCTCGTCATGCATCGCCGCCATACGCGCCACCACCTCCGCCATCGTGCCCTCGCTCTCAGCCAATCCCTGGCGATCGGGGAGCGCGCTGTCGGGTGGACGCAGCGGCCCCGTCCCACCAGAGCGGGCGCGTTCCACCGCGTATCGTGTCCCGATCAGATAGCGGCGGTCGGTGGCCACGATATGGCCGAGCACGCGCCGCACGCTCCACTCATTGTCACCCCACCCCTGCTCGAACCCGTCCTCGGCCAGCCCGATCAGCGAACCCATCAGCCGCCCGCGTACGGTCGCCGTCGCTGCCAGGATGCGGTGCGCTTCCGTGGGCGCATGACCGACGCCGGCGAGACCAATCTGAAGGCGCACCGTGCGCATCAAGTCGTCGTCGGCCAGCCGCAGCAGCAAGAAGCGCACATCCGATGTCGCGCCCCGCCACGGTGCGGACCGTGTCACCGTCTCGGGCGGCAGGCCGGCAAGCCGGCGCACGGTATCGCGGCGTACGGTACGCAGGCCGGTCAGGGCGGCGGAAAGACTGGTCATGGTCGTACACTCCTGGGAAATCCCTACCAGGTCTCAGAGACTGGCAGGCTCAAGGGTGACCACGAACCCGAGGTCGAAAGCCTCCGCGAGAACGGGGACGCCGGGACAGCGACAGTCATCACACGCACCCATCCTCGCGGGGTCGCCGCGTCCGTCATCGCCGATCTACACCATTCTGTCAACTCAGACTGTCGTATGAGGTTGTCCCAAAGAGCATCCCAGACAGAATCTGGTCAGCCCGGCGCCCGAGATGAGGTTCGTCGATCCGGCGAGTGGCGCCATTTCCCTGTCGGATTACCGGGGGCGGACGGTCGTGCTGGTGTTGGTGTTCGAGCCGCCGGAACGCATCGCCGGCTTCGCCCGTATCCTCCGTCCGCCGTTTCGATGCTCAGCGACCCCGAGCGACATGCCTACGCCGCCTTCGGCCCGAGTCGCGGCGCAACGCACCGGCCCTGGAGCCGCGAAACGGCGACCGCGCATCTGCCCGGCCCACGCCGGGGCCATCTGCCCCAGATGCCCGGCGGCGACACACGCCAGCTTGGCGGGGATTTTGTCGTCAACCCGTACGGCGGTCCCGTCGTGGCGTACCGGGCGCCACCCCGACCCGCCCACGGTCGACGATGTGCCGGACGTGGTGCGGCGGCCGGCCGGCAGGCGTTCAGGCATGGACGCCGCCGGCATAGAGTGCTCAGCTTACCGAAACGATTGAATCATGCCCAATAATGTCGAGTAGACTCACAACAATGTGTTTTATAGCGACCGTTAGAGACGTAAACCGCTTCCATTTTCGTCCCTCCCGCGTGCTACACTCGCCACGCGATGCGGTTCAAGCCCCCGGCCGCGTTATTGATTAAGTGTTCAGCCGTCAGTGTTCAGCCATCAGCCTGCTGGTGTACCGTCAGGACACGCGGCCCGCGGTGCCCGCCCCCACACCGTGGTCACGGACCGCGGCCGCGCGGTCGCTGACGGCTGAACGCTTACGTTACTGAATGCCATCTGAAGGGACTTACGTCACGCTATGCGGAGTTTCGAGCTGCCCTTGCTGCCCCGCCGACGGGGGGTGTTGTTCCCCAATACCGCCGGTCCGATCTTGGTCGGCCGTCGTAGTTCGCTCCGTGCGATTGATGAGGCGACCGTGCATGGGGGGACGGTCGCGATCGTCACGCAGCGCGATCCCTCGCTCTCCGAGTTGACGCTCGACGACATCTTCCCCATCGCGACCGAATCGGTGATCAACCGCGCGCTCAAGCTGCCGGACGGCACCACGCAGGTGTGGGCGCAGGGGCAGCGGCGGTTGCGGATCGAGGCGATCACCGGCGCGGACCCCTACTACCGCGTGCGCGTGACGCCGATCCGCGAGCCGTCCCGCACCTCGATCTCCACCGAGGCGCTCAAGCGCGCCGTTCTGGCGCTATTCGAAAAATGCGTGCATCTGTCGCCGGCGCTCTCCGACGATGCCTATGTGATGGCGCTCAACATCGATCGGGCCGGTTGGCTGGCCGATTTCATCGCCTCCACCCTGGAGGTGGACGATATCGACGCCGAGCAGATCCTCGCCACCGTCGATCCGTTCGAGCGACTGCGGCGTGTAAACATCATCCTCGCCCGCGAACTGGACGTGCTTGAGATTCAGTCAAAGATTCACACGCAGGTGCAGGAGGAGGTTGATCGGTCCCAGCGGGAATTCTTCCTACGCGAGCAACTCAAGGCTATTCAGAAGGAGCTGGGTGATGGCGACCCACTCCAACGCGAGGCGGTCGAGCTGCGGGAGAAGGTCGTCGCCGCCGCGCTGCCCGCGCACGCCGCGAAGAAGGCCGAGGAGGAGATCCGCCGGCTTGAGGCGATGCCGGCCGCCGCGCCGGAAACCTCGGTGGTGCGCACCTACCTCGACTGGCTGGTCACCCTGCCGTGGGTACGCGAGTCAGACGACACCCTCGACCTGTGCCACGCCACCGGCGTGCTCGACAGCAACCACCACGGACTACCGCGCGTCAAAGAACGCATCCTCGAATTCATGGCGGTGAGGCGACTGCTGGCAGAGTCAGCGGGCGACGCGGCGGATGCCGAGGACACCGAGGGGCTGCCCGGCGTGCGATTGCCGGCGACCAGCCCCTCCGGGCGTCAGGCTCACCGGGGGCCGATACTCTGCTTTGTTGGTCCGCCGGGTGTCGGCAAGACCTCTCTCGGGCGGTCGATCGCGGAGGCGCTGGGCCGGACATTCGTGCGGGTGTCGTTGGGCGGCGTGCGGGACGAGGCGGAAATCCGAGGCCACCGTCGCACCTACGTGGGCGCGATGCCCGGCCGGATCATCCATGCGCTGCGCCAAGCGGGTACGGCCAACCCGGTGTTCATGCTCGATGAGCTTGACAAGGTCGGCGCGGATTTCCGCGGCGACCCGTCGGCCGCGCTGTTGGAGGCGCTCGATCCCGAGCAGAACTGCGCCTTTTCCGACCACTATCTTGATGTGCCGTTCGATCTGTCGCGGGTGCTGTTCATCGCCACGGCCAACCAACTCGACACGATTATCCCGGCGCTGCGCGACAGGTTAGAGGTGATCGACCTGTCGGGCTACACCGAGGAAGAGAAACTGCACATCGCCGAGCAGTTCCTGATCCCACGTCAGTTGGCCGAGCACGGACTTGATGGCGAGCGCGTCACCTTCGCGCCGGACGCGGTGCGCCGCCTGATCCGCGAGTACACGCGGGAGGCGGGCGTGCGTCACCTCGAGCGCGCGGTCGGGTCGGTACTGCGGAAGGTCGCGCGGCGCGTGGCCGGCGGTGATACGCGACATGTGCATGTTGCCGGGGGCGACCTGGTCGAGTTGCTCGGCGCGCAGAAGTTCTTCTGGGGCGCGGCCGAGGAGCAGGACGAGGTGGGAGTCGCGACCGGCGTGACGTGGACCGAGATGGGTGGTGATGTTCTCGGGGTGGAGGTGACGCTGCTGCCCGGCAAGGGCACGCTGCTGTTAACCGGCCAGCTCGGCGACGTGATGCGCGAGTCGGCGCAGGCGGCGCTATCGTACGCCCGATCACGCGCGGCCGAGTTCGGCATCGCGCCGGAGACGTTTGAGCGGCACGATGTCCATGTGCATGTGCCGGCGGGGGCGGTCCCCAAAGAAGGCCCATCGGCCGGTATCACGATCGCCACCGCGTTGGTGTCGGCGCTGACGCGCCGCCCGGTGGCGCGCGATGTCGCAATGACCGGAGAGATCACGCTGCGCGGGCGGGTGCTGCCCGTGGGTGGTCTGCGCGAGAAGGTGCTTGCCGCCCATCGCGCCGGTATCACGACCTTTGTGCTGCCGGAGAAGAATCACAAAGACTTGGAGGAGGTGCCGGCGGCCGTCCGGCGCGAGCTGCGCTTCGTGTTTGCCGGTGAGATGGCGCAGGTGCTCGAGGCGGCGCTGGGCTTCAGCGCGCCGGCGCCGGTCACTGGCGAGCCGCGACCGGTCGGTGTGTCGGTGCTGCTGCCCCCGCGGGTGGTGGTGGCCGACACTGTCTAGACGTGGACCACGCGAATACACGGCAGCGCGGGTAGGGCCGGCGGCGGGCGCCCACCACCGGATTCCGACCGATGGCTTCTGGCTCGTGGACGTCGCCCCCGCGGCCCTGCCGCCGATGCTACTCTAGAGGGGCGAGACTCACCCCTATCCGTCCAAGGACGACCGCCGCCCATGAACTGGCTCGACCTTGTGATCGTCGCGATACTGGTCTGGTTCGCCTTCGCTGGGCTGTCGTCGGGCATCCTGCGGGAATCTGTGACGCTGCTCGGCGCTGTCGTGGGGGTGATCCTGGCCGGACAGCTCTACAAGCAACTCGCCGATGATCTGACCGTCTTCACGGACAGCGACCGCGTGGCGAACATCAGCGCGTTTATCGCGATCTTCGCCGCGGTGTTCCTGGGCGGCCAGATACTGGCGACCCTGCTGAAGCGCACCGCGTCGCTGCTGATGCTGGGGTCGCTCGATCACTTTGCCGGCCTGGTATTCGGCTTCCTCAAGGGCTTTATTGTGGTAGAGGCGGCGCTGATCCTGTTCGCCGGCTACCGGGTCGCCACGCTGACCTCGGCAATGGACGGCTCCCTGCTGACGCCATTTTTCCTGGACGGTCTGCCATTCTTGCTCAACGTGCTGCCCAGCGAATTCCGCACGGCGGTCGAGCGGTTCCCGGGTTGAGGGAGCGGGGAGCGGGGAGCGGGGAGCGGGGAGCGGGCGAGAATGCGGCGGACCTCCGCGACCGCCCGCGCGATTTCGCGCTTCTGGCGCCGGCGGGGATGGCCGCTCGACCGTTCCGTCCCTCTGACCCGTGAACCTGTGCCCTATGCCCTATGCCCTATGCCCTGTGACCCGTGACCCGTGACTTATCCACGGGCGCGCCCGGCAGTGGAATAACGCGGCGCGAGACCATCCAATGGTTGCCTATCCCTACACGGTGTAGCGCAGCACGCCCATCCCGGTGACGAAGGCCGCGACCGGCTCGTAGGCGAGCACCTCCGCCTGCCGGCCCTCCATCGCGCCGGCGAGCGTCAGCCAGGAGCGGATCTCGTGGGCGCCGTTCCCCGCGGCCTCGATCTGCTCGCGTCCCCATGCCGCGATCTGCTCCGCCTTACCCGCGCGCAGAAGATCGAGCACCTGCCGGTCCCAATCGGCGTTGATGTCGCCCATGCGCGCCATGCCGACCCAGTGCGACAGACCACCCTGACCGAGCAGCGCCACCCGCTCCGCGCCGCTGTACGCCTCAATCGACCGGCGCAGGAACCGGCCGAGATCGTAACAACGGCGCGGCGACGGCATCGGGTCAATCGAGCAGTTCTGAACGATCGGTACGACCGGCACGCGACTCGCCGGGTCGAGAAATTCCAGCCCGACCATCATGCCGTGATCGAGCCGCACCTCCTCCGAGAAGGCGAGATCGAAGCCCTCGTCGCTGCCGTTCTCGACCAGCCAGCGGGCGAGCGCCGGAGCGCCGGGCACATCACGCTTCTCCACGCCCAACCAGTCCTCGACCGGGCCGGTATGGTGCGCGCCGATGCCAACCAGAAATGGCGGCACACGGTCGAAAAACAGGTTGGTGAAATGATCGTTCGCGAACACGATCACCACGTCGGGACGCGCCCGCTCGAAGTCGTCCCGCAGTCGCGCGAAGGCGCCGTGTAGGTTGCGGCGTTGCTCGTCGGGCGCGGTTTCGGGCGCGGCGAGCACCATCGGCGCGTGGCTGGCCGCGTACGCGGCAACTATCTCGGCCATGACAAAAGCCTCCTACCAGCGGTCAGGCATCCGCGTTCGTCCTACCGCTCACGTCTGACAACGGGCCGCCCGCGCTCGCACGGCCTCACGAGATGCCACGCGCTCGATCAGATGGGGCGCACGACCGGGCGCCGGCCCTGGCGACCTCCCCATCGTGACACCGGTCGCGGGCGGCGGCGGTCGAGCCAGCGATGCACGCATGGTACGCGCGTGGTGGGCCGTCGTCAGTCTCACACCGCGTTACGGCGTGTCCACCGTTGCACGCAGCGCCGCGCGGTACGCGTCACGCGGGATCAGGCGCGCCCGCGAATACCCGTTTAACAACACCGGATGCACACCCAGACGCGAGAGGGCGGCGATGTCGGTGGCCCGGAACGCGGCCGCCTCGTCGCCACTCAGATCGAACTGCTTCGTGAGGGTTGGACCATCGAGGGTGGGCCGCTCGGCCTCGGTGGTGTTGAGGTAGGTGTAGATAGCCTTGTGAAGTTGGTACAGGCTCATGGTGAACCGCCCTCGTGCGTGGTAATCGCGACCGCCGCGTGCTCCCGCTGTTCGCTGGCGTTATCCTTGCCCGTTGAATCAATACACGCAAGCGGCGGGGGACGCGATCAGTGGTGCGCATCCCGCTGCCGAGGGCGACTCACTCGTTCCCTCGGCAGCGGGATGCGCAGGCGCTTGTCTGGCAATGCGCCACCCCATGCTGCTGCCCGCCGGACCCGCGACCGCGGTGGAGGTGACGGTGTGCACCGCGAACGGCTCGGCGCCGGCTCGAATCGCAACGATTTTGCATGCCCGTGTCCCCGGTCGCGGCGCGCGGGGTACGCTGTCCTGGCGCCTCCGCGGGGTGAGCGCGGATCGAGCGCGGGATGCCCCCATCCCTCCCCGGCTGCCTGCCCCGGTGACCCGTGGCCACCCGCGCGGCAGCCCGCGGACCCCGCGACCACCCCGCACAGATTCAGCGCCCCACCGTCGTGCGCGCGTGCACTGCCTCACTGTCGTACGCGGCGCCCTCGTGCGTGACAGCAGCCGGCAGGTGCGGGCGCCGCCCTCGTGTCGTGGTCCTGCTCTGGTGGGCGTCGCGCCATGCCGCCGGCGAGGCGGCGATGTGCCCACTCCGCGCACTGTCCGCGGCAGTCGTGCTCGGTCCGCACGACCGCGCTGCCCTCTTGGAGCCATTCCGAACGGTCGGTACGGTCGGAGATGAGCGCGGGCGCTGCATGAGGGGCAGCGCGGCGCCCGCCGCTCGCCACCCTTTCTTGAACGCCACGAACCGCGAGTTACCCGATCCACTCCTGGCGGGGGCGCTGCTCGCGGGTCCTCGACACGGTGGGAATCCTGGCGCGCATCGGGCGGCCCACCCACCCGTTGGGAGACCGACGACGGTACGCCCCACGGACGAGGGCACGAGCTCCGCGACCCCCTCGATACGCGGCGATGCCAGAGGCAATTAGCGACGTCACGCGCCTGAACAACGCGTTTGTACCACACCGACACATCAGATTGAGGTCCGTTATGATTCGCACCCTTCCTCGCCGGCCCGTGCTCAGTCTCTCATCGATACTCGTGCTGATCTTTCTCGCACCGCGACTACTGCGGCTGATCACGGCGGCGGGTGTCACGACCCGATCGGCGCCCGCGCCCATGGCATCGCCCGATCTTCACCCACGAGAGCCACGGATCGACTCGCGTATGCGCCCGACCGGGTGGGAGCGACGACCGCTCTATCAGGCATCGCGGCAGACCATGCCCGAGCCGGCCCTTCGCGGGCGACGCGTACTGACGGCATTCACCATGATGGTCATGGTTGGTCTGGCCGGTACGTCCCTGGCGCGGGCCTCCGCTGGCTCCCATCCGGCCGGAACCCAGACCGCC
>JBBQJF010000053.1:0-20879 GCA_038325665.1 Dehalococcoidia bacterium | reverse complement strand
CTGGCAGTGGTGGACCAGTACTGCCGGGTGCGCGGCATAGACAACCTGCGTGTGGTCGATGCCTCGATCATGCCTGACATCCCCAGCGCGAACACGAACATGCCGTGCATCATGATCGGCGAGAAGGTCGCGGACTGGATGCGGGCGGAATGAGCGGGACGCCTCGGCGAGGTGAGCGGGGCAAGATCCGCGGTTTGACGTTCTAAACTTGGATAAATACGATCGCCGGCATGCAGGCCCGTGCTCCCCGTGTCCGTGAGTGAGCGGGACCACGGCGTATGTCTCCAAGGTGTGCTGGCGACCGGAGGACGCCACTGGAGCATGAAACCCGAGGCTGCCCCTCACACTCACCCGCGGTGCAATGAGCCGGGTGGCAATCGGTGCGGGCCAGAGATCGGGCGTTCTGCATGACGCGTCAGGTTGCGGCGCTGAAGGGAACGCGCCAGTTCGCCAGGCGCAGCGCATAGCCGAGCGCCTGGATGCGCTGGTAATGGGAGGTGTTACCCGTGACCAGGACGAGGTCATGACGAAGGGCAATGGCGGCGATCAGCGGGTCAGCCCAACCGATGGGCCGGCCGGTACGTCGCAGTTCGGCGTGGATGCGTCCCCCCAGCGTGGCCGCCTCACTGTCCAGTGGCAGCACCTCAAGCGCGGGCAGGGTTTCGAGGAACTGCGCGATCTGTTGCTCACGATGGACAAGATGCAGACCAAGCACGACCTCCATCACCGTGAGGGCAGAGATCGTGTACCGACTGTACGCGGCGGGATATGCGGTCGCATTGGCGACAACGACGTGATCGCGTGTGCGCCGGATCTCGGAGAAGATGTCGGTGTCCAGCAACGCCTTACTCATCGAGCCGCACACCATCCCACCGCCGCTGGCGCTCCTGCATAATCGCGGCGAGCAGGGATTGCTCGTGCTCGGCGTCGTCACGCATCGAGCCGAGGATTGGGTCTTCGACCATGCGCGGCTCCGCCAGCATGTGGATCACCGTGCGGATCAGGTCGTCCAGCGGCATGCCACGCGCCTGCGCCAGCCGGCAGGCATGATCCCACGTTACATCGTCAAGCTTAACGGTCACGGTCTTCATCTCACGTTCCCTCGCCACCCGATCAGCGGGCAATGATGTGCATAGAACAACACTCACGGGAGAGCCATTGTGGCAATGGTATACGACGACATCATCGTGGGGGCAGCTTCGTCCGTCCCGTGTGGTGAGGGCGGCCCGGCTGAGCGAGAACCCCAACCGCAAGATGCAATGAGCACGACACCGCCCCCCGGCTCGGATGTCGTCAACGATGTGCAGCTCGATATGCTCAATGTTCAGCCACCAGGAGCGTGCTCCGGGTGATCGACAGAAGCCGCTCGGTGTTACCACGGCTCAACTCATTCGCGAGGGACGTGGCGAGGACGACGAGTAGCGGCCTCGTCCCCCGGGTACGCGGTGAGGAGGGCGCCATGCAGCGCAAATTGACGATCACGGTTTCGGACGAGGTCTACCACGGCCTGTATCACCATGTCGGCCGTGGAGAGATCAGTCGTTTCATCGATAATCTGGTACGGCCGCATGTGGTCATGCATGGTGCGTTGGACGAGGAATATCGCCAAGCGGCGCGGGACGAACAGGCCGAGCGGGAAGCGCGGGAATGGATTGAGGCGAACGTCGACGAGGAACTCGAATGATGCGCCGCGGCGCCGTTTACTGGGTCGACTTCGACCCAGCGCGGGGCGGCGAGATTCGGAAGCGACGTCCGCCGCCCTCACCGTGCTTGGGCGGCGCGCCACTCGGTCAGCCATGAGATGTAGTCGGGCCGGCCGCGCTCGCGGAACATCGCGCCGCTGAAGCGCTCGATCCAGGCGGCGACCGGCTGTAAACCTTCCTCGTACTCGGGGTTGAACCTGGCCCAACGCCGTGCATGCTCTTCCGACCGGAAGAGATTCATGCCCGCTCAACGCCAGGCACGGTTCTCGGGCGGCCCTCCGACTTGCGAGTAGGTGTACCCCACCATCGTGTCCGGCTCGACCGACAGCACCGCCTCGTCACGCATGACGATGGCGGTCGATTCACCACAATCGAGGCAGGGGGCATCGATGCGAACGGTCTTGCCGGGAAACAACCAGCGAACCGCCAGCGCCTCAAAACCACATTGGGCAAACCATTTCTGCTCACCGTCCACGGTGATTCGGTATTGGGTGGGGAGACTGTGGAACGGCGGAAACGACACGATGTAGTCGGTGTCGGGATGAAGCCAGGCGGGGATGCCGGTCACCATCAGGTCGTGGAGCACCTGGCGGCCCTCCTCGACCGACAGCCCCAGGTCAGCGGCCAGCTCGGTATAGTGCGGCGCCTGGCCGGTTTCGACCATCTGCCCCATCACGGTCGCGAATGCACGGTCGAGTAACGGTAGATCGGCCATCGAGATGCTCCTGAGAAAACCTAACCCCCCGACCCCCTTCCCTGCAAGGGAAGGGGGAGAACCGGACTGACACCCCTCCCCTTGCAGAGGAGGGGCCGGGGGAGAGGTCGGTCGCCGTCGCTCCGCCACCCCTGGGAGGAAACTATCTGCCTTCATGCAGACGCCCTTCATCATACCCGAAGTGGCCTCCTTGTCATGGTAAGCGTTCAGCCGTCAGCCGCCAGCGACCGCGCGACCACCGCGCGGGCGCCCGCGCGGTGGTCGGGTTCTTCTGACGGTGAACCCGCGGGCTGACCGCCGAGCCTTGACGGCTGAACGCGTACGCAGCCACATATCCTGAACTTGAATTTCTGTCTTCAACCCTGTCATCATGCTCACACACGATCGCCCGAGCGTGAGCGCCCAGCCGTCAGCGCCGGCGGGCCAGAGGTGAGCCGGCGCGACAATCGGGTCGGTCATGACCGAAATCGAGTGTGTCCATCCGTTCAATGGACGGGAGCATCATCGGGAGCCGCGATGCTGGTCGCCGTGCTGGCCCCACCCGCTGACCCGTCCGTTCAATAGGCGGGAGCATCATCGCGAGCCGCCATGAACATGCCGGCAGTTTCTTACTTCCTTTGTGCCCTCGCCAGCGAAGGAGGGTTCCGCCATGTCCGCACTGAGCATCACCCTCTTCGGACGATTCTCCGTCCAACGCGGCGGTAAGGTGGTGGACACCATCGAGAGCGGCAAGGTGCAGGACATGTTCTGTCATCTGCTCCTCAACCGCCGCCGTCCGCGGGCGCGCGACGCGCTGGCGACGATGCTCTGGGGCGACAGCCCCACCGCCCAGGCGAAGAAGTACCTGCGTCAGGCGTTGTGGCAGCTCCAATCTGCCCTTGATCTCGGTGATGCGCCGGCCGGCGACCCGGTCTTGCTCGTCGATGCCGAGTGGGTCCATATCAACCCGGCGGCGGACCTGTGGCTCGATGTGGCGATATTCGAGCAGGCTGTCGCCGCGGCGCAAGGAATCGCGGGCGCGGAACTGGACGGTGACCGGGCACGGTCGCTTGACGAGGCGGTGCGGCTGTACCAGGGCGATTTGCTGGAAGGCTGCTACCATGACTGGTGCCTGTACGAACGCGAGCGGCTGCAAAGCCTGTACCTCGTCACACGCGAAAAGCTGATGAGCTTCTGCGAGGCGCATCGCCGCTATGAGGAGGGACAGGCGCACGGTGAGTCCCTGCTCCGCCACGACCGCGCCCACGAGGGCGCCCATCGCCGCCTCATGCGTCTGCACTACCTGGCCGGTGATCGCACCGCCGCGCTGCGCCAGTATGATCGCTGTGTGGCCGCGCTCGCTGACGAACTGGGCGTCGCGCCCGCGAAAGGCACCACCGAGCTGTACCACCAGATGCGGGCCGATCAGTTCGACGGGCCGGCGCTCATGGCGCGAGAGGCACGCCGGCCCGCGGTGAATCCGGCATCCTCGTCGCCCGAACTGCTCCCCTACCTCAAGCACTTCCTGTCGATGCTGACCGACTTCCGAAAGCAGGTCGAGGACGATGTCCGCGCCCTCGAGCGGTCGATCCACGACCGACGCTAGCGCATGCTCAGGCAAGATGTTCGGTTCGGAGTGGCTCGCGCCCCATGGACGCGGAACGGGATGTGAGCGACCCATCAACACGGGTCGCCCCTACCGGGGGATAACCCAGCACTTTGCCTGAGCATGTGCTAGCGCGAACGACCGCGGTATTTTCCGCTAACCAGCCAAACAAGACGCTGGCACGGACGCCGGCCAGACGCTCACGCGACGGGCCGGCGCGATAGTGCGCCTATCCGGTCGGCGGTCGGAGGTCCAGTTCTCCGTGGCGCCGTTCGGGATGCGCGCTGGGCCTCAGAGCGCGAATCGGTGAAGGCAGGATGGACCCAGCCGAGGGACGCACCTTCGCATTTATCGTCAGGGTCTGGATCGAGGACGCCGATGAGCCAGGGCGCGCCGTGTGGCACGGGCACGTCACCCATGTGCCCGGCAACCAACGCCGGTACGTGAATGACCTGAATGCCGTGTGCGCCTTCATCGCTGCCTACCTGCGGGAGGCGGACGTTCAGATGTCCCCACGCACACCGGCCAGGAAATGGCTCGATCGCCTGACGGGCGGGCCGCGACGCTGAGCGAGAAGTGGATGGCAAGCTACCGGGCGATCGGCGCGACGTGCGAGGCGGTGGTGCGGTTGCTGCAACAGTCGTGGCGGCCGGCCCTGTTTGACGGCGCCGACCTGCAATTCGCGGTGTACCGCACGCACAACTTCAGCACACCGATGGAGGTCGGGGTATCGCTGTTCCTCTATCACGTCGGGGTGAACGGCGTTCAGCGCACACCGCCAGGGAGGATCGGACCAGACGGCGAGCCGCGCCGGTCACAACTGCCGCTCGATCTGCACTTCCTGTTGATCCCGTGGGCGAAAGAGGCGTCGTTGGAGCACGAGATCCTGGGGTGGTTGATGCGCACGATCGAGGATACGCCCAACCTGCCGGCCGGCTTGCTCAACACGGTCGCGCCCGATGTCTTCGAGGCGGGCGAGACGGTCGATTTGGTGTGTGGACACATGTCGAATGAGGAATCGTTCCGCATCTGGGATGTGCTGCCGAACGACTTTCAACTCGCCGTACCGTATGTGGCGCGGATCGTGCGGATCGACTCGGAGATGGCGCGGGCCGGGGGCGGTCCGGTGCTGACACGGCGGTTGGAGTTCGGCGTGGTGAAGGACGAGTGATGGCGCGATTCGTGATGCTCGAAACGGTCACACGACGGGCGCCGCTGGGTGTGCGCTTCATCGACCTCGCCCGCGGTGTGCCTGTCACCGACAGCATGGTGGTGACGGCCCGGCCCCTGGGCGATGCGACCGGCGCCGTGACGATGGCGGAGCGGTCGCCCCTGACCGGTGTCCACGGCTTCCGCACGTTACCAGGGCTGCGCGCCTACGAAACCGGTGAGCGTCCGGCCTCCGACTGGTGCGCCGCCGCGCCCGATCCGGGTGAGCCGGCGCCCGATGAGTTGCGTGATCTCGGCATCCTGCGCCGGGTGTTCGACGCGGGCGAGGTCACGCCGCCGGCCAACTTCGTGGTCAGCGTGGAGGACCGCGCCGGCCGCTTTCTCGCCCAGACGCTGAGTCTCTGCCTGCCGAAGGAGCGGCTGCTCGACGTGCCACTGTTCTCCGGTCCGGCGCGGGTGGCGCCCGCGGGATTGGGCGTGGTTCGGGGTGAACTGGAGGACCGCGAAACGGCTCGCTCGGCCGGTTGGGCGCTGGTCACGGTCAGCCCCAATGCGACGGAGACCTATACGGGCGTGGCCGATGCTCGCGGCATGTTCACGGTGTTCATGCCGTACGCGGGCGTGCTGCCCGCGCTCGCCGGCCCGCCGCCGCACGGGGCCGAACCCGTTGACAAACTGACGTGGCCGCTGACGGTGCGGGTGTTCTACGAACCGTCGCGCCGGCGCCGTATTCCCGGCCTGGACGCGCCGGACACCCGCTCGATCCTCGAACAGGGGCTGGCGCAAGTGTTCGACACCGCGCTCGCCGGCGGTCCATCGGTGGTGCGGCCGATCCGGCTGGGCGTGGAGCTGGTCGTCACGACCCAAGGACGATCACGGTTGCTGGTCACGCCGCCTTGATCTGATCGACGCGGCCCACGTTCACGCCGGGATCAGGGTGGCCCACCGAGTCGCCCTGACCAACGAAAATAATCAGCCCCTGTAGGGGCGACCCGGTGGGTCGCCCTTGGACGAGTGATAATCAGTCGGTTGGCCTGAGCGAACAAGTCCGACGTCATACGCGCGACCGCCTCATCTCTTCGCGAACGTGTCGGAAGGCACGAGGCGGGATAGCCCCAGGGAGGCGACCCGATGCCCGAGTACCTGGCCCCCGGTGTATACATCGAGGAGACGAGCTTCCGCTCGAAATCGATTGAAGGGGTGGGCACCAGCACCGCCGGCTTCGTCGGTCCGGCGCGCTTTGGGCCGGTGAGCGGCGACCCGGAACTGATCACCAGCCTCGCCGACTTCGAGCGGATCTACGGCAGTCTCGACGATCTGACGTTCGGCACGCGGCCCGCGACGCCCAATTATCTGGCGCACGCGGTGCGGTCTTTCTTCGAGGAGGGCGGCCGGCGGCTCTACGTCAGCCGGGTGTTCCGGCCATCGACCGCCAACTTCGGCATCACCACGGCGACCGGACCCGGCTCCGTACCGACGGCGCACTACGCGCGGGCGACCCAGCGCGATGGGGCAACCGGACCCCCACCCGCCACGCCGCCGGTCACACTCGTCGCGCGCTTTCCCGGCAGCGGCGGCAACATGCGCGTCACCATCACGCTGCGCGCCGGCGCCAACGCGCTCAACCGCAATGCTCCAGGCGGACCAACGCTGACGCGTGTTCAGAGCGGCGGCCTGGTGCATGCGCGCGTGCCCGGCAGCGGCGCGACGGCCGGCTCGCCCCAGGTGACCACCAACGGCCTCGCGGTCGCGGTGCGCGATCCGGCCAGCGGGCAATGGTCGCTCGTCGATGAAACGGCAAGCCCGCCGGTGACGACCGCCGTGAACGCGGCGCTCCCCGCGAACATCGAGCTCCGGCCGCTGACCATCACCGTCGAGGTCGCGCGGCAGTCCGGCAGGCCGCCGGCCTTCGGCGGTGCGGAATTGATCGGCGACTTCGGCTTCGACCAGCAGGACACGGCGTCGTTCCCGTCCACCTTCGTCCGCAACCCGACGACCCGTCTGCACGCGCTGACGATCCCCTTCGCGGTGGAATTATCGGGCACACCGGTACAGCAGGCGTTGCTGCGCGACCTGGCCGGCGCCGGCGCGATCACTGCTTTGCTCGATAACACCCCGGTGCCGGCCACGCTGCGCGTGTCCTACACGCTCGCGGGCGGCAACGACGGCGATGCGCCCACCGCGGGAGAGTACGAGGGCCGCGCGACCGGGTTCGTCGACTACCAAAACATCCGCGCGCAATTGCCCAAGAACGGGCTGCTGGCCTTCGAGCCGGTCGAGGACATCGCGATCATCGCGGCGCCCGGCCACACCGCCCCGGAGATGGGTGATGACGACGCGGTGGGCGCGATCCAGAACACGGTGATCAACCACTGTGAGCGGATGCGCTACCGGATCGCGGTGCTCGACTCGCGCCGGGACCAACTGGTCACCGGGGCGCTGGCGTTCCGCAACCGGCGGTCGTCCGACTACGCCGCTATCTACTATCCGTGGGTGTGGGTGGCTGACCCGCTCGGCGGGGGCCGGTTGCTGTTGCCGCCGAGCGGCTTCGTCGCCGGAATCTATGCCCGCAACGACATCGAACACGCGGTGTTCAAGGCCCCGGCCAACGAGGTCGTGCGGCTGGCGATTGACTTCGAGCAGCGACTGAGCAAGGCCCATCAGGAAGTACTCAATCCCGAAGGGGTGAACTGCTTCCGCTTCTTCGAGGGCCGCGGGTTCCTCCTGTGGGGCGCGCGCACGATCAGCGACGACCCCGAATGGAAGTACGTTAACCTACGCCGCTACTTCGCTTATATGGAGCATTCAATCGACCGCGGCACCCAGTGGGTGGTGTTCGAGAACAACAGCCGGCAGTTGTGGGACAACGTGCGACGGACGGTCGAGGATTTCCTGCTGAACGAGTGGAAGATGGGTGGACTGATGGGCGACAAGCCCGAACAGGCCTACTTCGTGCGCTGCGACATGACCACCATGACCCAGAACGACATCGACAATGGCCGCCTGGTCTGCCTGATCGGCGTCGCGCCGGTCCGCCCGGCCGAATTCGTCATCTTCCGTATCGGCCAGTGGACCGCCACCACCAATCGTTGACGTGGTGCGCGGCTCGATCCCCCCCTTCCCTTGCAGGGAAGGGGGCCGGGGGGTTAGGTAAGGAGCATCATCCATGGCCGTCGAGCGCGAGAACCCGTACGGCTCGTTCAACTTCCTCGTCGATCTCGGCACCGGCGACACGGCCAGCATCAAGGCCGGCTTTCAAGAGGTCACCGGGCTGAATGTCGAGATAACGAGCGCCGAATATCGCAACGGCAACGAGGGCGTCAACCACGTCCGCAAGGTCAACGGCATCTATAAGGTCGGCGATATCACGCTCAAGCGCGGGCTGATGGGCGCTGACGACCTGTGGCGCTGGATCGTCAGCGTCCGCACCGGCGACCAAACCGCCCGTCGCAATATCAGCATCCAGCTTCGCGACGAGTCCGGCGCCAACACCGTCATGGTCTGGCGGCTCCGCAACGCGCGACCGATCCGCTACAACGGCCCGGCGCTCAACGCCAAGACCGGCACCGACGTGGCCGTCGAGGAGCTGGTGCTGGCCTGTGAAGATCTGACGGTTGAGTAGCCGTGAGCGCTCAGCTATCAGCGGTCAGCGGTCAGACCGCCCCTTTCCCTCCGGCAACGGGCGATCCACTCCCGCGCCTCCGTGCGCGCGACCTACCAGCTATTGTCGCTCAAAGCTGACGGCTGACAGCTTCCAAGGTATATGCATGACCACGTTAACCTTCAACGGCCGGCTCCCGGGTGTCGTGTGCGAGGCAGCGCTGCCGCCGCGGGCGGAATCGCCGCTCCGGCTCGATGTCGCGGCCTTCGTCGGATTCGCCGAGCGCGGGCCGCTTAACCGGCCGGTGCCGGTCGAGGACATCCGCCAGTACCAGGCGGTATTCGGTGGCGACCTACCCGTGGCGCGCGACGGCGGCCGGCCGGTGTACGCGCGTCTACCGGGCGCGGTGCGGGCGTTCTTCGACAATGGTGGACGGCGGTGCCACGTCGTGCGGGTCGCCGGCGCGAATGCGACGGTCAGCCGTTTCCGGCTGCCGGGCGTGGTCGCCTGGAATCCCGACGACCGGTCGCTGTTGCCGGCGATCGTCGATGCGTCCTCGCCGGGGCAGTGGTCGCGGGTGATGCGGATCGCCACGGGATCGCGTGCCCTGCCGCTGCGGCTCGTATCGCGACCGGCGGCCGCGCCCGGTACGCCGCCTCCGACCATGCCCGAGCTTGACCTCGACATCCCGACCGCCGCGACGGTGCGCCCCGGCGACCTGCTGCGCGTGCGCTTCGACGGCGCCCGCGGCCCGATTGGCTACTTTCCCGTCGCCGCGGTCGAGCGCCGCGGTGCGCCGGCCACGACCACGCGCGGCATTCCGGTCACCGTGACGTCCGCGGTCAGGCGGCTGCCTGTCTGGGCGACGAACGCCGCCAGCGACCTGCCTGCCCCGGAAACCGTCGAGCGGCTCGGTCCCGGTGGATGGGAGCAGGTCGCCGAACCGGCCGCGTCGCTCCTGCGACTCCCGGACGGCACGTATGCGCTGCGATTGCGCGGCGATGCGCCGGTGAGCGGGGGCGACCTGTTGCGGCTCATCTCCAGCGATGGAGACGCGGCAATGTTCGGAGCGATGGCCGCCGGCTGGCATGTGCGCGATGACGCGCTGCCCGACCAGCCGCCGGAACTGCAATTAATGACATCAAGCCTATCGTGGGAACTGCCCGTGGGTGCGGACCTCGGCAGTCCGATCGCGGTCGAGCGGATGCGCCTCGATCTCTATCTGCGTGAGGACGCGCACACGCTCACGCGGCGCGAGGAACTGGCGTTCGGCGGCGGCGCCGGCTCGTGGATCGCGGCGCTGGCCCCACCGGTTGATCCGCCGCCGCCCGCGCCGTTGCTCGACCCGACCAGGCTGGCGCTGCTGCGCGCCCCGGCCGCGGCCATCTCCGAACCCCCGCCGGTCTACCTGCCGCTGGGCATGGGCGTGCTGCCCGGCGAGTTCGTCCGACCGCTTCCCGAATTCACCGGCTCGGATGGACTCGACGAGTATCGCCCGGAGGACGTGTTCCTCGACCACACCCTGCGAACGACCGGCGCCCGCGACCTGCTCAACGAGGCCGACGCGCGCTTCTACCTGCACACACCGCCGCGGACACCGACCGGAATCCATGGCCTGCTGACCCTGGACGAGGTGGGGATGATCGCCGTGCCGGACGCCGTGCATCGCGGCTGGCCCGCGTCTTTCACCGAGCCAGAGTTCGAGCCGCCCCCCCCGCCCGAACCACCATTAGCGGAGAACTGGTCGCACTTCCAGAACTGTCCGACGCCGCCTCCGAACCCGGAACCCGAGCCGGACGACCGGCGTCCGTGCGGACCCATCTTCGGCCTGTTCCGGCCGGACGACGCGATCGATGTGCCGGACATTCGCCAGCAGTTGAATGCATTGCCGTCTCTCAAGCCCGCCGCCGGCTATGACCGCGTGGAAACCGATGGGCGAGCGGCCGGTCAGCGCCCGCTCGACGGTCTGCTCGCCGTGCATCGGGCGCTAATCACGCTATGCGCGGCGCGGGCCGATATGCTCGCGCTGTTGAGCCTGCCCGAGCACTTCACGACGCGCGAGACGCTCGATTGGGAGCGGGAGCTAAGTGGAACGCCGGCATTCCGTGACGGAACAGCGCTGAGTTACGCCGCTGCCTATCACCCGTGGGTGTTGTCGCGCGAGGAAGCAACACCCGACCTCGCGCCATTGCGCGCCGCGCCGCCCGACGGCGCGGTGGGCGGCATGATCGCCGCCCGCGAGCTGGCGCGCGGTCCGTGGATCGCACCGGCGAACGTGCCCCTGCGCGGCGTGGTCGGGCTGACTCCAGCGTTGACTAGCGGCGATTGGGCGGCGCTGTTCGACGCGCGGCTGAACGTGGTACGGCAGGGGCCGGGGGCGTTTTCCTTGCTGAGCGCGCATACGCTCAGCGGCGACCGGCTGCTGGTTCACATCTCGGTGCGACGGCTGCTGATCTTCTTGCGAAAGCTGGCGCTGCGACGCGGCATGCGCTACGTGTTCGAGTCCAATAACGAGCAGTTTCGCCGGCGGGTGCAGGCGTCGTTCGAGCGCACGATGACCGAACTGGCGGCGCGCGGGGCGATCACGGCGTTCGAGGTCGTGACCGACGCCACGCTCAACACCCCCAACGACATCGACAACGGCCGCTTTCTGATCGCGCTCAAGATCGCGCCAACACTGCCGGTCGAGTTCATCACCGTGGTGTTGCTGCGCTCGGGCGAGGGATTACTCGACGTGCTGGAGAGGTGACGGTATGCCCAATCCCGCCTTTGAAACCGTGGACCCGCCGTTCACCACGTTTCGCTTCGAGGTGACGCTCGATCTGGACGAGCCGCCCCCCGGTGTCACGAACCCGGCGTGCAACGCCGCCTTCGCCGAGTGCGATGGCCTGGAGATGACGATCGAGCCAAAGACGCTGCGCGAGGGCGGCAACAACCGCGCGCAGGTGCACCTAATCGGCCCGGTCAGTCACGGGCAATTGACGCTGCGCCGTGGCATGACTGCTAACCTCGACCTGTGGAAGTGGTTTGCCGCCGCCGCGACACCCGGTCGTGTCTCGACCGCGCAGGGGCGGGTGACGATGTGGGACGCCGATGGTACGCCGCGCGTGACCTTTGCCCTCGACCGCTGTCTGCCGGTGAAGATGCGCGCGCCCACACTCAACGCGAAGGACGGTCTGGTCGCGATCGAGGAGCTGCATCTGGTCTATCGCTCGATGGATGTGCGGCCGGCGGGCGAGGGTGGCGCGGGCCTGAGCTTCAGCGCCGGGGTCAGCTTCGGCGCGGGCGCGGGCATTAGCGCCGGTTTGAGCGCCGGTGTCAGCGTCAGCGGTGGACCGGGCCTCAGCGGCGGGTTCAGCGCGAGCGCCAGCGCTGGCGCGGGGTTTGAATTGGGCTAACGCGGGGAGCGGATCATGGCGCGTGAACAGGCGACACTGACGGCCCACAAAGACCCCGGTCGCAAGGTTACGGTGCAGTTCAACCCGGCGACGCTGCGCGTCACGTACCGCACCACCGGCGCGGGCGGCACGACCACCTCCGATGGCGGCGACGGCGCGGGAGAGAACCTCCAGCGCACCGGCATCACCTCCGGTCTGACGATTGAACTGCTGTTCGACACCAGCGAGACGGGAACCGATGTCCGCAAGACCACGCTGGAAATCGTCCGCATGCTGCTGCCCCAGGAGGGTAAGAAGGCGCTCGGGGTGGACTTCCAGTGGGGCACGTTCCTGTTCGTTGGCGTGATCGACTCGATGGATGAGACGCTCGACTTCTTCTCGGAGCAGGGCGTGCCGCTACGCGCGACCGTCAACCTGACCATGTCCGCCCACGCGATGGAGCGCGAGGTCCAGGGGCAGGGCGGCGGTGGCGGGGCCGGCGGACTGGGCGCGGGTCTGTCAGTCGGATTCTCGGCCGGGGCCGGATTCTCGGCCGGGGCGAGCCTGTCGGCGGGCGTGGGGTTCTCGGCGGGCGCCGGTTTTTCGGCGGGCGCGTCGATCGGCACAACGCCGCTGACCCTCTCCGGGACGGGCGACACGCTCCAGAGCCTCTCCGCCCGCGCCGGCGCCGACTGGAAGTTGGTTGCCAGCGCGAACGGCATCGATAATCCGCGACTGGTGCCGCCCGGCACGGTGCTGAACCTGAACGCGCATGCGGAAGCAGGAGGACAGGTGCAATGACATGAGCGAGGGGCGAGCAACGAGCAACGAGCAATGGGCAGCGGGGGCGGGCAACGGGGGGCGATGACATGGCAGTGATCATCAACGACTTCGAGATATTGATGGAGCCGCGACCGGCCGGCAACGGATCGCCGGATGGCGCCACAACCGAACGGGCGGCGCCGTCCGCGCCGCCGATGCGTCCCGAGGACATCGAACGGATCGTGCATCACTTCGAGCAGCGTCGCCGGCGAGTGGCCGCGGATTAGGTTCATGGGCGCGGGGAGTTTACCTCTCCCCCAACCCCTCCCCTGCAAGGGGAGGGGAGTCCGATCCTGATCACGATGTCGAAGCGCTCGGTTTGTCCGATATCCGCAACCATCCCCCCGGCCGCGCCGGGACAGGCGTGCGAGGGGAGTCGGATTCATCGGGAACGATGTTTGTTCTCCCCTTCCCTGCAAGGGAAGGGGGCCGGGGTTTAGGTCTCACAGGAGTAGCCGGTATGCCGACAGTCGCGGCCATCGCTTCTCGTCCCACAATCTCCGTGGCCGGTCGGGTCAACGACCACCTCGGCACGGACGTGCGGTCGGTGTTGGTCGAGGAGACGAGCGACGGGTTGTTTCGGTGCGAGGCGCGCTTCAGCAACTTCGGCGCACGCCCCGGCGGGCCAGGCTACCTGTACTTCGGCCGCGATACGCTCGATTTCGGTTCGGACTTCGCGGTCGAGCTGGGAGCGCCCGGTCAGGCGCGCACGGTGTTCGCCGGTCGCATCACCGGAATCGAGGCGGAATACCCGCCGCGGGGCGGGGCACAGGTGCTGGTGCTGGCCGAGGACCGCTTGCAGGAGCTGCGCATGACCCGCCGCACGCGCACCTTCGAGGATGTCAGTGACGCCGACGTGATCGAGCAAATCGCCCGCGATCACGGCCTGACGCCGGACGTGGCCCTCGACGGCCCAACGCACCGGCTGCTGGCCCAGGTCAATCAGAGCGACCTCGCATTCATCCGCGGGCGGGCGCGGGCACTCGGCGGCGAGTTGTGGGTCGAGAGCGGCACGCTCCACGCGAAGAAGCGCACCGAGCGCGACGCCGGCACGGTCGATCTCGCCCACGGCGCGAACCTCGTCTCGTTCAGCGTCCGCGCCGATCTCGCACATCAATGTACCGAGGTGGGAGTCGCGGGCTGGGACGTGGCGGCAAAAGAGGCGATCGACGAGACGGCCGGCGACGCGGCGATCAGCGCCGAGCTGGACGGCGGCACGAGCGGACCCGCGATCCTCGAACAGTCGTTCGCGCCGCGCACGGAACGGATCGTCCACACCGTGCCGCTGACCGGCAGCGAGGCGCTCGCCGTTGCCGAGGCGCGCTACCGTGAGCGCGCCCGTCGTTTCGTCACCGGCGCCGGCATGGCCGATGGCGACGCCCGCATCCGCGTTGGCACGGTGGTGAACTTATCGGGCCTCGGCAGTCTGTTCAACGGCGGCTACCACGTCGTGCGCGTCCGCCACAGCTACGACGGCGGCTACGGCTTCCGCACCGAGTTCGATGTCGAGCGGGCGGGGTTGGGAGCGGCACAGGGGTAAGACGATGGTGATCGACGCGATTGACTTCGAGCGCGCGCCCGCCGGACCGGGCGGCCTGTTCTACGGCGTCTATCCGGCGACCGTCAGCGATATCGTCGATCCGGACGGCCAGGGACGGGTGCGGGTGCGGCTGCCATGGTCGCCGGATGCAGGCGGCGGCGCGTACGAGGCGTGGGCGCGGATCGCGACGATGATGGCCGGTAACGAGCGCGGGACGTGGTTCATCCCCGACGTGGAGGATGAGGTACTGGTCGCCTTCGAGGCCGGCAACCCGCGCCGTCCGTACGTCGTCGGTGCGCTGTGGAACGGCAAGGACGCGCCGCCCGAATCGATGGACGGCGCCGGCAACAACTATCTCAAGACGATCCTCTCGCGCAAGAAGGTACGGATCACATTCGACGACACCGATGGTTCGGTCAAGCTGCGGTTGGAGACACCGGGCGGTCACGCGATCATCCTCAGCGACGCGGACAGCTCCATCGTGGCACGCGATAGCAACGGCAACTCGGTCAAGCTCGCGCCGGGAGGGATCACCGTGACATCGAGCGCGAAAGTCACGGTCAATGCCAGCCTGGCCGAGGTCAACGCATCACTGCTCACGGTCAACGCCGGTATGTCGCAGTTCAACGGCGTCGTGCAGTGCAACACCCTGATCACCAACTCCGTCGTCAGCGCCAGCTACACCCCCGGCGCCGGCAACGTGTGGTGACGCCGAGAGTTGCTCATGACCCACCTCTCCCCCGGCCCCTCCCCGGCACGGGGAGGGGAGCCCACCGTTCTCCCCCTTCCCTTGCAGGGAAGGGGGCCAGGGGGTTAGGTGGGCCAGGGGTTAGGTGACGCAGGCAGTTGCAAGGGAGCGCGGTATGTCGAGTGTTCAGTGGGTACAGCCGTCGCCGTTGTGGGAGCGCTGGGGCAACAGCCCGAAGCCGTGGCTGGCCGAGTTCCACGGCGACCGCTTCGTGCCCGAGTTTCTTGAGCTGATGGGGGGACACGCGCCCGGCCGGACGCCCGCCGACCTCGACGGCCACCGGCCCACGCCCACGGGCAACGCACTCAAGCTGTTTCAGCCGCTGCACGGCTGGTACTACCTCGTGACCGGCTCGCTCGTCTGCCGTCAGCTCGGCCTGCCCGATCGCTCGGTCGCCCGCCAGGACGGCGAACGGACATCATTCGTGCTCCGGCGGCTCGCTCCCACGGCATTGGGGTTTCAAGAGCAAGGCTGGGCGCGGGGTGTTGGCTGGCAGCCGGTCGCCGGCCCGACGCTGCTGCCCGGTGAGGAACGATTGCCGATGCACCCCGTGCCGGTCTGCTCGGGAGCGGCGGCCGGGAAACGCGCCACCGCGCCGCTCGGCGGTTGCGAGGGGCGCACGGTCCACTTCGGCTACGTGCCGGTGGACAGCCGCGAGAAGTACATCGAGAAGTACCTGACCCCGTCGGGCAACCCGACCGCCGACCTGCAAGCGTATGCCGAGGCGCTGGCGGCGGAGCCGAGCGAGGGCGACTACCGGCTAGGCGAATTCGACGCGCGCATCCTCAGCGTGTGGCGGGGGCTGTTCGTCGATCCGGTCACGGGCGCGGCGCTTCCGTTCCCTCTCAGTGACGAGCAGAAGCACCCGGCGTCGCTGTATCTGATCCTCGACCTGGGCGACTTCATGCAGCGTACGCTGCCTGGTCTGTTCGACGCGATCGTTCGCAACGACCGCAGCGCGGTGACGGGCAAGCGCCGCGACCTATTCGACGAGTTGGGCCGGATCTATGCCTCGACGGCCACCCCCACGGCGACCGGCAGCATCTCGCTCGCCGCCGCGCTGCGCGAGTTGAGGACGCCGATCGATTATTACCCGCTGGTCCACGGCGAAGGGACCGAGCCAACGAAGCGTTACAACCTGCGCGACGCTCCGCCCGCTCCCCCGGCGGGAGCGATCACGGTAAACGCGGGCTATCTGGGGTACAAGCGGGCGAACGGCGTGGTCACAGAGGGGCAATTCCACCTGCGCGTACGCGAGGCATTGGAGGAGGAGAAGGCAGAGCGCAAGGCCAAGGGTGAGCCGTGGCTGCCGGCGGGCGGCGAGATCGCGGGTTTGCTGGCGGATCAGGTCAAGCTTGACCCGCCCACCGGCGATCGCTATTGCCTACGGCTGGTGTACGAGTACGATCCGTGCCCGCCGGTGCTCAGCGACCCGAGCGACCCCTTCACCTTCGCCAAGGTGCTCGACCCGGACGCGCCCACCCGCCATCTGCGCATCGAACTGCCCAGCCTCAAGGACCTGCGTAAGTTCAAACACGGCGTCGGCATGGAGATGCCGCCTGATCTGCGCAACGTGATGGATCGGGTGAACAAGGGCATGCTCGACGGCGGCGGGCTGGCGGCAGGGTCCGGCGGTTGGGAACTGGGCATGATCTGCTCGTTCTCGATCTCGATCATCACGCTGGTCGCCTTCATCGTGATGTTCATCTTCCTGATCCTGCTCAACATCGTCTTCTGGTGGCTGCCGTTCCTGAAGATCTGCCTGCCGATCCCGAAGAAGAAGTGAACGGGGGACGGTCGCGCTCCGACTCGCTGCACGGCCAATCACCCAATCGTCGTCCATAGACGGCGCCTACCACCGCAGATGAACAGTCCCTCCCCCTTCCCTTGCAGGGAAGGGGGTCGGGGGGTTAGGTGGGCCGGAGGGTGAGGTGGGTCGGGGGGTTAGGTCGGTCCCCCGTTGCTCGTTGCTCAGAAGAGGACACATCATGGCGGCTTTCATCGATCTCTACGGTCAGAGTCTCGGCTTTCCACCGAGTGTCGGGCCGGACGGGCACATCACCTGGTCAACCGGCGAGTTGAACGTGCGCCAATCGATCTGCATCATCCTGCGAACGCGGCCGGGCGAGCGGCTGATGCGGCCGGAGTTCGGCTGCGGACTGGACCGCTTCCTGTTCGAGCCGAACAGCGTTGCCACGCTGCGCCTGATTCAGGAAGAGGTCAAAGGCGCGCTCACGCGGTGGGAGCCGCGCATCACCCTCGACGATGTGGTGGTCGAAACCAACCCGGCCGAGCCGCGCGCCGTCGATATCACCGTGTTCTACACCCTGATCGCCACCCGGCGGCGGGAACGACTGGGCATGACGCTCGCGCGGGCATAGAGGAACAGCGATGCCACTCGAGATCCCACAACTCGACGACCGCACCTTCGAGCAACTGTTCGCGGAAGCGACGGCTCGGATCCAGGTCCACACGCCCGAGTGGACCAACTTCAACGACAGCGATCCGGGCATGACGATCGTTCAGGTCTTCGCCTTCATGACGGAGAACCTGCTCTATCGCGCCAACCGCATCCCCGAGGCGAACCGCAAGAAGTTCCTCACCCTGCTCGGCGTGCCGCTGCAACCGGCCACGCCGGGACGCGGCATGGTCGCGTTCCGCAACGAACGTGGGCCGGTGCAGTCATACCCGCTCGACGCCGGGGTCGAGCTGCGCGCGGGGAAGGCGCCGTTCCGCACCCGTACCAGCGTGTGCATCCTGCCGATCACGGCCGCGCCCTTCTACAAGAAACGGCAGACCGGCCTCGACGCGGCGGCCACGCTCCAGTACCAGCGGCTGTACGCGTCATTTCTAGAGACAGATAGCCAGCAGCTCGAATTCTACAAGTCCACCCCGCTCGACCCGCCCGAGATCGGCCGGCCGCTGCCGGTGGTGGACCTTAAAGACGACACGATCGACCGCGCGTTGTGGGTGGCCTTGCTCGCGCCGCCCGGGGTGGCGCTCGATGCGGCGCGGGCGGCGCTCGACCGTCAGACATTGACGCTGGGGCTGTATCCGCCGCCAGGTTGCGAGGGTCTGACTCTGGAGCCGCAAAGCTGGGAGAGCCGGCCCGTGACGAATCCGGGCCTCGTGTTCGAGATTGCCGCCCCTGACCCGTCGGTGACGGACACGCTCGCGCCGCCGGTCTACAAGCGGCTGCAAATCGAGTACGCCGAGAACGTGCTAGAAACTCCGGGCATCGTACAGGTGGTGCTGCCCGAGTCCTCGAAGCTGACGCTGTGGGACTTCGATCCCGAGGAGGAGGGCACACTCGATTACCCGCCGCTGGTCGAGGATAAGGGCGTGGCGGCGCGCATCGTGACCTGGCTCCGCATCCGCTTGCCCGACGCTGCCAAGGGTGAGGCCAACGCCGACACCGGCTCGCGGACGCGGCCATCGACACGCCTGACCTGGGTGGGCGTCAACGCCGCCCGCGTGCTCCAGGCGGTGCGCGTGACCGACGAGCGACTGGGGACCGGCACGGGCGCGCCCGACCAGTTACTCAAGGTCGCAAACACGCCCGTGATCGTGAACCTGACCACCGGGACGCAACCGGGGACCGACCCGACCTCGACCTTCATCCTCCAGGTGCAGGATGGGTCGCGCGGCTGGGACACCTGGCAGCGGATCGACGACCTGTTCGCCGCCGGCCCAAACGACCGGGTGTATACCCTCGACCCGGAGTCGGGGCAGGTCAGCTTTGGCAGCGGGTTGCGCGGCATGCGTCCGCCGCTAGGCATGGCGATCCGCGCCACGTACGAGTACGGCGGCGGGCCGGCCGGGCATGTGCCGCCCGGCGCGATCACCAAGAGCGCGGCGCTGCCCGGCGGCTTCAAGGTCGACAATCCGGTCGCGACCTGGGGCGCGGGCGCGGGCGAGGATACCGCCGCCGGCGAGCGCAACATCCCCCGCTACCTCAAACACCGCGACCGGCTGGTGACGGCGAGCGACTTTCGCGACATCACCCTCCGCACGCCGGGGGTAGACATCGGCCGGGTCGAGGTGTTGCCGCTGTTCAGCCCGCTCAACTTCGACCCGAACGACACGGCCACCACCGCGCCCGGCGCCGTGACGGTGATGGTGGTTCCCAAGCAGGATGCCGCGCTGCCCGACCCGCCCGTGCCCGACCGGCTGTTCTTGGAGGCCGTGTGCGAATGGCTCGACCCGCGCCGCCTCGTCACCACCGAGATTTTCGTGCGCGGGCCGGTGTACGTGCCGCTGTGGGTGTCGGTCGGGGTCACGGTGATGCCGGGACACGTCTCCGGGATCGTGCAGCGCGAGGTGCGCGCCGCGATCCGCGAGTATCTCTCGCCGCTGCTGGGCGGCCCGCCCGTTGCCGGCGCCCCGTCGCTCGACGCGGTGTGCACCGATCCACCCACGGCGAGCGATCCCTGCCCCAAACCGCGCGGCCTCGGCTGGCCCCTCAACATGGAGGTGCGCCGGCAGGACCTGGAGGCGGTCGCCACCCGCGTCGCCGGCGTGCGCTACGTCGATACGATCAAGCTCGGCGTGATGACCGCCGGCGGGGTAACTCTCACCGGCGTCGATCGCGTCACCATCAGCGGGCTGCAATTGCCCTGGCCGGCCGGCGTCCACGTCCGCGAGGGCAGCGCCGAGGACCTGGAGTCGCTGTTGGGCGCACAACCCGCCGACCCGACACCGAAACCGATGCCGGTGCCAGTGCCACTGCTGCCGAAGCGCTGTTGATGGGAGCCGTCCATGACCGACCGGCCACCACTCCTCCATGAAAACCGGCTCCCCCTTCCCTTGCAGTCTGCCCCGGCACAGCCGGGGGGAAGGGGGCCGGGGGGTTAGGTCGGTCAGGGAGTTAGGTGAGCCGGGAGGAACAGTAACGAGCGACACGGGCGCTGACCCGCCGGTCGGCAGGCAGCCCCCAACCGGAGAACCTTGTGGACGTTAACGGAACCCGGTTCCACCTGCTGTACGGCCCCGATGACTGGGGCTTGTGCTCGATCGAGCACGACGGCGGGCCAACACGACTGGCCGATCTGTGGAACCCGGCTCCTGATGAGCATCCCAGTCCAGCGCTCGAGTGGGACGGCGAGCAAAATGTCCTGCGGCTGGCGCGCGAGGCGCCGCTGTTCCGGCGGTCGGCGCGGGGCGACGCGCCGATCGCTATCGAGGCACGCCGTGGGGCGGGACGCGACCGCTACGGTAACTGGTATTGGATCAACCCCGAGCGGGACGGCGTCCGCTTCCTCCCCGGCGGCGCGCGGCAGTCCGTATCCTTCTGGCGGGCGGCCGACCGCGGGGCGGACTGCGCCGTCGCCGGTGGAGACGGCTTCACCGCGAGCGCGCCTGTCCTACCCCAGACACTGCACCTCCAGGGACTCGCGGTCACCAGCCGCCACTACCTCGCGGTCGGAGATGTCACGGAGCACGGGCTGCTGATCTTCGACCTCCACGCCGGCGGCGCACCTTTGCTGCTGCGCTGGCCCGTCGATGTGCCGTTCACGCCGTGGGATCTGGCGCCCACACCCGACGGCGGTCTGCTGGTGCTCGACCGCGACCACCGTGCCTACTGGGCGCTAGATGCCAACTTCCGGCTGCTGGCCGAT
>JBBQJF010000052.1:0-21333 GCA_038325665.1 Dehalococcoidia bacterium | reverse complement strand
CAGGATTCGATTCATTCGTTCTGGCTTGGGCAGCGGCTGCCAGAACTGCGCGTGGCCGGGGGCGCCGATCTGTCATCACCGCCGACGCTGCGCTCGTCCGTCAAGGCGGAGCCGCCGAACGAGGCGTTTCTCGTGTTCTGCGAGGCGATGCAAAGCGCGGATGACGAGTTGCAGCGAGTCGTGGGACTCTACCGGGTGCTCAAGACCCATCTGGCGGTCTACTACCGCCACCACCTCGCCGTCACCGATCCGATCTGCGACGGGCCGACCGTGCGCATCCTCCGCCACATCCTTCTCGAGGAGGAGCAGCACCTCGCATGGGGTCAGGCAATCTATGAGGAACTGGCTGCCACCCCAGAGACGCGCCGCGCCGCGATCGAGTGGCAGATGCATCTCGAGGACCTGTTGATCCGCTCCGGCGGCGTCACGGGCGGCAGATAGCGGCCCGGCTGGGACCAGCGCGATGCGCGCACGGCCCGCGAGGGCACCCCGAATATGGGGAAATCTCCCGATGTCGGCGTCTGGCCCCCCGCGACATGATCATGGGGAGATGCTCAACGCCCGTGCAGATTCGGAGAATACCCCATGCGCCGCAGCCGCGGATTTGTCTTGGTTCTGTTACTCGCGACGTTCGCCGCGCTATCCCTGCTCGCCGCCGCCCCCGCTCCATCGGTTCACGCCCAGCCGTCCCCGACAGTAACCTGCGCCGAGTTGCGTGAACTCGGGTTGGAGGTCGCCCTCACTGATCGCGACCTGACCGGGGGCGACGAGACCGGCTTCTGCCTGGTCGCCCGTCCCGAGGATGATACCTTCATTGGATACCTGCCCAACGTCGTCTCACTCGATGAGTTCCGGGCCGCCAAGCAGCGCCACGCGCGGGCGATGGACCGCGGGGGATTCGATGTATGCCGCGTGGGCGTGTGGCGGCCACTCAACCGCGAGGACGGACCGCGCATTGTCCCGCCGGCCGCCGACCAGCTCGACGGTCCCACCGCCTGCGTGCCGCGCGTCGTGGCCCGCGATACCGCGGCCGCGCGCTGGATTGGCCCCGTCCAGGAGGCGTTGGGACCGATGGTGGAGCGCACGACCGCAGACCTCGGCGTGACGGTGACGCGCCCGCTTACGATTGACCTGTACGCCGGTACGGAGTCCTTCATCGCCGCGGCGCAATCGGCCGCACGCGCCGCCGGACGCCCGCTCACCACCGAGGACGCGCGGCGTGTCGCGGAGGACGGGCGGTCATTGACCATGCTCACGCCGGCGCGCGGCGTCTTTGTGCTGATCAACCTCACCCGCTCACCGGATCCTGACACCCTTCGCCGGCGACTGGCGCACGAATACACCCACTTCGTCCAGTCAGCAGCGGGCGGCACGCTCGACGCCTACCCGATGTGGTTCCTCGAAGGGAGCGCGGAGTTCCAGACGGAGCGGCTGGCCGGGGCCGACCGCGATCGCCGCGCCGACGCCGCCCGCCGCGAGCGCGACGGCGGTGCGCCCCGGCTGACCGACCTGGCGACGCCCGACGCCTGGGCCGCTGCCGAAACTGCGCTCGGCTCCGACGCCGTCTACAGTCGCGCGTACAGCGCGGTGGCCTTTATCGCGGAGCGGTGGGGCTACACGGCGACGGTCACGCTGCTCAACGCGGCGTCGGACACGGACGCGACCCGATTCGACCGCACACTGCGTGAGGTCACGGGCATGGACCTCGATGGACTCGACCGCGCGCTCGGCGCGTGGCTTCAGGGGTTGAGAGGCAACGTCACATTCTACAACGACAGTCCCCTCGGCTGGTTGTTGATGTTTCCCGGCGGCAAGACCGTCGAGGTCCCTGCCTGCGCGACCTGCACATTCCGTCGCGCGGCGGATACGTGCCGCGAGGATGGCCGGCCGGCGGCGAGAGTCGAATTGCCCGCGGGCGACCACGACGTGACGCTGATTATTCCCAACGACCGCGTCCACTTCCCCGACAGCGCTCTCCGGCTCCATATCGACGCCGCCACGTCCGTTACCCGCTGCCTCATCCTCCGAACGTCGTGAGCGATGGCTACACGAGCGGGCGCACGGTGACGTTCCCGCCTACCACGAACCGCGCTACCAGCTCGTGGCCGGCAAGCATCCGCGTGCCCAGCAATGGCCGTCCACCGGTCGCCAGCACCTCCACGTCGCGCATTGCGCCGTCCCATGCGATGCGCGCGGCATATACGCGCACGTCGATGATGCGGCCGTCCGCCAGCGTCACGGCCACGAGCCGGTCCTCGGCGGGTTGAAGCACCGCGACCATGGGGTCCGGTAACGTGAGAAACCCGTCGAATCCGGTATGGAGCGTAAAGTCGATGGTCTGCCGCGTGCGCCCATCGACGCCCAGCACCGTGAGCGGGAGCACCGCGCGGTGGTCGTCAATCCGACCGGTGATCATCGCCCCGTCCGCTCGATCGAGCCGCCGAGGGTATACACCGCGTTGTAGCCGATCCGCTCACCATAGCAGCGTACCCGCGGGTGTCGCTCGCGCAGCCGGCGGGCGGCGGCGGCGCCAACCGCATCGATTTCATACGCACCGGTATCGACATCAATCACGATCTCTTTGCCGAGGTTCTCCGGGGTTTCCACCAGCGCCCTCAGGCGCTCGCCGTAGATGGCGCGACCACGCTGTCCGATTGATTCTCGTGTCCCTTGCTCTTCCTGCATCGTCGCGATCCCCATCCGTCGCTGTACCGTGAGGTAGGCTGGGGGCATTGCCCCTGTCGGCATCAGTGCCGCCCCTTCGTCGTATGAACCCGTGGTCAACCCAGCCGTCCCGTGTTTGCAAGCTCGGGAGTAGGGTACCATGCCGGCTCCACATGGGCAGAGTCCTCACCTGGCGTGTGCACCGGGCGGGGCCAGGCTGTCGCCCCGCGCTTGTCCCGCGTGCATGATGCTGGCACAGTAGAAGCCGTGGGACGCCGGATTCGGCTGGGGACGATCAACGATGAACGATGTCATGGCGGGAATCGCCGGCGAGGTGATTGGGGCAATGTCCGGCGGCCGTCCCGTCGTCACGGCGGCCGTGATAGCTTCCCCCGAGGACGGTCTTGCGCGCGTGGGTGACAAAATGCTGGTTCGACCGGACGGCTCTCGCCTCGGGGGCCTGGGCGGCGGGGCGCTCGAGGATGCCGTGGTCGCGGCTTGCCTCGACGCCATCCCCCGCCATGCCGTCGAGTTGCTCCGCTTCTCGGCGGATGGACAGATAGTGACCGGCCGCCACGAGGGCGCCGCCCATGAGGTATTGATCGAGGTGGTCGAATCGCCGGCGACCTTGGTGATTGTCGGCGGTGGGCACATCGGTCGGTCGCTGTGCAAGGTCGCCGCCGAGGTCGGGTTCTCCGTCGCCGTGATCGACGACCGGCCGGAGTACGCCAACGCCGAGCGTTTTCCCGAGGCTGATCGCGTGATCTGCGAGGACTACGAGGATGCGATCGAGGCGCTCGACTCCGATCTCAACACCTACTACGTCATGGTCACGCGCGGCCACAAGCAGGACGAGCTGAGCCTGCGGATGGTGTTGTCCAAGCAATGGGCGTACATCGGCATGATCGGCAGCAAGCGCCGCACCGGCGCCGTTCTCCAGCACCTAGAGGAAGAGGGATTCCCGCGCGAACAGCTCGACCGCGTTCATACCCCCATCGGACTCGATATCGGCGCCGAGACGCCGGAAGAGATCGCGGTCAGCATCGTCGCCGAATTGATCATGACCCGTCGTGGCGGCACGGGCCGCCAGATGTACTACCGCCGTGGCCGTGCCGGGGCGCCGCCGGCGATGCCCGCGGGCTGAGCCGCGCGGGCAATGGCCTGGTTGATCATGGATCCTGGCGCGAGGACTGGATAGAACGCGCCGGACCGGCGGGCGGATCTTGCGGCGACGTACCGTGTCGGTGGCGTGCCCACGGAGATCAGCAACTCTCTTGAAAATGGGTGTTGGGGGACGGCCCCATTGTCATGCCCGGTGGCGCCCCGGCGGGGCGTGAGCGACTCCGACACGATGGCTGCTCTGGGCTGGAGGCAGGACAAATGACGCACCATGGCGACCCGACCCGCCCTGATCGCGGTGACACTGCCTCCGCGCGCACTCCATTTCGGCGGCGGGCGTTCCTCATGATCTGGGACGGGCTGCGTCCCGATATGATCACCGAGGAGTACACGCCCCACCTACACCGCCTCGCCGCATCAGGGGTACGCTTCGCCGACAGCCATGCCGTCTTTCCGAGCGTCACCCGCTGTAACTCGGCGACGATCGCCACCGGCGCGCTGCCGCCGGCGCACGGCATCCCGGCCAACACCTTCTACGCGCCGGAGGTGGAGCCTGACCGCCCGCTCAACGCGGGTGACGCAACCCAATTGGAGCGGTTCCGTCCCGTCCGCGATGGCAAGGTGCTGCTGCGCGAGACAATGGGTGAGCGGATCGCGCGGGCCGGTGGTCGGACGGCGGTGGTCAGCACCGGCAGCCCCGGCTCGGCGCTGCTCCAGCACCCGGAGGCCGGGGCGTGCGGCGACCTGCTGATGAATCCCGCCGTATGGCGTGGCATCACTCGCGCACAGATTGAGGCGAAACTCGGCCCGATGCCGTCCGGGTCACTGCCCAATACCGCGCAAAATGCCTGGTTCACGCGGATCATCACCGACTATCTTCTGGCGGATGTCGCGCTGGAGTTGCTTACCTTTTGGCACACCGACCCGGATCGCACCCAACATGACCGGGGTATCGGCCATCCCGATACCCTGCGCTCGCTGCGCGACGCCGACGACAATCTCGGAGCGGTGCGGGCGGCGATGGGCCGGATGGGGACGCTCTCTGACACGAACGTGATCGTGACGTCCGATCACGGGTTCTCCACCATCACGGGGCAGATCGACCTGGAGACCGAGTTGGTCCGCGCCGGACTCAAGCAGAGCAGCACGAGCACCGACGTGATCGTCAGCGGTAACTCGATCAACATCCCCGGCGGTGATGGGGGGAGGCTGGCGCGGATTGTCACGTTCTTGCAGGGGCTGGAGGCGGTGGGACCGCTGTTCACCGGCGCGGGCGGCGGCGAGCCGCTGCCTGGCACCCACGCGCTCGCCGCGATTGGCGCGGACGGAGCGCTCGCGCCCGACATCCTCTTTTCGCTTAACTGGGGCGACGAGGCAAACGCCCACGGTTGGAAGGGGACATGCTGGTCGCTGCCCGTGGACAAAGTCGCCACGCACGGCGCGATCAGCTCATGGGAGATGCGAAACTCCCTGGTGGCCGCTGGCCCCGACTTCAAGAGCGGTGTGGTCAGCGACGTTCCGGCCGGCAACGCGGACATCGCGCCCACGCTGCTTCATCTGCTGGGACTTCCCCTCCCCAATGACCTCGACGGCCGCGTGTTGCACGAGGCGCTCACTGGTGGACCGCCGCCGGAGACAGTGGCAGTCGAGCGAAACCTGCTGCACGCCGAGGTGGGCGCGTTTATGCAGTGGGTGCAGATCTCGCGCGCCGGCGGCGGCCAGTACCTCGATTTCGGCCGGGTCGAACGTGGTACCTAACGTGTTCTCGCCTTGGCTGTCTGGTGAGCACGCGTCCGCGGGCGACCGATCGGGCCGCACCGATAGTGGTTATCCGCGTTCGCGCATACGGACGACCCGGTGGGTCGCCCCTTGCCCCGCGTCCGCGTGAACATGGGTTCAGCCGCGCGGAACCGACCGGGCCGCCGGACGTTGCACCAACGCCGGTTCCTCCGTCTGACCAACGAGCGCGGGGTTGCTGACATGACGGTGGCAGCAGCGTTCCGATACCATCCGCCTGACCAGAACATATGGTCTAACATAACGTCAGGCAGCGGTCGTCGGAGGAGACAACGATGGGACGGTCGGTACGGTTGTTGGTCGGTACGAAGAAGGGTGGCTTCATCTACAGTTCGGACGAACGGCGGGAGTGTTGGGAGCTATCGGAACCGATCCTGCCTGGTTGGTCGTTTTACCACATGGCTGCCGACGTGCGCCACGATCCGCCTCTAATCTATGCCGCGGCCAATCACTGGGCCTGGGGCCGCTCGGTTGCCAAGAGTCACGATCTCGGTAAGACCTGGGACTACCGCAGCGAGGGCCTCAGTTTCCCCGAGGACATGGGCCTCTCCATCGAGAACATCTGGGGTGTCTGGCCCGGCCACGAGTCTGAGCCGGGCGTGGTCTATTGCGGCACCCAGCCGGCCGGTCTGTTTCGCAGCGAGGACTGGGGCCGCTCGTGGCGCTCGATGGACGGCATCAACCGGCACGAGCTGCGCCCGTACTGGACGGGTACCGGCGGCGGCGCATCCTGCGTCCACACGGTTGAAATCGATCCTCGCGACCCGCGACACGCCTATCTGTGTATCAGCGCCGGCGGGTCCTGGGAGACGCACGACGGCGGCGCGACCTGGGGACTGTTCTCGCATTCGGTGGTGGCGGAGACGCCCGATGCGAGGCAGTTCATCGCCCGCATCTCGGAGTTGTTCCCGATGACGCTGCCGCCTAACGTCGATCCGGCGGCAGTGGACGAGATGCACAAGATGCGCCTGGATAAGAGGAACCCGGACCGCCTCTGGTCGCAAACTCATGTCGGCGTCTTCCGCTCCGATGATCGCGGCGCAAACTGGACGGACGTGACCCACGGCCTGCCGTCCTTCCACGGCTTCCCTATTGCCGTGACCCGCGGCGACCGTGATGCGGCGGCGTACGTGGTGCCGCTGGCGTTCGAGGACGACAACTTCCGCGTGTGTCGCGGTCAATTCGCGGTGTACCGGACGCGCGACAGTGGCTGCACCTGGCAGGCGCTCACATGCGGCCTACCCGGTCCGAACGACTACCAGAGTGTCTACCGCGAGGCGCTGGACACGGACGGCCTCGACCACGAGGGCGTCTACGTCGGCACCAGCAACGGGCAGGTCTACGCCAGCCCCGACGGGGGTGATCACTGGCAGCGCCTGCCGGGGACGCTGCCGCCGGTGCTCTCCGTCTCGTGCATGGTGTCCTGACCGGAGTGGTCGCGCGTGCCCTATGGGCGACCCGGTGGGTCGCCCGGCTCTCCGCCACCGGCACATGACCGGTGGTCTCATCGTCTCCCCTTCCCTTGCAGGGAAGGGGGCCGGGGGTTAGGTCACCCCAGCCGCTCGGCCATAATCTCGGCGAGGTGGCGGGCGCACTCGGGGCGGCCAGCAGCGCGCAGACCGCCGCCGATGTGCATCAGGCAGCCGGGGTTATCCATCACCACCCGCGCGGCGCCGGTCGCTTCGACGTTGGCCAGCTTGCGGGCCAAGATTTGCTTGGCCACGTCCGGGTGCTCGAGCGAGAAGGTGCCGCCGAAGCCGCAACACACGTTCGACTCCGACATCTCGCGCACCTCGATGCCACACACGTCCTGCAGGATGCGCCGCACTTCCGGTCCAATCCCGAGCACGTTCGACGACTGGCACGCGTCATGATAGGTGATGGGTATTGGGTGCTGGGTGTTGGGGGGAACGCCATCCACGGCGGTGCCGGCCGGCGCTCCACTTTCAATGGCGGGCCGGCCAGCGAGAGCGCCCGTCGGGAGCTTCGCGACGGTATCGATGAAGCGGGTGAAGTCGATCAAGCGCTTGGCGGTCCGCTCGGCCCGCTCGCGCCAGGCGGACTGGTCGCGCAGCAGGTGGGCCGCGTCCTCGATCAGCATCGCGGCGCAGGAGGTGGAGGTCGTGACGATCACGGGCGCATCGTCAGCCTCGAGCGCCGTGATCGTCGCTTTGAGCAGTGGCTTCGCCGCCTCGGCGTCGCCGGCGTTGGCGGCGACCAGACCGCAACAACGCCAGCCGTCCGGGATCGAAACCTCACAACCGAGCGCGCGCAGGACGCGCACCGCCGCCTCGCCTGTCGCCGGCTCCATCTGGTCGGTCAGGCAGGCAGGGAAGTAGGCGACGCGCATCCCCGCGGCCTGACTGCCGGGAATCAGCGGCGGCGGCGGCTCGGTCAGCACCCCGCGCTTACGAAACGGCGGGTTCGCCAGCGCCGGCAGGCTGCGCCACGAGAGCTGATCGCCGAGCATCGGCGCCCCGCGTAGGAACCCGTCTTTGGTGAACGGCGCCTGCGCCAGCCGGCCGAGGGCCTGCAATGTGCCGCTCCCCAGCGCGGCCACGGCGGCCCGCTTCTTCACGGGTAAACCGTGGGCGGCGACATAACGCTGGCGCACATCGATAATCTGACGCGGGATGGGGATGCCGACAGGGCACACCGTTTCGCAGGCGTTGCAAGACGCGCACAGCGATTGCGGCCCCCCTGCCGCGTCGAGGCCGTGGTGCATCGCCGTCAACACCAGACCGATCGGCCCGGTGTAGATATGGCCGAACGCTTGCCCGCCGACGATCGCATAGGGTGGACACACATTCGCGCAGGCGCCGCAGCGGATGCAGTTCAGCGCCTCGCGCATGTCCGGATCTTCGCGCGCCGCCCAGCGGCCGTTGTCGAGCAGAACGATGTGTTGTTCGAGCGGGCCGTGGACGCCCATCGCCAAGTCCATCTCGATGTCGCCGGTGCGGCTAGGGCCGGTGATGAAATTGACATAACTGGAAAACTTCTGACCGGTGGCGTTGCGCGCCAGCACCTTGAGAATCTCCGTGGCCTCGTCGAGCGTCGGCACGATTTTCTCGACGCCGAGCACGGCGATGTGGACCGGCGGCAACGTGGCGACCAGATCGGCGTTGCCCTCGTTGGTGACGATCGCGATCGTGCCGGTGGAGGCGATGCCGATATTGGCGCCGGTGATACCGATGTCGGCGGCGATGAACTTCTCGCGCAGCTTGCGGCGGGCGAACTTGACCAGCGTCTGCGTGTCGGACGGCACCGGCTCGCCGCTCATCGCGGAGAACAACGCCGCCACCCGCTCGCGGGTGATGTGGATCGCGGGCGCGATCAGGTGGGAGGGATGTTCCTTGGCGATCTGGATGATCCACTCGCCCAAGTCGGTCTCGACCACCTCGATGCCGAGGCCCTCGAGGTAGTCGTTCAGCTCGATCTCCTCGGTCGCCATCGACTTCGACTTCGTGATCAGCTTGGCATCGTGCGACCGCGCGATGTCTCCGATGATCCGGCGGGCATCGTCGATGGTCGCGGCCGGGTGGACGGTTGCACCGACGGCCTCCGCCTCGGCGGTGAACCGCGCCACCAGTTCGGGCAAACGCGCGATCGCGTCCGCCTTCATCGCGCCCAACCGTTCTTGGACCAGTGGAAACTCACCCGGCTCGAAGCGTAGGTTGCGACGGTCGCGGAGTGTGGTCAGTCCGCGGTGCAGCGCGACGTGAATATCCTCATCGGCGAGCGTGTGCTTCAGGCGCTGCTTAAACGGCTCGCGTGAGGACATGTGTATACCCGCCGTGCAATCTTCTCCGCCCCGAGGCCGCGGCCCTGACATGATACAAGCGGAGCGGAGCAGGCACGAGGCGCGCGGCGTGGGGTGGCCGGCGGGTGTTGCAGGTGCTCGGCGCGTCGGTGGACCGCCACGGCCACACGGATGGCGGCGCTGCCTCCGCGGCAAAATCATCATGGGCGCCGCGGGACGTGAGCCGGGGTTCAGGCTGTCACGCCGCGTTCGGATCGTGACAGGCGCGCCGGCGTGGGCCTTGGCCCGAGGAGGTCCAGCATGGGGCGTAGGTCCCAGCGCGCCCGCACCGTCGCCGCTCCATCGCGTGCTGCCACCTGTCGCCATTCACCACGCAGTTCGGCCGTGCGCTCCTGGATATGCGCCCGCATCATCTCCGGGTTCGCGGCCATCATCGAGAAGCCGCTGGTGTCGCCGGTGTCGGCCACGGTGAGACTCGCGCCGATGATGGTGTCGAGTACCATCTGTTGCGCGGGCGACAAGTCTGCCCACAAAACGCTCAGGCGTTGCTCGACCGCGATCAGATCGTGCTCGCCGGGCGTGACCCCGGATTCAGCGGTCATTGTCGTCCCCTCCCCCATCGCTGCTTAGCACTGCCCATGATAGGACGCACCGCGCGCGCCGTCTGTCGTCGATGTGACGGTGATCCTCCCGGCGCGGCCGCGCCACCTCTCCCCCGACCCCTCCCCCCCGGCTGTGCCGGGGCAGACTGCAAGGGAGGGGAGTCCAGCGTCATCGGTCGTCTCCCCGTTCCCTTGCAGGGAGGAAGGGGGCCGGGGGGTTAGGTGGTCCTCCGTCCCGGCGCTACTCCAACACTCCCTTTTCGCGTAGCGCGGCGATCTCGGCATCGGACATATGCAGGATATCGCGGAGAATGTCGTCGGTGTCCTGCCCGAGCAGCGGCGCGGGACGGCGCACCTGCACCGGCGTCCCCGACATCTTGTAGGGAATGCCGATGTGGCGCCGCACCCCGACCTCGAGGTGTTCCAATTCCACGAAGATCGCTCGTTCGTTCAGATGGAGATCGTCCGCCAGGTCAGCGGCGCTCATCGACGGGAACGCGGCGATCCCCATCGCCTGGAGCACGCGCGTCACCTCCCAGCGGTCGCGTGCGCGGGTCCATGCGCTGATGATCGCGTCCACCTCATCCTCGTTCGCTTTGCGGCCCGCGGCGGTGTGGAAGCGCGGGTCCGCGGCGAGGTGCGCCTGTCCCATCGCCCGGCACAACGTCTGCCATTCGCCGTCGGTCGCGCACGCGATCGATACCCAAGTATCAGTCTCATCTCCCCCGTGGCGGGGATCGGACGTGGCCCCGGGAGAGCAGCGATATACACCATGCGGCGCCATGATCGGGTCGCGGTTGCCGATGCGGTCTTGCTGGCGGCCGTTCATCTGCTGGTCGAGCAGCGCGTCGCCGAGCAGCGCGACAGCGGACTCCCACTGTGATTGATCGATGTACTGGCCCTCGCCGGTGCGCCGCCGGTGCCACAGCGCCGCGAGGAGCGCCACCGCGCCGTGAACCCCGCCGTTGGGGTCGCCGTAGCTCAACCCCACCGATACCGGCTGGCCGCCCGGAAAGCCGGTCAGCGAGGACAACCCGCTCATCGGTACTTGCGTCGGGCCGTAGGCGATATAGGGGCTGAGCGGCCCGGTCGCGCCATAACCCGACAGCGAGATCATGATGATGTCCGGCTTGGCGGCGCGAAGCGTCTCGTAGTCGAGACCCAGACGGTGCATCACACCAGGGGCGAAGTTCTCGGCGACGATGTCGCTCTCCCGCGCCACACGCGCGGCGATAGCGCGCCCCTCCGGCGAGGAGAGGTCGAGGCTGAGCGAGCGCTTGCCCTGGTTGTACTGATTGAAGTAGCCGGCGCGGTTCAGTCCGGGCTGGTTGCCGGCGAACGATGGCAGTCGCCGCACGGTGTCCGAGCGTCTGCTGCTCTCGATCTTGATCACCTCGGCGCCGAGGTGCGCGAGCTGGAGCGTGCAGAACGGTCCCGCCCACACCCAGCTAAAGTCGCACACCCGGATCCCTTCCAACGGCAATGGCATCACGCGACTCCCGACGTACGACGGTGGACGGACCACGCGACCGGGAGGTGGCCGGTTGGTCGCCGCCGTTCGGACCAGATTCGCTAGATTACGCCCTCGTCAGCCAGCTTATCGATCTCGCCGCGACCGTAGCCCGCCGCCGCGAGTATCTCTTCCGTGTGCTGGCCGAGTAGCGGAGCGGGCGTCCGCAACTCCCACGGCGTCGCGGAGAGCTTCCACGGAGCGCCGGCGTATTCGAGCGTCCCCGCCCGTGGGTGGGCCAACTTCACGAAAAAGTCACGCTCGCGCAGATGCTGGTCGGTGAGCAGATCAGACATCATCGAGACGGGCGCCACGGGGATGCGGCGGCGCAGCCCGCCCTGAAAGATTTCGTCCACCGTGCGTTCGGCGGTCCATTCCTCGATGAACGGCTTGAGAGCGTCCCAGTTCTCGGCGCGCAGAAAGCGGTCGGCGAACACCTCGAGCGACGCCCACTCCGGCGCGTTCATCCACTCGACGAAGCGGCTCCACTGGTCTTCTTCGACGCACACCATGAAGACAAGTCCGTCACTTGCTCGCAGCATCGACCATGGATGCAGCACGCGCGAGCCGTAGCGGGTCGCGACCCGCCCACCGTAGCTGTAGTGGATGAAGTTCATTTCCAGGAACGTCATCACGCATTCCTGGACCGAGACGTCGATGTGCTGCCCGGCGGCGCCGTGCAGGTCGCGCGCCAGTAGCGCCCCCAGCGAGGCGACGGCGGCGTTCAGCCCCGCCTGGTAATTACACTGGTCGCCGAACGACTTCAGGGGGGGCAGGTTGCGGTCGCCGACGTCGGGATCGACGATCCATGCCCAGCCCCCGGCGTTCGAGGAGGTCAACTCCTCGGCCTTGAAGTCACGGTTCGGGCCGGTGGCGCCAAATGGCGAGATCGAGGTCATGATAAGCGCGGCGTTGCGGCGGTGCAGGTCGTCGAACACGAGGCCTAGGGCGGGCATTCGCGCGGGAGGCACGTTGTGGATCAGGAGATCGGCCTCGCCCACCAGCCGCGTGAGCGCCTCGCGGCCGCGGGGATGGGTGAGATCAATTGCCGCGCCGCGCTTGTTCGCGTTCAAATAAAGAAACAGCGCGCTCGTCTCTGGATCCGGCGTGTTGCCGGGGAAGGGTCCGCGCGTGCGGGTGACATCGCCCTGTTCCGAGTGCTCGATCTTGAGCGTCTCCGCGCCCAGGTCGCCGAGCAGCTTGGCGGCGTAGGCGGCGGACGTGCCCTCGCCGCACTCGATCACCCGCAGCCCTGCCAGCGGACCGGCCATACCCCTACCTCCGAGCGGGGACCACCTCACGGCGACCCGACGACCAGCTCGCACGCCGTCAGGGCCGGCTAAACCCCACCGCGATGCAGACGGTAGCGTGTCTGCCCGCCAGTGTCCAGCCACGGATACTGCCGTGACCCGGCGACCGGCGCGGCACGAGAAAGGCGACGCGATGCCATCACGACAACGAGTGACATTGTGGGTGTTCGTCAAAGGCCGCGCCGAGACCGGCGGGCGCGGGGCCGCGGTCGCGGTGGTGGAGGCGCGGCGTACGGCCCGAGCCGAACAGGGTGGGTCGGGCGGATACTGGTGGGCCGAGTTCACGGGACTGTCACCGGGCGCGTATACCGTGCGCGTGCGATTCGCGCACGGGTTGATCCAGGAGCGACGCGTGATCGTAGAGGATGGCAGAGATCAGGTCCGATTCAACGAGGATGAGCACGGACCATCGTCCGGGTAAAGCAGGACCGGCGCGGGTGGGAGCAACCCCGTCGCGATGGGACGATGGGGTCACTGAACGAAGAGGTGAAGCCCCGTGCGCTGGATGCTGATCAGTCTCCAGGTCTTCGCGCTGATGTGCGCCCCGATTCCGCAGTCGTCGTACGCGGCGGTGGCGGTCGGGCGCACGCTGGGCATGGGGATGGCCATCATGTTCGGCATGTACATCGTGTCGGATGTGGCGGTGTTCCTCACGTACTGGTGGCTGACGCGGCGGGTGGGGCAGCCGGGACTGTCCCGGCTGCAACGGCGGCTACCGGCATGGGCGGGCGGGCGACTGGGCCGGGCGGTCGGACGGGCCGGCCGTGGCGGCAGCGGCGCCGTCACCCTCTCGTCAATCTTCGCGGCCGGCTATGCCAGCTTGTATCTCGCGGTGCTACTCACCACGTTGCGCCGGGCGCCACTCCTGCCCGCGCTGGCGGTCGCGGTGGCGGCCGACGTCCTCCAATTTAGTGGCACGCTGGCGTTGGCCGGTGTGCTCGCGCGGGTGATGCCGGTACCGGGCGCGGAGTGGGCCGGACTCGTGCTCGCGCCGTTGCTCGCCGGCGTCACACCCGCCGCGATTCGGGCCGCACGGCCCGGGGGCGCGGGGATGCGGCGCGTAACGCGGACCGTACGCGTGGCGGGTCGGGTACCCCGTCGGTTGCCGTGCCCGCTGCATTCTTGACATTGGCACGCCGCCGCGCCTAACGGCAGCGAACGAGATGAGCGCATCGTCGGATGGGCCGGCTGATCATCCCGTGCTCGCGCGCTAGGCCAGCGGAAGCCGCACCGTGAAGATGGACCCTTCCCCTCGTCGCATTCGGCCGAGATCGCGCCGCCGTGCTGCTCAATGATCCGCTTCGGCCCGGCCAGCCCGATGCCCGTGCGGGCGATGCGGCCGGCATTGCCCGCACGGCGGAAGCGCGCGAAGACGTGGAGCAGGTCGGCGGCAGGGATGCCGATCCCGGCATCGGCCACCGAGAGCACGGCCCAGTGCCGCCCATCTCGCGTCTCGCGCCGGAGCGCGACCGCGATGTCGCCGCGGTGCGCCACGCGGGCCAGCGGCCATGGCGATGCGCCGTCCGCGCCGAGGTCAACCTCCCGTGGGCTTGCCGGCTCTCCTGCCGCCAGACCGGCCGACCGCGCCAGCCGCGCTCGCGTGCCGTCCGCGTCCACGAGGTACAACAGCGCGTTCGGCACGTCCGACGGGTTGCCTTCCATGACCTCGGCGGCGGCGCGGCACGCCTCCCCCGCTGCTTTCGCCTCGATAGTGCGGGCCGCCAGCTCGCGGCGCGTCCGCGGGCGCCGCTCGCCCAGGACCTTACGCGCGGTCTGGTTGCACGCGCAGAAGATGCCCCCGACACCTCCGGTTTCGTCCCGGATGGGGCTGTAGGCATAGTCAAAATCGCCCTCTTGGAGAAACCCGTTGCGGTCGAGGATCAGCAGGCCGTCCCATATCTCGGTGGATTCACCGCCGTGCACGGCGGCAATCATCGGCCGGATCACGTCCCAAATCTCGTTCAGGTCTCACGCCCGTGCCCGCCCAAGGTGGCGGGATGCTTGCGCGCCGAGGATTGGCCGGTAAGCGTCGTTATAGAACTGCACCAGATCGGATCCCCACCACACGAAGATCGGATGACGTGAGGTGAGCAGGATGCTGAGCACCGTGCCGACTTTGCGGCCACCCCTCGACAGGTCCAACCTCAGTCCCCGCCCGGTCAGTTGCGCGCATGAGCGCGGCCATCTCGCCGTCGCCGTCGAAAATGTCGGGCGGCACGGGAGAGGCCGATGATAATGGGTCTGGCGGCGGCGCGATGGACATCTCGACCGTCCTCGTGCGCGACAGGGTTCGGGGGTCGTCATGGCAATTGCAGCATACCTGAAGCGTGGTGGCTCGGCCGGGGCGCATCAGATGGGGGCGCGGGGTGAACAGTTCACGCCAGACGATTAGAAATGGGACCGTGCCCGTACGCGTGGCCTGCCGCCGCGACGCGGTTCAGCGTCCAGCGTGGCCGATAGGATCGTGTGCGAAACGCCCTGCACCGGCTCAGGGTCTGCGGTCGCGTCCACCTGAGGCGAGCATCGGCGTACGGCGTCGCGGTCAGCGCGCTCGACGGCAGCGATGAGCGTATCGCGTTCACGCGCCAAAAGACCGGCACGGGCGTCGAGGGTATCGGCTGGGCCGCCAACGGCGGACGCCGGCTTTGGCAGCCGCGTGCAAGTCGCGCACGGCCCGCCGATTGACCTTTGGGCGATTCCAGCCGGCGGAGGTGAGCCGGAGCGGCTCGGCGAGATGCGTGAGGACGATCCGTATCTCGCCTGGTCGCCAGACGGTGCATCGATTGCCGTCATGGGCGTATGTGCTCTCTACCGGGTCACGCCCGGTGAGACGCCGCGCAAACTGGCCCGGGGCAGCAGCCAATCGCAGATCGACTGGCGGTAGCCGGTCGGGATTCGTGCACGACTCCGGGGCGGCCACGGGCAAGCAGCAGAGACATGCGAGGGCAGTGGTTGGTCGGGACAACGTCGCAGCCGCGCGGACCGCCACGCCGCGCGGACGGTCGCGCCTCGCATCACGGGTCAGGCCCGGCGGCAACAGCGCGGCCTTCCGCCCACCACTCGGGCCAGCCGCCATCGAGCCGCACCGCATCGAAGCCATTCTGGCGCAGCAGGGCGACTGCTTCATCGGCGAACAGGCAGTAGGCGCCGCGACAGTAGGCCACAATCGGCTTGTCGCGCGGCAGCTCGCCCAGCAGCGATGGGAGGGCGGCGACGGGCATCGATAGTGCGCCGGGCAGGTGGCCGTGGGCATATTCGATGGTCGGGCGCACATCAATCAGGATGAGTTCCCCGCGCGCCGCCCGCTCCGCCAACTCGTCGCGCGAGACGACCGGTCCTTCGTCGGCCAACACACCGAAGTCGCGGACCACTTGGCCGACATCGGCCAGCCGCGCCTCCGCCACGCTCCGCAGCGCCAGCCACAGCCGCAACACATCCTCACCCGCCAATCGATAGCGTACCTTCGTACCTTCCTTCTCGGACTCAACCAGCCGTGCCGTACGCAGCACCTGCAGGTGTTGCGAGACGTTGGCGACCGACACCTCCATCTCGGTCGCCAGGGAATCCACATGGCGGGGAGCCTGGGCGAGCAGATCGAGCAACTCCAGCCGCTTCTCGCTGGCGAGGGCACTGCCCACCCGGCCGAACTCGGCGTACAGATGATTCTTGAACGAACGGTGACTCATACCATCCACGATAGCCCGTCGGTTGACCAACTGCAACGTTGTTCAAGAAATCTATTGACAAATTGAGGATATTGTTTCAGGATGGTGCTCAGAGGCCCATGAGAGTCCAACAGCGACGTGGGCCGCGGGAGGCACGAAGCCATGACCTCATCCGTCGACGCCGCTCATGTCGACCGCGATCAGTTGCGGGCGCGGGTGTCCGCCAAGTACACCGACGTGGCGACCTCACCCGCAAAAGGATTCCACTTCCACACCGGCCGGCCGCTGGCCGGCATGCTCGGCTATGATGACGCCGATGTCGCCGCGTTGCCGCGCGGTACGGTGGACTCGTTCGCTGGCACCGGCAATCCGTTTACGCTGGGCCGGCTGCGCCCGGGCGAGGTCGTGCTCGATATCGGCTGCGGCGCCGGGTTCGACACCCTGCTCGCCGCTCGTCAGGTCGGACCGGGCGGCCACGTCATCGCCGTTGACATGACCGAGGCGATGCGAGAAAAGACCCGGGCCGGCGCCGCTGCACTTGGCCTGACCAACGTGGAGGTGCGGCACGGCTACGCCGAGGACATGCCGGTCGCGGACGAGAGCGTCGACGTGGTCATCAGCAACGGCGTCATCAATCTCTGCCCGGACAAACCGGCCGTCATGCGCGAGGTTTGCCGGGTACTCAGGCCCGGCGGGCGCTTCCAGATTGGGGACATCGTGGTACACAAGGAGGTCCCCCAGGACGCCAAGGACGACATCGAATTGTGGTCCGGCTGAATTGCCGGCGCTCTGCTGGAGGCAGAGTGGCAGTGGGTTCTCACTCGGGCCGGCTTCGTGGATGTCCACTGGGGCATCCAGATCGATGTCTTCTCCGGCAGCGCGCACGAGTCTGATGCCAACGAATTCGACACGCGCGGCGTCACGTTCGGCGCGCGTAAGCCCTAGTCACGCCGTTGGGATGTGGCCAGATTGGCCGTCGAGGCAACGAACGTCCTCAACCCGTGAGGATACCGATGACCCAGCACACCGCTCCTCCACCGTTAGGGCCGGCGGCGTTGCGCCTGGGCCTCGGCGCCAACTGGCGCCAGTTCGCGCTGCTGGTCGCCGTCAATGCCTTCGTCGGTGGGATGGTGGGCATCGAGCGCGCCATTCTGCCCGCCGTGGCCGCGACCGACTTCGGCATCACCTCCACCACCGTCGCCGTCTCGTTTATCGCCACCTTCGGGCTGGCAAAGGCGGTGGCCAACCTCGCCGCCGGCCGGCTCTCCGGCCGCTTCTCACGGCGCTGGCTGCTGATCGCCGGCTGGTTGTTCGGCCTGCCGGCGCCGGTGCTCATCATCTGGGCGCCGAGCTGGGCCTGGGTCATCGCCGCCAACGTGCTGCTGGGTGTCAATCAGGGCCTATGCTGGTCGATGACTGTCAACATGAAAATGGACCTTGTCGGCCCGCGCCGGCGGGGCCTCGCGCTCGGATTCAACGAGGCGGCGGGCTACATGGCCGTCGCCGTCGCTGCCTTCCTCTCCGGGATCATCGCGGACCGTTTTGGCGTGCGGCCCGCGCCGTTCTATCTCGGCGTCGCCTTCGCCGCGGCGGGGCTGGGACTGAGCGTGCTGTTCGTGCGCGACACGGCCCCCTTCGTCGCCGCGGAGGCGGCCGGGCACACCAGTCAGCCGCGACCGCCATCCCTGGTGCACAGTTTCGCCGAGGCGACCTGGCGCCGGCCCGCCCTGGTTGGCGCTACCCAGGCCGGCTTCGTCAACAACCTTAACGATGGTCTGGCCTGGGGGATCTTCCCCATCTTCTTCGCCACCCGGGGGCTTGCGCTCGGCCGCATCGCGCTGCTGGCGGCCGCCTATCCGCTGGTGTGGGGCGCGCTGCAATTGGGCACCGGCTGGGCGAGCGACATGCTCGGCCGCCGCCCGCTAATCGTATGGGGAATGGTGCTGCAGGGAGTCGCCGTCGCCCTCGTTGGTATCGGCGACAGCTTTGGCGCCTGGCTGGCCGGGGTGCTGCTCTTGGGCATGGGCACGGCGATGGTCTACCCGACGCTGCTCGCGGCCATCGGAGACGCGGTTCACCCGCACGAGCGGTCCACGACCCTGGGCGTGTACCGCTTTTGGCGTGACGCCGGCGCGATGGTCGGGGCGCTCGGGGCCGGTGTGCTGGCGGACCTGTTTGGGCTGGGCGTGGCCATCCAGGCGGTAGCAGCCTTGACCGTGGCATCCGGCATCGTCGCGGCGTTAACCCTCGGCCGTCGCCCCGCGGCCGTCCCGAGTTCCAATGTGGAGGTATCGACGTGACCGTCATCCCGTATGTGCACGAGGGGCTGGGCAACAGCTCCTATCTGGCCGAGCTTGGCGAGGGCACGGCCATCCTCATCGACCCCGACCGCACCGCCGGCCGCTACTGGCAGACAGCCGCGGCCCGCGATCTCACGATAGTCGCCGCGTTCGAGACGCATCTGCACGCCGACTTCATCTCCGGCAGCACGGAACTGGCGGCGGCCGGCGTGCCGCGCATTGTCGTGCCGCGGGCGGCGGGGGTTCGCTTTCCGCACCAGCCCATGGCGCCGGGCGACCGCATCCCGCTGGCTGGCTGGGAGGTCGAGGCCGTCGCGTCGCCCGGGCACACACCAGAACATCTCAGCTACGTGCTTCGGGGTCCATCGGGGCCGCCGTTGCTGTTCTCCGGTGGGTCGCTGATCGCCGGCGGCGCCGCCCGCACCGACCTCATCGCCTCCGACCAGACCACGTCGCTCACGCGAGCGCAGTTCCGCACGCTGCATGAGGCCTTCGCCGCGCTGCCCGATGACACGGTTCTCTACCCCACTCATGGCGGCGGGTCATTCTGCTCGACCGGCGCGGGTGGCGAGCGGGTCTCGACCCTGGGCCGTGAGCGGGCAACCAATCCGTTGCTCCAGATGACCGATGAGGAAACCTTCACGCGCTGGTTTCCCACGACCTTCCCGGCCGCACCGGCCTACTTCTTCCGGCTGCGGCCGGTCAACCAGGCCGGACCGCGACCGCGGCGCGACATCCCCATGCCGCCGGCATGTACGCCGGCCGAGTTCGCGACCGCCCGCCAGACGGCGCTGGTGATCGATGTGCGCGCCAAGGAGGCCTATGCCGCCGGCCACATCCCGGGTGCCCTCTCCAATGCCTTCCGGGATGCCTATGCCACCTGGCTGGGTTGGTTGGCGCCGCCCGACACGCCGCTCCTCTTCGTGACCGATGATGATGTGGCGCTCGACCGGGTGATCGATGAGTCACTGCTCGTGGGGTACGAACGGTTCGCCGGCTGGCTTGCCGGCGGGATGCCCGCGTGGCAGGCCGCCGGTCTTCCGACACGGGTGGGCGCGCTCGTGCCGGCCGGCGACGTCCGCGGCCTGCTCCGCGATGGGGCGATCGCGCTCGATGTGCGCGAGCCGAGCGAGGTGGCGGCCGGACATATCAGCGAGGCGCTGATGGTGCCGCTGGGCACGCTTGCCCAACGCTTGGACGCCTTGCCGGCCGACCGACCGATCGTGGCCTATTGCGGCCACGGCGAGCGATCCGCCACGGCGCTGTCGCTGTTGGAGCGGGCCGGGTTCAGTGGTCCGCTCGTGAACCTCGATAACGGCTACGGTGGGTGGCAGGCGGCTGGCTATCCAACGGACCGCGGGTAACGGCGGGGAATTCGACACGGGTGTGATATAACCGACGGGGTGATGGGTCAGGTTGGGGGGGGCATCATGACACCGGACTTCAATGGCGACCTTACTGTCGCACGGCGGGAGCTAGACAGCGCGCGGCAGGAGCTATTGGCGATTCTCAATCAGGTCGCGGATGCCGATCTGACGCGGTCACGGCGTGGTGGATGGTCCGTGGGCCGGGTGGTGCAGCACCTGCTTCAGTCGGAGGAGCACTACGCCCGCCTGGTCCGGCAACTGCGCGAGCGTCCGCCGGCGCCATCACCGGATCCGCCAGGCCCGCCCGCGTCCATCAATGACGCCGTGCGCGAGCTCGCGGCCTCACGTCAGGCGTTGCTCGATGCGCTCGACGGCATCGATGAGGCGTCGTTCTACCGGCTGAGCATGCTTGGTCGAGAAGAGTACAGCGTGCTGAGCGTGCTGGAAAATGTCACCCATCATGACCGCGAGCATGGCCAGCAGGTCCGGAGCATTGTCGCGAGCCGGTAAGCCAGCCATCGACCAGCGCCCACGCGTCCATCGTCCCGTCCGCCGTGGCCTGCCATCGACTGGCTGGCAGCCTGGGGCGGACGCCTCCCCGCGGTCGCACCCCCCAACCCACGCTGCCGGCGGCGCGGACGACGGGTCTTGATCGCGGCAGCGCCAACCGCGTGGCGGGCAACCGACACTCGACCGAGCGGCGCCGTTCCCATTCCATGTCGCTTGTTCCCGTCCCAGGGGTGCGCTACAGTTAAGCGGGTTCGCACTTGTTAATGGCTGAATGAATGGCACGCGTGTCGCTGTTGTCGGTTGCTCCTGTGCAATGCGTCGCGTGGGGCGCGGGTCCGGAGCGGATCGGACATGCGCGCCGCCGGTTGCTCGACGACAACGGCTCCCTTGTTCGCGCCGGGACGCTCCGAGCGCTCGCCGGCGCGACGCGGGCGAAGTGAGCGCGACATTATGACCCCGAGCCGCAACCCACGCTGGCGCCGCCGGCTCGTGACACCCGCATGCCTCGCCGTACTTCTTGCCCTGGTCGTCGCGGTTTTCGTCTTGCCCCTCGTGGGCGACTCCGTGCATCCGCCGGACGCACACTCGGTGTTGATTCCCTTCCTGTCGCGAGTTCCGTATCAGTGCAGGCGGGGAATTCGCGGTTCGCACGCGTCGATAATGCTCCCCCACGCCGGTCTGGGCGCCTAGAATCCGCGGTGATTGACCATCCTCCGCGATAAGCTGCAT
>JBBQJF010000051.1:0-21362 GCA_038325665.1 Dehalococcoidia bacterium | reverse complement strand
GGCTAATTGGTTCGCCCTGGCCGTTTAGTCGGCCGCGCCCGCTGTCCGCGCCGCCGCCTCCCGCGCCTCGATGTGCGCCTGCCAGTAGTGATTCGTCTTGGCGACGACTGTGATCACGCTCTTAATCTCGTCTTTGAGGTGGAAGGCAGGGCTGGCGGGGACGAACAGGCGCTCGTCCTCGCAGCGGGCATCGACGTTTTCCAGGATGATCGACGCGCATAGCCACGCCGCCATCTTGCGGGAGTGGCAGGTGATGGCGATCCATCCCGGCTCGTCAGCCGCTTCAGCGAAGAGGCCGGTGGTCTCCCAGACCCCGCGACGAATCTCCGCGATCGCGTCGATCTCCTCCGTGGGAAGGACGGCGGCGGCTGACGCGTGCAGCGCCGCCTCCTCGCCGCGATGTGGGGGGCCGCCGTACAGCGCCAGTTCGCAGAAGCCCGACCACATCTGCTCCCAGTCAGGCCGTCCGTCCTCCCGCCAGATGAAATCGGCCGAGCCCATCGACGCGGCAGAGACTGGCGAACGCGGCGTGAACTCCTGCGCGTGCCGCGGGCCGCCCGCGGCGAGCAACGCGGCGCGCACGGCCCTCATCCGGGTCTTGCCGGCGCCCGCCAGACCGACCGGCTCCTGAATGGCATCGGCGAGTTGGGAGGAGAAGATGCGGAGTTCGCTCAGTGCCTCGTCCGGCACCGAAGCGTCTGCAATAATGAGGATACGCTGCAACATGTGGCTCCCCTGAACACGGCATCGTAGATGCAACGGAATGCGCCTGCAATACTGAGTATACGCAACCCGGATAGAGGAGGCCAGCGATGCCACTGTACGGCTTTCGGTGTCCGAAATGTGAGATGGAGTTCGAGGTATCGCGCAAGATGAGCGACGCCTCGAACCCGGCCAACTGCCCGCTCGACGGCGCCGCTAGTGACCGCATCTTCACCGCGCCGGTCAAGATCGGCCAGCGCGGCGGCGAGGCGCCCCCACCCCCTGCAAAGCCCCAGGCGCCGGCCGGCGGCGGCTTTGCCCATTTTGGGCACAGCCACGGCTACGGTGCGTCATCCCATGCACACGGCGCACCGCCGCGCCCGGCCCCGCCGGCGTCGTGAACGGGTGGCAGGGCGGGTCCGCGGAGAACGGGGGTTTATCATGGATCAATCCGGGAGCAAGTGTTCGCGGGACATCTGGAGACGGACGCGATGATGGCCGGGGAGCAACATGGACCGCAGTTCAACGATTAGACCATCGGCCTCAGTCGTGCGTTCAACATGAAAGGCGGGGGAGCCGGCCACGAGGCCGAGCAGCCGGGCCGGCTCATCGTCGAGCAATACGGCCCGTGCGGTCATATCCGCGCCGCTGACGGTCAAGCCCCAGTCGGCCTCTATCACTTCATACAACGAGCGCTCTTCGATAGCGTCCGGCGAGAACCCCGGCAGTCGCTCCTCCGGCAGATAGATCGTTTCCAAGGCGACCGGATCACCGTGGACGAGTCGCACGCGTTCGATCTCCCATACCCGTGCGCCCGGACCGAGGGCGAGCGCCTCGCGTATGCGCGGCGGCGCGACGCGCGAGTGGTGGCGCACCACCCGAAACGTACGCGGCTGCTCCGTATCGGTGAGCGCCGTTTGGCGGGTGAGTGCCGGCCCGGCCGTTGCATGGCTGGCCACGGCTTCCACGAAGGTGCCGCGTCCACGCTCCCGGCGCAGCAGGCCCTCACGCACGAGCTGATCAACCGCTTGCCGAAGTGTGCCGCGGGCGATAACGAGTCGCCGCGCCAGCGCCGGCTCGGGCGGCAGAGCGTCACCCGCCTTCATCCGTCCGTCACGAATCGCGTCGCTCAACTGCTGATAGACCTGAGAGTGAAGCGGAACAGGAATGGTTCGGTTAAGATGCATGTCGATCATGGTGTGCTGTACTCTCCACCGGCAGCGCTTATCCGCGTCGCGGCAACGCTGCCGGGATCTGATCGATTGCTACCGTCTCTAGTCTATACGCGGGCGCAGTATATGTCCGCTCAGCAACTCGGCGCTCGGGGCGTCTCCTGCCGGCAGGCGTCGGGCGAATCGGGCAGGAGTGACGCCGGCCGCTGATTGGCGTAAATTGTCAGGTACCGCTACACTGGCTCGTGGAGGGATGACTAGTCCGCGATGGTTGCATGGGTCCGGGGGCAGTTCGCTCGTAGTTGAGCCGTTGCCCGGTCGTGGGGCCTGTGCTATACTCCCGCCACGCTTGACCCGGCCCTCGCGGAGCCAGGTTTATCGTCCGGGCCGCTAGCTCAATTGGTAGAGCAGCTGACTCTTAATCAGCCGGTTGAAGGTTCGAGTCCTTCGCGGCTCACCGGCGCTAGGGAACACGGAACAGCGGAACGTCGGGACACCTGTCTCTTGTTCCCCGTCCCGTGTTCCCTGTTCGCAACTGGGGGAGTGGCGGAATTGGCAGACGCGCATGACTTAGGATCATGTGCCGCGAGGCGTAGGAGTTCGAGTCTCCTCTTCCCCACCGATATACCACTTGACCAAAATGCACGATTAACGCAGGATAGCGCGCAGAACACGTTCGAGTCGCTGTCCGTGTTGCCCGCTCAACCGGGGTGAACGGGCACGGGGAGGATCGCCGCTGCAGCGTGTCGATCATGGAGGGGGATGGGCGCGGCTATTCAACACCCCTGGGCCGCGCGAAGGAGGATTGATGGGCGCTCTGCTCCAAGTCAAAGACCTACGTACCCAGTTTTTCACTGAAGAAGGCGTGGTCAAGGCCGTCGATGGCGTCTCCTACGATGTCGAGGAAGGAGAAACCCTCGGTCTCGTGGGTGAGTCCGGCTGCGGCAAAAGCGTCAGCGCGCTATCGATCCTGCGGCTGATCCCCAATCCGCCCGGGAAGATCGTTGGCGGCGAGATCCTATTCGAGGGCCAAGATCTCCTGAAGGCTGATGAGGACGAGATTCGCCACATCCGTGGCAATCGCATTGCCATGGTCTTCCAGGAGCCGATGACCTCGCTCAATCCGGTGCTCACCATCGGCCGCCAGCTCACCGAGGCGATTGAACTTCACCTGAAGTACGACAAAGAGCAGGCGCGCAAGCGGGCGATTGAGCTGCTGGAGATGGTCGGCATCCCCGAGGCGCCTGGCCGCCTCAGCGATTACCCGCACCAGTTCTCCGGCGGTATGCGTCAGCGCGTGATGATCGCGATGGCGCTCTCGTGCAACCCGAAGTTGCTGCTGGCCGACGAGCCGACCACCGCGCTCGATGTCACCATTCAAGCGCAGATCCTCGAGATCATGGCCCGGCTGTCCAAGGAACTCGGCACGGCCGTCATCGTCATCACGCACAACCTCGGTGTTGTCGCCCGCTACGCTGATCGCGTGAACGTGATGTACGCCGGCAAGGTGATCGAGCGCGCGACCGCCAAAGAGCTGTACGCCAATCCGCGTCACCCCTACACGGTCGGCCTGCTCAAGTCGGTGCCGCGTCTTGATGAGACGCGCAAGGCAAAGCTGGAACCGATCGAGGGATCCCCGCCCGATCTCGTCAACCTGCCAAAGGGCTGCTCATTCTACCCGCGCTGCCGGTGGCATGTGGAGAAGTGCCTCGACGAGTACCCGCCGCTGATGATGGTGGGCGAGGCGCACTTCGCGGCGTGCTGGGAATGGGAGCGGGTTAGCCGTGAATCGCTGCCAATAGTAGAGCAGGCGGAAAAGGAGAAGGCCCAGGCATGACCACGCAGCAACAAAGCACACGCACCGGGGCCTCCAGCGGCGCCCTAACCAAGGCGAAGGCGGGCGAAACGCTGGTTTCGGTGGACGATCTCAAGATGTATTTCCCCGTCACCGCCGGGCTGATCTTCCAGCGCAAGGTCGCCGACGTGAAGGCGGTGGACGGCATCTCGTTCGAGATTAAGCGCGGTGAAACGCTCGGTCTGGTGGGCGAGTCGGGCTGCGGCAAGTCCACGACCGGCCGCGCGATCCTCCAGCTCTACCGGCCGACAGCTGGCACCGTCAACTTCGATGGCACCGACCTGACCAAGATCAAAGGCGGCGACCTTCGCAAGTTCCGCCGCCGGATGCAGATGATCTTCCAGGATCCGTACGCGTCGCTGAACCCGCGCATGTCGGTTGGCTCGATCATCGCCGAGCCGCTGGCGATCCATAATCTTGCCAAGGGCAAGGCGCGCAAAGATCGCGTGCAGGAACTGCTGAGCGTCGTCGGCCTCAATCCGTACTACGCCAACCGTTACCCACACGAATTCTCCGGCGGTCAACGCCAGCGCATCGGTATTGCCCGCGCGCTCGCGGTGGAGCCTGACTTCATCGTGTGCGACGAGCCAGTCTCGGCGCTTGATGTGTCTATTCAGGCGCAGATCATCAACCTGCTCGAAGACCTCCAGGAAAAGTTCGGGCTGACGTACCTGTTCATCGCGCACGACCTGTCGGTTGTGCGCCACATCTCCGACCGCGTGGCGGTGATGTACCTCGGCCACATCGCCGAACTGGCGGACCGGGTCGAGTTGTACGAGAACCCGCTGCACCCGTACACGAAGGCGCTGCTCTCGGCCGTGCCCGTGCCCGACCCGTCGGTGGAGCAGAAGCGCGAGCGCATCATCCTCACCGGCGACGTGCCCAGCCCGCTGCGCCCGCCTCCCGGCTGCGTTTTCCACACGCGCTGCCCGATCGCGATCGACGAGTGTCGTGAGCGCATTCCCGAGTGGCGCAGCGTTGGCAACGAGCACTGGGTCGCCTGCCACCGCGCCTAACATTCCGAAGAACCGCCATTGCTACATACGCCCACCCCCCGAACAGCGGAGGAGTGGGCGTATGCTTTTTCATCTACACGTCATCAATCTGGCCCACGGCACAATAGAGAGTCACGATGTCCAGTTCGTGTGAGGACGTTGTATCAATGCCAAGACGATATCAGGCAGCGGCGGCTGATCTTCGGGACTGGTCTTCATCAAGGTGGTCTCTCATCGACGATGAGGGGGCTTGGTGAACGGGTACTGTTCCCACAGCTCGTGCACATCGTGCGGGGCCGCATCCGCCTCGGCACGCTCAGCCGCGACGAATTCTGGATTCAGGTTCGCGAACCGGAGCGCCGCGTGCAGTTGGTCCTCGGTGAGCCCGTCAAAGTCCTGTTTCAGGCAGGAAAAATTATTCTCGCGAGCGTGTTACACGCGGATAATCTCCTATAACTCAAGTAACTCAAGTCCGGTACCTGGAATACGTGTACGGTGCGTGAGAGGCGCGTCCAGTATCCCCGGAACGTTGTGGACCGGATGCGGTTTCGGAGGGGTAGCCATGGCTCCTCCTATGTTCAAGTAGCCGCGGTGTGCCAGGCACCGCGGCTACTTCCCTGATCACACTCGGGGGCGGGGGAAGAGGTCAGTGACGGGCACGCGGAAGCCGGGGAGCACATCGCCGCCGTCGAGGGTGTCGCCCGCGACCAACTCGCGCTCGTCCGCATCCGGGGTGTAGATCGTGACCGACCGCCGCTTCGGGTCAATGACCCACACCATCCGCACCCCGTGGCGCAGGTAGAACAGCACTTTCCGCAGCAGCCGTCCCGGCCGGTCGTTGGGCGAGAGGATCTCGACCGCCAGGTCGGGCGCCGCCCGGAAGGACTCGCCCAGGTCAGCCGGCACCCGCTCCTCAGTGATGTAGATATAGTCGGGCACATACGAGCGGATATCACTCGGCGGACCGAAGGTGCAGCGCCACTCCGAGCCGGCTTCTCCACCGCCGGTTTGCTCGATGAACCGCCCAAGCAACATCGCGAGCAATCGCTGGATGACCGCGTGCATCCCGTTTGGCATTGGTTTGCGGAATACCTCCCCGCACACGAACTCGCTGGCCGGCTTGGTGTCCGGCCGCGCCTCGAACTGTTCCAGCGTTAGCCCTGGCTTGGTCGCCGTGGTCATCATGGTGCGCATCCTTTATCGCGTCGCCACCCGCTCGCGCGGGAAGAGGTCAGTGACGGGCACGCGGAAGCCGGGGAGCACATCGCCGCCGTCGAGGGTGTCGCCCGCGACCAACTCGCGCTCGTCCGCATCCGGGGTGTAGACCGTGACCGACCGCCGCTTCGGGTCAATGACCCACACCATCCGCACCCCGTGGCGCAGGTAGAACAGCACCTTCCGCAGCAGCCGTCCCGGCCGGTCGTTGGGCGAGAGGATCTCGACCGCCAGGTCGGGCGCCGCCCGGAAGGGTTCGCCCAGGTCAGCCGGCACTCGCTCCTCGGTGATGTACACGAGGTCCGGGACGTACGAGCGGATATCACCCGGCGGACCGAAGGTGCAGCGCCACTCCGAACCGACCTCACCGCGACCGGCCCGCATGATGAACCGCCGCAGGAGGAAGGAGACGATGTTTTGAATGACGGCGTGCATCGGGTTCGGCATCGACTTGCGAAAAATCTCCCCGCACACGAACTCGCTGGCCGGCTTGGTGTCACGTCGCGCCTCGAACTGTTCCAGCGTTAGCCGTGGCCTGGTGGCCGCCGTCGTGACCGTGGTCGTCATGATGAGTTGCCCCCGCCCCGTGTCATTTTCCTCGCCCACTGGCCCGCTCGTCATCCCAGCCTGTGACTTGTGACCTATGACCTTCGCACCGTATCACGCCCTCGATCTCCGATGCCGCCGCGCCGATCACCGCGCCAGCGGACATTCTGCCGCTGTGCTACGATTGATGTATATGGATCAGCCGCACATCCGCAACTTCTGCATCATCGCCCACATCGACCACGGCAAATCGACCCTCGCGGACCGCTTGCTGGAGACCACCGGCACTGTCTCGCAGCGCGAGATGGCCGATCAGGTGCTCGACCAGATGGACCTTGAGCGTGAGAAGGGCATCACGATCAAGGCGCAGGCCGTTCGGATGTTCTATCGCTGCATCCACGACGGCGAAGAGTACGAGCTGAACCTAATCGACACCCCCGGCCACGTCGATTTCTCGTACGAGGTGTCGCGCGCGCTCGCGGCCTGCGAGGGTGCGATCCTGGTGGTTGATGCCGCACAAGGCATCCAGGCGCAGACGCTCGCCAACGTCTACCTGGCGCTCGACGCCGATCTAACGCTTATCCCGGTGTTGAATAAGATCGATCTGCCAAACGCGGATGTCGACCGAGTGTCTCAAGAATTGATCGATGTCGTCGGCTTTACCCGTGATGAGATGATCCCTGTCTCCGCCAAGGAAGGCACCGGCATCGCGGAAGTCCTTGAGGCGATCGTCCACCGCCTACCGCCGCCGCGAGGTCATGAGCAGGCGCCACTTCGGGCGCTGATCTTTGACTCAAAGTACGATCAGTACAAGGGCGTGATCGCCTATGTGCGGGTCGTGGACGGCAGCCTGGCGCCGGGCCGCCATCTCGAACTGATGTCCACTGGACTCGAACTCGATCCGCTCGAGGTCGGGACGTTCCGCCCTCAGCTTCTTCCAGGAACGCAACTCGCGACTGGTGAGGTGGGGTATGTCGCGACCGGGCTGAAGAACGTGCGCGAGTGCCGTGTGGGCGATACCTTCACCGACCGGCGCACTCCGGCCACGGAAGCGCTGGCCGGCTACCGGCCGGCCAAGCCGATGGTGTTCGCCGGCATCTATCCGCAGAATGCCAACGATTACCCGGTACTACGCGATGCGCTCGACAAGCTCAATCTCAACGACGCGTCGCTCATCTATCAGCCGGAATCGAGTAACGCGCTTGGTTTCGGCTACCGCTGTGGGTTCCTCGGCCTGTTGCACATGGAGATCGTGCAGGAACGGCTGGAGCGTGAGTACGCCCTTGAACTCTTGGCAACAGCGCCGAGTGTCGAATATCAGGTGACCAAGACGAACGGCCAGGAACTCGCGATCGACAACCCGGCCGACCTGCCGCCGCCGCAGGAGATCGCCGAAATCCGCGAGCCGTGGATGGACATCTCGGTGATCTGTCCCGGCCGTTACATCGGTGTGATCATGGAGTTGGTGACCAGCCGGCGCGGCATCTTTAAGAAGATGGAATATCTTGACCACGGCGGCTCCGACGGCACGGGACCGAGTGGCGCCGAAGGTCGCGTGCTGTTGGAGTATCGCATTCCGCTGTCCGAGATCCTCGTCGAGTTCTATGATCAGCTTAAATCGGGCACGCAGGGATACGCCTCGCTTGATTACCACTTCGCCGGATACGAGACCGCGCGGCTGGTCAAACTTGACATCCTCGTCAACTCCGTGCCGGTCGATGCGCTGTCGCTGATCACCCACACCGAGCGCGCGAACCACCAGGGCCGTCAGCTCGTCGAACGGCTGCGCGGGCTGATCCCGCGGCAGATGTTCGACGTGCCCATCCAGGCATCGGTTAACGGGCGCGTGATCGCGCGGGAGACGATCCGGGCGCTGCGAAAGAACGTGCTCGCCAAGTGCTACGGTGGCGACGTGTCCCGCAAGCGCAAGCTGCTGGAGAAGCAGGCCGAGGGCAAGCGTCGTATGAAGCGCGTCGGCAGCGTCGAGATCCCCCAGGAAGCCTTCATGGCGGTGCTGCGGCTTGACAATTAGTGGCTTACATTCATGGAGTGATGGAGACTGGCGATGGTCGAGGAATCCGAAGGCGGGCTCGAACGGCGGATTGTGGCGGAAGCGCCCGACGCGATCATCTACGCGGATAGAGCGGGCATCATGCAGGTCTGGAACACGGGCGCGGAAGTCATGTTCGGCTATACGCGGGAGGAGGCCCTGGGCCAGTCACTCGACCTGATCATCCCGGAGCGGCTGCGGCAGCGACACTGGGATGGCTACCACCGCGTGATGGCCACCGGCGAGACTCGCTACGGTCCTGGGGAGCTTCTCGCCGTGCCCGGGGTGCGCAAGGACGGCACGCGCCTCTCGCTTGAGTTCTCGATCGCGATGCTCCGCGACGCGTCTGGCGCTCTCACGGGCATCGCCGCTATCCTGCGCGATGTCTCCGAGCGATTCGAGCGCGACCGCGCCCTGCACAGACGGCTCGCGGAGCTTGAGGCCCAGCTTCGCCCCTCGGTCCCTTCCTCTGACCAAGGAGCGCGGGGTCAGACCACTTGAGTGGGCGGAAGCGGTCGCGCTCCGAGGAATAGGCGCACGGTCTGCTCCGTCGCGTCCGCCAGCAATTCGGACGCTCGCCCGTGCGCCTCCTCCAGCGTCATGGGGTGGGGAATGATGCTCCAGGCGGCGGTGACGCCCTCGGCGAGCGTGCGCTCCCAGCCATCACCCAAGCCGCCACACAGGGCGACCACTGGCACGCCTTGCCGGTGGCCCAGGCGGGCGACTCCGACGGTGGTCTTGCCGAACACCGACTGGCCGTCGAGCCTGCCTTCGCCGGTGATTACCAAGTCGGCGGCGGCGATTCGTTGGCCCAGGCCGGCGACCTCCGCCACCAAATCGAAACCGGAGCGCAATGTCGCCCTCAGAAATGCCAGGAGCCCCGCCCCGAGTCCACCTGCCGCGCCGGCGCCCGGCGTCCGCGCCAGGTCAATACCGAGGTCGCGCTCGATAATGGCCGCGTAGTGCGCGAGCGCGCCGTCGAGCCGTGCGACTTGCTCGGCCGTGGCGCCCTTTTGCGGTCCGAAGATCGCGCTCGCGCCCTCGGGTCCACACAGAGGGTTGCGTACATCGGTCGCGCCGATCACCTCGACACGTCGCAATCGCGGGTCAATTTCCGAGACATCGATGCTCGTCAGATTCGCGAGCGCCGCGCCGCCGGGCGGGAGGTCGCGTCCCTCATGGTCGCGTAGGTGCACGCCCAGCACTTGCGCCATGCCGGCGCCGCCATCGTTGGTGGCGCTTCCACCCAGACCGATAATCAGGCGGGCCGCGCCCGCGTCGAGCGCGGCAAGAATCAGATCGCCGACGCCCGCCGTGGTGGTGCGCATCGGATCGCGCTCGGACGGATGCAGCCGCCACAGCCCCGCTGCCGATGCCATCTCGATGACGGCGGTGGTCCCCGCATCGAGCAGCCCAAACGTCGCCTCCACGGAACGACCGAGCGGATCGCGGCATCGCGTCGAGCGCGGTTGCCCGTTGGTCGCGCGTACCAACGCATCGACAGTGCCAGGTCCGCCGTCGGCAACCGGCGCGCGGTCGATAACGGCAACCGGCTGCGCGCGTGACACGCCGGCGGCCATCGCGCCGGCGGCCTCCACGGCGGTGAGACTCCCCTTAAACTCTTGTGGCGCCAGAACGACGCGGAGTGGGGAGCGTTCTGTCATCGTCCTCAGCCTTTGCCGCCGCGAGGCATGTTCGCGGCCTCGGGCGGGTGGTGCGTGCATCCCGTCGTCACGCCGTCGCGATAATGATAGGCGGCTCTCGTGATCTATCAGGACCAGAGCATGACCGCCAGCCGGCCCAGCAGCAACGCGACATAGACCAGCCCGACGATGTACATCCGTCGCCAGAAGTACAAAGCGAAGCGTACCCGCAACATTCCCAGCACGATCAAGACGACCACCGGCAGCAGCATCAGGTAGACGATCAGCGAGCGAATGGTTCACCCCCCGGCGGCCCCGCGTGCGTCACGACGTCTCGCCACGCGGCAGCCCATATCTTGCCAACCTCTTGACAAGAATCAAGGTATATATTAATTTTCATCATATGATGATGAATGAAATCAAGCGACGCATGAAACATCCACCCGATACCGCCGACCCACCCGCGCATCAGGTGCTCACACGCTGCCCGGTGTGCGGCAATGAACTTCGCATTGCGCGTCTGCAGTGCGGCGCCTGCGACACGTCCATCGAGGGCAATTTTACACTGGGATGGCTCCAGCGGCTCACCCGTGACCAACTGCAATTCGTTGAAGTGTTCGTGAAGGCGCGCGGCAAAATTAAGGACGTCGAGGAGGAGCTTGGCGTCTCGTACCCGACCGTGGTCGCCCGCCTCAACGAAGTGGTGCAAGCGATGGGTTTCGATGTGCCGCCGGAGGATACCGGGCGCGCCACGCGGCGCCAGTCAGTTCTCGATGAGCTAGCCGCCGGTGTGATCACCGCGACTGAAGCGGCCGCGCGTCTGCGTGGACTGTAGGGTGAGGATATGATGACGAATCAAGAACGTCGGTACTCGTGGCCGCTGCCGTTTGGCGAGCGCGCCGAGCTTGACCTGGAGTATGACACCGGCTCCATCGAGGTCATGCCCGTGGCGCCCGGCGAGGCGCCGCGGGTCGAGGCATCCGGCCGGAACGCGCACCGACTCGAAGTGGATGTGCAACGCGACGGCAATACGGTCCGGGTGCGGATCGACCGCGAAAACGGGTTCGGTTTCATCTGGCGATCGAACGATGAACTGCGGGTGTGGGTGCCGCGTGAGATCGCCGCCCGTGTCCACGCCGATGCCGGCAGCATCGAGGTGCGCGACCTCGGTCCCTGTGAACTCGACCTGGGCACGGACGCCGGACGCCTGCGGTTGGAGAATGTGCATGGCCGGCTGAAGCTGTCCACCGATGCCGGCCAGATATCCGGACGGGGGCTGGGGGGTAGCATCGAGGCCGAGACGGACGCCGGCCAAATTCATCTCCAGATCGATGCCCTCAACGCGGGTGAGCACCACATCAGTACCGACGTGGGCCAGGTCAAGATCGAGATGGCGCCCGGCCTCGAAGTGCGCATCGAGACGCGCGCCGGGCTTGGCTCGGTGCGCAACGAATATCCGTCCAGCCCCACCGCCGCCGCGATCCTTCACATCTCGACCGATGTCGGGTCAGTCCGCGTACGGTCGACGAACGACGCCGAGAGTGATGGCAGCCACCACGGCTCCGATCACGGTCAACGGGCCGAGCGACGGGAGATGCGCCACGAGATGCGCGACGAGCGCCGCGCCGATCGCTGGGCGCGCCGCGCCGGGCCAGAGCACCGCCCGATCCCACCGTTGCCGCCGATCCCACCGTTGCCGCCGATCCCCCCCTTTGCCCCGGGATTCTTCGGACGGCATGAGGAGGAGGTGGTTCGCGACGAGGGCACGGAGACCGCCACTCGGTCGCGGGCGGACACCGATACCGAGATGGAGCGGATCCTGAAGATGGTGGAAGACGGCACACTGTCGGCGAGCGACGCCGATGAGTTGTTACGGGCGTTGGAGTAAGGATGATGACCTCGGAGCACCAACCTGTACAGCCCGATGCGACCGATGGAAGCGACGGCGCCGGCCGAGCGGATGATGTCGCCAGCGAAAACGGCCGTGCGGGTTCGATACCGCCCAATGGGAAGAACGGCATGAGCGGAGGGCCAATGTCCGAGCGGATGCGCGTGCTCGAATTGCTTGAGCAGGGCAAGATTACCGCGTCCGAGGCGGCCGACCTGCTCGCCGCGTTGAGTGAGCAGTCTCCGCCGGACGAACGGCGCGAGCGCTCTCGTGGCCGCGGGCGTGGCCGCTGGGGGAGCGAGGAGCGCTGGGCGGAGCGTCCGCGCTGGTTCCGCGTGCGTGTCACCGATGCGCGCAGCGGCCGCACGCGCACCAACTTCACGATTCCGATCGGGATGGTGGGGTTTGGCGTCGGCTTCGCGCAGAAGTTCAAAGTCAAGGGTGTGGATCAGCTCGATGATATTCTCGACGCCGTTCGCTCTGGTCAGCGCGGCACCGTGTTCGACGTGTCGGGCGAGGGCGGCGAGCGGGTGGAGATCATCATCGAGTGATCGGGGCGACGGCATGATAGTCTCGCGCGTTCCGCAATCCGGCGCGACCTGCTCCCGGTAGACTGGGAGCACCCCACCGGTCCATGGATCACGGTCTCACGATTCGGTCCGGTGCGGTCGACGATCCACACGCCGGCGCCTGGAACAGGTGTCATCGCGCCGGCCATTCGCGCGACGTGCAGGCCCGTGGGCGTTCTGATTCGCACCCGTCCCCGCCGTGCGTGCATCAGCAGACCCGTCATCCCGTTCTGAGTGATCACGCCCACGGGTACAAGGAGTGGGGCGCGGACAACCCGCGGGGTTTGCCCTCATGGAGGACTCTCGGGCACACCCCGATACGCGCGGCTGGGCGGGTCGCCCTTACCGAGGCACAACCCAATGACCGGCCTGGTGATGTATGAGAGGCTGACGGCCGCGTGCCGATGGTTACTGTCATGGCGCGCCCCGAGCGCGCGTCACGCCATTCCCGAAAGGAGGCAGCCGGTGTACGCCTTCATGGTTTACGTGGAAGAGGAGCTGCGACGGCTGGAGCGGGAGTCCCCACCGAAGAGCGCGTATTACCGCCGGCGCTGGCGCGAGGAGCACGACCAGGCGAGGGTCTCCCCCCCGCGGGAGACGGCGCGGTGGCTGGGTGACCGTCTGGTTGACGCGGGCGAGCGGCTGCGGCAATGGGCGGCGGCATCCAGCGCCGGCCGGCCGCCGCGTGTCTCGGCGGGTTCGCGCTGATCACACCATGTCTCCGCCTGCCGTCCCTCGACCGACACGACCGGCGCCCACCCCCGGAGACATCCCGTGATCGCGACGTTGAAGCACCGCGACGTCGGTTTGCTATTCGCCGGGGCGTTGGTGTCCCAGGCCGGCGACTACATCCTATTCGCCGCGCTGCCGTTCTGGATCTACGAGCTTACCGGCTCGGCGACCGCCGCCGGCCTGATGTTCGTCGCGATGATGGCGCCCCAGTTGTTGATCGGCCCCGTGGCGGGCGTGTTCGTCGACCGATGGAACCGCAAGACCACGATGGTTGTCTCCGATCTGTTGCGGGCCGGCATCGTGCTGGGCGTGTTCCTGATTGATTCCAATGATCAGGTGTGGCTGATCTACCTGCTGATGTTCGCGGAGTCGTCTGTCTCGCGATTCTTCTTACCAGCGCGCACCGCGATCCTGCCATCGATCGCGCCGGCCAGTCAGTTGATGAGCGCCAACGCCGCGATGGGTATGACCGAGGCGATTGCACGGCTGGGCGGTCCGGCGGTGGGCGGCCTGCTCGTTGCTGCCTGGGGAGCACGCGGGGCGGCGGCGCTTGATGCGCTCACCTATCTGTTGTCGGCAGTCCTGATCTCGCTCATGCGTGTGCCGGTCATCGAACGGGCGCAACATCCGGCGCCGGTCGGGGGAATGGCGGGCGTGGGCGCGGTCTGGCGCGATCTGGTTGATGGTGCACGCGTTGTGATGTCGCGGCCGGTGCTGCGCGCGCTCTTCGGCGTGATGGCCGTCTTCATGTTGGCGCAGGGCATCATCAACCCGCTGTTGGTGGTGCTGATTGGTGATGTCTGGAGAAGCGGGGCGACCGGGTTCGGACTATTTTTGAGCGCTCAAGGTGTGGGATCGCTTGCCGGTGGCCTGCTGCTGGGCGGGCTTGCGCACCGGGTTAGCCCGCGGATGCTGATGGTAGGGGCAGGAATAGGCGATGGGTTGCTGCTGATTCTGATGGTGAACCAGCCGTCGATCATCGTGGCGATGGCCCTGGTGGCGGTGGCCGGGGTGCTGATCGTCGGTCTATTCATCAGCACGCAGACGCTGATACAGATCGGTAGCGACGATCATCATCGCGGTCGGGTCGCGTCGTTGCTGATGACGGTGACGGCGGCGGTGGCACTGTTCTCGATGGGACTGACCAGCGCGCTGGCGGGGGCCGTTGGCGCCGTGCCGATGCTCAACCTCTCCGGCCTGCTGATGATGGCCAGCGGCGCGCTCGCGCTTCTGATGCCCACGGCAGCGCCCGCGCGGGAGACCGCCGCGACCGGGGATACGGTCGTGCCCGCCCCACGCTGATCGCGTGCCGGGCGATTCGGCTAGAATGAGCGTGAATCTCGCCGGCCGTGTTCGTGTTGCGCACGGCGGCCCAGCAGGCATGCATGACAACCACATCAGGCGATCCCGGTTCCCCCGCTGGACGCTGGCCCCGCACCGTGGCGGTGCTCACGCTCGGCTGTAAGCTCAACCAGGCCGAGTCGGAGGCGATCGCCCGTGAGTTGCGGCTCGCGGGCTGCCTGGTCGTCGACCGGCCGGCGGCGGCCGATGCCTTTGTGATCAACTCGTGCTCGGTCACGCATGTCGCGGATCGCAAGTCGCGCCATCTCGTGCGGCTGGCGCGGCGGTTGTCGCCTGATGCGACCGTCGTGCTCACCGGCTGCTATCCGGAGACGGCGGGGATGGAGATCGCGCTCGCCACGGGGGCAGATATCGTGGTGCCCAGCCGCGACAAGGCGGCGGTAGTGGAACGGCTCTTGGGGTACGAGGTCACGGGGAGCGGGGAGCGGGGAGCGGGGAGCGGGGAAGACGGCCACGGTGAGGCGCCGAGTGCAGCTCTGGACGAGGGCGACGGGCGGGTGGGCACGGCCAGCGAGGGGATGCGGACGCGTGCGTTCGTGAAGGCGCAGGAGGGGTGCAACGACGTATGCGCGTTCTGCATCGTACCGCGCACGCGCGGGCGGGAGCGAAGCATCGCGCCGGAGGATGTGGCGGCGATCGTGGCGGAGCGCGAGCGCGACGGCGCACGGGAGGTCGTCATCACGGGCACGCAACTGGGCGCATACGGTCGCGACCTCGACGCCGCGCGCTACGGACCGGCGGCGGTGATTCGCGCGGTGCTGGCCGAGACTGCCGTGCCGCGCATTCGCTTCTCCTCGCTCCAGCCGCAGGACATCACACCGGAATTGCTGGGGCTGTGGGACGACCCGCGCCTCTGCCGGCACTTCCATCTCGCCCTCCAGAGCGGCAGTGATGGCGTGCTGCGGCGGATGCGGCGGCGCTACACGATTGACCAGTTTCGGGACGCACTGGCGATGATCCGCGACGTCGTGCCGGATGTCGCCATCACGACCGACATTATTGTCGGCTTCCCCGGCGAGACGGAGGCCGAGGCCGAGGAGTCGCTCGCGTTCTGCCGTGAGGCCGGCTTCACGCTGATGCACGTCTTTCCGTACTCGCGCCGGCCCGGAACCAGCGCGCACCTGCTCACGCAGCACGTCGCGGAGCCGGTGAAGCGTGCGCGCATGGGCGCGATGCTGGCTGTGGCGAGGGAGTCGGCCGCCGCATACCGTCGAGGGTTCGTGGGTCGCACGATGCCGGTGCTGTGGGAGACGCGGGTGCGCCGGGGCGACGCGGCGGCGGGCGCCTCCGCCGAGCATCCGGGTGCGGCCACCGATGGAGGGCATGACAAGCCGGCCGGCGTGATGCGTCCCGGCGGTGATGCGAACGGCGTGCCGGTATGGGAGGGGTTAACCGACAATTACATCCGCGTCTATGCCCGAACGGCCGGTGACGTACGCAACCAGATCGTGCCGGTCCGGCTGGTGGCGGAAGCCGGCGATGGGCTGTGGGGCGAGCCGGACAGTGGGGCGAGCGCCGGCCGTCCGGTCGCGCCCGGATGGCCGGAGGACGCTCGCGCGACGCCGGGACGGGCCGGCTCGGGACGCATCGACGGCGCCGAGCGTGGTCGCCCCGCGTTCATCCCATTGACGCGGGTTGAGCGGCGGTGAACGGCCAGCAGCCCGATGTGACCGCCGGCGCCATCCTCGAAGCGTTGTTGTTTGTCGCCGACGAGCCGGTCGAGATCGCCGAACTGGCGCGGGTGCTGACCGTCAGTCAGGCGGCGACACGCGGACAGTTGGAAGCGCTCGCCGATCTGCTGCACACACGGGGCCTGAGGCTGCAATGGAACGGGACGCGGGTGCAGATGGTCACGGCTCCCGAGGCCGGCCCCTACATCGAGCGGTTTTTGGGCGCTCGCGCCGAGCAACGTTTGTCGGCCGCCGCGCTGGAGGCGCTCGCGATCATCGCGTACAAGCAACCGGTCACGCGCGCCGCGATCGAGGCGATCCGGGGCGTCGACAGCGGCCGTGCGATCGCGACATTGCGGGCGCGCGAGTTGGTCGATGAGGTCGGCCGCGCGGAAACCGTTGGTCGTCCGTTGCTCTTCGGGACGACGATGCGATTCCTGGAGCACTTTGGCCTGGAACGTCCCTCGGATTTGCCGCCGCTGCCGGATGCCTGAACCGGCGGCCGAGCGCGCGTGAGCAAGGAGTCACGATGACGGTTGGGGTGCTGTTGATGCGGTTGCGACTGCCGGAGAACCAGTCGCTCAAAGGGAAGCGCGGCGTGCTCAAATCGCTGCTCGCGCGCCTGCAGAACCGCTATAACGTCGCCGCCGCCGAGGTAGGGGAGAATGACCGCTGGCAACTCGCCGAGATTGGCGTCTCCTGCGTCTCCAACTCCACCGGGCACGCGAATGAGATCCTGAGCAAGGTCGTGGAGTTCGTGGAGAGCGAGCGGCTCGACATCGAAGTCCTCGACTATGAGATCGAGATTATCCACGCCCTGTAAACGGCGGTAGACATGACCAAGGCCCCGACGGCGAACCGTCGGGGCCTTGGTGCACGGAGAGGAGGAGGGGCTGGTAGTCTAGCGAACGGCCAAGAGGCCGTCAATCGATGTGCGCAACGCACTGAGATAGTCGCGCTTGGCGTCGTCCGCATTCGGCAGATTGCGGACATTCGTGCGGGCCAACTCACGATAGTACTTCTGGAACACCATGGTATACCTCCGAAACCGGTCTCGGCCGGGAGGGTCGGGACGCGGAATCCACGGGCGCCCGGTCGGGTCACTCGTGTCATTTGTGATTGTGAACTCTAGTACAACTTTACCGCTGGTAAGACTTTGTGTCAATGAAATTGTTACAGAACTCACATACTCAGGGGTCGGCCATGATGGCGCGGCCGGCGCCGTGGAGCGCGTGCGGCTCAGGTCGGTCCCGCCCGGTTGCGCGACGCTCGGGACGCGGACGCCGCCCAACGGCGAGATGCCGGACACGGAGTAAGGGGTGATCACGGGCGCTGCATCAATGGATGCGGAGGAGGGCCGTCGCCCCGCGACTATGCCGCCGCGACACCGGCGCCGCGTAGGTGTCGGTCAAAGAACTCGACGACGCGGTGGAGGTATTCGACCGGGGCGTGGAACCGGGCCATCGTGTGCCCCACACCGTCGAGTGTCCACAGTTCACCCGAACCGGTCAGCGCCGCGTGCAACTCCAGCGCGTCCGCGTACGGCACGATGTCATCGTTCGTCCCATGAATCAGCAGCACCGGCAGGCCGGCTAGCCGCCGAGCGGCATCGATCGGCCGCACACCGCCCACGCGTCCGCCGCACAGCCGCTCCGCCGTGAGCATCGATAGGCGGTGGAGTTGCAAGCTGGGGAACCGCAGCGGTGCGAAGCGCACCGCGATCGCCCCCTCGAGTGTCGCGAAGGCGCTGTCAGTGACGACCGCTCGGATATCGGTGCAGACGGCCGCCGCGCTCAGTGTGACCGCGCCTCCCATCGAGATGCCGAGCACACCGATCGCGACCTTCCCGCCGGTGTGTTCGCGCAGCCACGCGACCGCTCCGCACAGATCGCGCGGCTCGTGGAAGCCAATACTCGTGTAGCGGCCCCCGCTGGCGCCGCACCCACGGAAGTCGAACAATAGCACGTTGAAGCCGCGCTCGCGCAGGGCGTAGCCGAGGCCAAAGGTTTCTTCCATGCTGCGTTGGTAGCCGTGACACAGCACCAAACCAGGATCGTTCTCACCGGCGCGCAGATACCAGCCGTAGAGTGGGGTGCCGTCGGTCGACGCGAACCGCACTTCCGCGGCGGTGTCGCATCGGGGCGGGTCAAGCACGACCCGCGGCGGCGCGATCCACTTGCGGCTGAAATGCAGCAACCCCGCCGTGAAGCCTCCGCCGGCGACCGCCACCGCACCTAATCCACCCAACCAGCCGTTCCTGCCCACCGGTGAACCTCCATGGCCTCGCGACACGGGCAGCGACCGACGCGCTCGGAACCGCCCGTGTGCTGATTGGTGTCAGAGGACGACAGCCGCCAACATCGCGCGTTGCGCGGGTTCTCACCCGACCCGTTCGCCGATCAAGTCGTAGGGCAGTGCTCGAGTCACACGCACCTGTACGAAGTCGCCCGGACGCGCTTCGCCGCTGCCGATTACGGCGCCGTCCACCTCGGGGGCGTCGCGGTGGGAGCGGCCGGTGAATGTGGGGCCGGCGATGCGGCGGCGACCGCCACCGGCGGGAGCGCCCTCATGTTCAACCAGGACCGTCAATTCTTGGCCGACGAGCGCCTCGTGCTTCTCCAACGAAATCGCCTGCTGTAGTTCCATCACCCGGCGGCGACGCTCGCGCTTCACCCGCTCGGGCACCTGTCCCTCGAACGCGTGTGACACCGCTTTCTCCTGGCGGGAATAGGTGAACACCCCGACATGATCGAACCGAATCTCGCGCACGAAGTCGAGCATCTCCGCGAACTCGGCGTCAGTTTCGCCGGGGAAGCCGGTGATCAGCGAGGTACGTAGGGCGATGTCCGGCATCGCGGCGCGCAGATCGGCGATCATCCGTCGCACCATCACCATGTTCGCGGGCCGGCGCATCCGGCGCAGCGTGGCGACCGCGCCATGCTGCAGCGGCACGTCGAGATATTTCACCACGCCCGGCAGATCCGCCATCGTGCGGATCAGTCGCTCGGAGACCCGGCCGGGATAGGCGTACATCAGCCGCAACCACACGTCGGGGACCGCGTCCGTCAGCAACGTCAACAGGTCGGGCAAAGCGTCGCGGATGCCAAGATCCTCGCCGTAGGCGGTGGAATCCTGCGCCACCAGCACCAACTCACGCGCTCCCTCGGACCGCAGCAGTCGCGCCTGGGCGACGAGGTCGGCGGCACGGGCGCTGGTGAACCGTCCCTTGATTTGCGGAATGATGCAGAACGTACACGGCGCGTTGCAGCCGTCCGATATCTTGAGGAAGGCGCTCACCCGCGCGGTGCCCGCCGGGCCGGCAGCCGGGATATCGAAGGCGACCGGATCGGCAGTGTGCGGCTCGGCCGGGGTTCCCGCCCCTCCCTTGGGTACACGGGATGAGGGTCGAGGACTATCGCCCCAATCAGCGGTCTGACTCCGCCGATGGCCCTCGCTAATCCCCGTCAACACATCCGGCCGGTAAAGGGTGCGCAGGGTTTCGGCCGGCGACGCGCCCTCATCGATTCGGGCAGCGGCATCCTCGATCGCTGTGCGACCGGCGCCGGGCAGCAGGCCGAAGCCGGCGACCGCATCGATCGTATCACCCCACTGGCGCGGGTCGAAGAAGCCATTAACCTCGGGCAACTCCCGCGCCAGATCGTCTCGGTTAAGCGTCACCAAGCAACCAGCCGTGATCAGAGACTGCCGTCGAGTTCGGCGCGCACCCAGTTCGACCACGGCGTTGATGCTCTCCTGCTGACTCTGCTCGATGAACCCACAGGTATTGGCGACCAACACGTCGGCCTCGGCCGGCGATGCCGCCGGCTCACATCCGAGCGACCGCAGTCCGCGCTCGAACTCTTCGGAATCGACGACGTTTTTCGGGCAGCCAAGCGTGACGAGGTGATAGCGCACCGGCCGGCCGAGCGCCGCCAACAATCGAGCTGACGACGCGGCGGCCGAGGGCAGGGACGGGCGCGCTGGCGCGGCGTCGAGCAGAGGGAGGGGTAGACTGGTATTCATTATTACAAGTGTAGCACGGGTGGCCGGCGGTCGCCGGAGTCGCACGAACGCCCCTCCCATCAAGGAGAGTGAGCACCGAGAAACGAGCAACGGACAACGAGCAACGCCGGGGGCGCACAAAAGCCCCTCCCATTGAGGAAGGGGCCGGCCGGGAGCGACCAGGCTATTGTGCCTTTTGCTTGCTGTAGCAGGCCGAGCAGTACACCGGGCGATCGCCGCGGGGGACGAACGGAACCTCCGTCGCCTGACCGCAGTCGGCGCAGACCGTGGGGTGCATCTGGCGCGGTGTGCGTCCACCGAAGCTGGCGAACGCGCCGTAGCGGACGTAGCCCGTGCCCTCGTCCTCTTCTTGGAAGTCGTTACGGGTGTTCTTGCGCTGCGAGCGGCAGCCGGGGCAGCGCGAGGGCTGGTTGAGCAGGCCCTTGCTCGCATAGAATTCTTGTTCGCCGGCCGTGAATGTGAACTGCGCTCCACAGTCCCGGCATGCAATTGCCTTGTCGGTGTAGCTCAACGACTCCTCCGTGTGTTCGCCATGGGCCGTGCGCCGGATGCGCCCAACAGGCTGTCTCGTGATCAGCGGCCGGTGCCCCCGCCGCCCGATCATTATACACCCTGGAGGCTCGGACTCGCAATGTTCCCGCAATCTCTGGCGGCGCTTGGGCTGTCTACGGGAACCGCGGAGGTGCGGAGAACGCGCCGAGCGCGCGGAGCATCCATCTCAGAGAGTCCTCTAGCCCATCAGAATCCGTCTCCGCGTTCTCCGCGTCTCCCCCGCGCCTCCGCGGTTCCCGTAGACAGCCCAAGGTCATCCATCTTCGCTTGACAGAAGAACAGGCGTTCGGCGTCCGCGTTGAGACTGGCGGTCGGGTGGTGCTAGCATGGTGGCCGAGGAGCGCCATATGGACATTCTCACCGGACTCAACCCGGCTCAGGCTGACGC
>JBBQJF010000050.1:0-21415 GCA_038325665.1 Dehalococcoidia bacterium | reverse complement strand
TCCGGTTGTCGCGCCCCACCCAGCAGGACCGACCAGGGGTTCGCCAGGCGGGTCGTGTCGCACCAATCGTGCTCCGTCCGCCGCGGCCCAAAGAGATCGTTCAGGCGTTCGGTCAGGCTCTTCATCGCGGTCACCCTCTCTTACCCCAGGGTACCACATGGCGGCGACGGGACGGACCGACCGACCTCATGTGGAACGTCCGTCCCGCGGCGAACGCGCATGACCGCGCATCGGTTCGGCTTCTTTCGTCACCCTCACCCATTGCCACGGTCCACGAACCGGCTGCATACAGCGCGAGGGGTGTGTTGGATGACCACGGCGGAATCAACAGGAGGAGCATTCCATGGCCGGCAACGCGGGCGCCCAGCCAGGCGGATATCCCCCGGCCATGGCGCGGCATGTGTACGCGGAGAGGGGAGACGGTGGTTCCCTCGCCGTCGTTCCACGCCTGCCCGGTAGAGGGAAACGCTCGCGAGTCTATGCTCCCCTTCCCCTTGCAGAGAAGGAGGTAGGGGGCTTGGATACTCGGATCAGCATACACTTCCGCCCGCGCGGTTCGCGCGACCCAGATTAGTCGCGACAAGACGGAACGCGACGCCAATGGTGAAGCCGGCCACACCAGCGCCCGTTCACGGGGCAGACACCGCCTTCACGGACTCATGCTGCCAGGGCGCGGCCGCCACGGATGCGCAGGCGCGCGCCGCAACCGCGTGACGGGCAGCGCACGCGCCCGGCTAGCACCGGCCGGGGAAAGGGCAGGCGCAGGCTGCACGCGGGGCATGAGGGTGTCGGGACCACGGACGGACGGGGGAAGATAAAGGCGTGTTCACGGGTTGCCATGGCGCATCGCTCCTGGTCGTGGGGTCTCGATGAAACAGTACGGTCGCGCGAGGCAGCGCGGTATGTTGCGCGCGAAGTATTATCGAGGTGGGCGCGAACTAGATTGGGTGCACTCGGGACGCTCGCGCATACCACGTTTGGACGAGCCGCGAGTAGGGGCCGACTACCGCCGCTCCTGGCGTCACCGGGCGTACTTTAATGCCGCGAGTGTGGAGAGCCGCCTATCACGCTTGGCGTCACACCACGGGCCGGGGCACGGTCACACGAAGCCGGCTGAGTGGTAAACTCACGACACTCGATGAATGGTGAGAGAACGGATGAATGAACACATGAACGGCGCTGAGCATGGAGTGAGCGCCGCGGAGAGCCACGGCCCGCTGGCAGGCATCCGCGTCCTGGAGGTCGGCGGCGGTGTGAGCGGGCCGTTCGCCGCCAAGCTGCTCGCCGATTACGGCGCGGATGTCCTCAAGGTCGAGCCGCCCAAGGGCGACCACGCGCGCCGCCATGGCCCCTTCCCCGACGACACCCCCCATCCCGAGCGGAGCGCCCTCTTTCTGTACCTGAACACCAATAAGCGCGGCATCGTCCTTGACCTGGAGCAACCTGATGGCCGGGCGACATTCCGGAGGCTCGCGGCAGACGCCGATGTACTGATCGAGAATCTGCCACCGGGTACGCTCACCGGGTGGGGGCTGAGCCACGCCACGCTCGCGACCGACAACCCGCGACTCGTGACGGTCTCCCTGACGCCGTTCGGCCAGGACGGACCCTATGCCGGCCATGCCGCCACCAACCTGACTGTTTTTGCCACCGGTGGACAGATGGCCATGACCGGCGACCCCGACCGCGAGCCGCTCAAGAACGCTGGCTATCAGGCGGAGTACCAGCTTGGATTGAACGGCTTCTCCGCTGCCGCCATCGCCCTAGTCGGCGCGCGGGCCGGTGGTCGCGGCCAGCACGTTGACGTATCGGCACAGGAATGCATGGTGTCGGTGCTGGAAGGATCGCTCAACACCCACGCCTACACCGGCCGTTTCCTCGGCAGCCGTCGCGGCAACACGATGTCGGCCGCGATCGCGATCTACGAGTGCGCCGACGGCTACCTCGGCGTCCACGCGATGCCGCGCAATTTGCCGTTTCTACTCGATCTGATGGGCTTGTCCGAATTGCTGGAGGATGAGCGGTTCCGCACGCCCGCGGCGCGATTGGAGCATAATGACGACCTGCTCGCCGTGTTCATGGGCTGGGCGGCGGGACAGCACAAGCGGGACGTATACGAGCGAGCAGGGCACCAACGTGCGCCGGTCGCGTATGTACACGGTCTGCAAGACTTACGTGAGTCGCCGCAACTCGCCGCCCGCGGCTACTGGACTGAGATCGACCACCCCGAAACCGGTCCGCTGGTGTATCCCGGCGCTCCCTTCCGCATGAGCGATTCGCCCTGGCGGGGCGGCCGGTCGCCACTCCTGGGCGAGCATGGCATGGGTGATGGTGAGTGGCTGTCTGAGCTCGGCGACGCCCACGCTCCGAGCGCGCCCGTCGGCCCGAGCACCGGCGCCGCCGCGTCCCCACTCACCCCGCCGGATCGCTCCGCCTCCCCTCGTCCCATCACCCAACACCCATCACCCAACACCGACCCGAGCGGCAGGCGCGCGTCAATGTCGGGAGACGCGCGCCTGCCGCTCGCGTCCGTCCGCGTCCTTGACCTGACGATGGTGTGGGCCGGACCGTACGGCACGCGCATCCTGGGGGATATGGGCGCCGAGGTGATCAAGATCGAAGCGATCAACTTCTACGACCAGCTCCGCAACCTCGGCTTCCTGCCGCCGGGCACGGATGCGGCGTGGAACAAGGCCGCCTACTTCAACCACAACAACCGCGATAAGCTCGGCTGCACCCTCGACCTTGCCTCCGAGTCCGGCCGCACGCTGTTCTTGGAGTTGGTCAAGACCGCGGATGTCGTGGTCGAGAACTACCGGGCCGAGGTGATGGACCGGCTCAAGCTCGACTACGCGGCGTTGCGCGCGGTGAAGCCCGACGTCATCCTGGTTTCGATGCCGGGACACGGCAAGAGCGGCCCGGAGAAGGATTATGTCGCTTACGGCACCAACATCGAGCAGCTCGCCGGGTTGGTGTCCCTATCAGGCTACCTTGGCGGTGGGCCACAGAAGACCGGCATATCCTACGGCGACCCGATGTCGGGCGTGGCCATGGCCGGGGCGGTGGCAGCGGCCATCATGCACCGCGACCGCACCGGCCGCGGTCAGTACGTGGAGCTGGCGCAACGCGAGCTACTGATGAGCGTGATCGGCGAATACCTCGTCGCGTACAGCATGAACGGGCGCCAGCCACCGCCGCTGGGCAACCGCCATCCGTTTCACGCCCCGCACGGCGTCTATCCGTGCACACTCGACCCAACGAGCCTACCGCCCGCCCCGGTCATACCGGGACAGGCTGCACGGGAAGGGGTTGACGGTGACGCGCCTCCTATTACAGGGGAGGGGTGGGTTGCCATCGCGTGCGCCGACGACGCCCAGTTCGCGGCGCTGTGCGAGGTCATGGGCAGGCCGGAGTTGGCGCGCGACGGGCGCTTTGCCGGGGAACGGGTCCGATATCTCAATCAAGATGAATTAGACGCGATCATCGCGGCATGGACGGCGGAGCGGGACAAGGATGACATCGTGGCGCTGCTCCAGGCGAAGGGTGTGCCGAGCGCGCCGGTGCTGTCGGTCCCGGAAGTGTTGCACGATCCGCACCTGCGCGCCCGCGGGTTCTTCGAGCGGGTCACGCACGCCGACGCCGGCACATGGGACATGGAGGGGCCGGTCTACCGGCTGTCCGCCTCTCCCGCCCACATCCGGATCAACGCGCCTCGCTTCGGCGAGCACAACGCCTATGTCTTGGGCCATCTACTCGGCCGCGCGTACTCCGAACTGCAGGATTTGGAACGGCTCGACGTGATCGGCACGCGTCCGAACATGGCCGTCCACCAGTGACGACAGCTCGGTCGGGGCGACCGGCCGGCGCGGCCTCGGGCGCGGGGTACACGAACTCATGGCGAGCACAGGCGCGAGGTATCACGTCCGCTCGCCATGCCGGCGCTGGATGTGCGCGATGACACGGCCGGTGCGGTCCACGCCGGCGCTGCAATGCACGAGCACGGGCTTGGGCAAACGCACAAACGCCTCCCACGCGGCGTCGAGTTGTGCGGCTGTATAGGGGCGGGTGCGGCCATCAGGCGTGGGGATGTGCGCGACCTCAAAACCAGCGCCGGCATAGTGCCGCAACAAGCCGCCGGGTAGGGCGCGCTCGTACAGCGGTAGTTGATCGTCGTCCAGCAGGCAGATAATGGCGGCGATACCGCGGGCACGGGCGTCATGAACCCACGCGTCCACCGCCTCACGCGCCACCGCGAACTCGACGCCGGACGCGTAGCCCGGCCGCGGACTGCGCGCCAGCACGCCCTCTTCTACCCATTCGATCCATGTCTGCATCGCGACAAGTGTACGACATGAGTCCACATGCAGACCGCGCGTCGTTCCGCTAGCATAAAGGTATGTCATCAAGGCTTCGCCGTGCGCCTGACCCACGTCAGGCGGTTGGTGATGGAACGCGCACGACACGTCGGTGCACATCCAGGGGACGCGCTGGTGCAACGTATGACACCGCTTCTGTTGCTCCTCGTGCTCGTGGTGACCGCCGAGCGGCCGGCGACCGTGCACGCGCAACAGACGGCGTCGATCGCGGTCACGCTCGACCGCGATCAGGTCACGGTCGGCGACCGTATCATGGTCACGGTGGTGCTTCGCGTACCGGACGCGGCCCAACCCGATCTCGGCGGTCTGGAACGGCGGTTCGGTGATCTCAATGCGCTCGTGATTGGCCTGGCCGAGGAACGCCCGCTGTCGGGCGGCATGAAGGAAATCCGGATTCAGTACGAGGTCGCTGCCTTCAGCGTCGGGCAGACGGCGATGCCGGGGCTTGAAGTCGCGTTCACCGGTGTCGATGGCGCCGTCGAAAAGGTGACATCGGCGGCCGTGCCGATCACCGTCGTGAGTGTACTGCCACCCGGCGCGGACGCCGCCGATGTGCGCGATCTCAAGCCACAGATCGATCTTCGGTACAGCACGGGCGTGACTACCCGCACCATCCTTATCATCGCACTCGCCGTCTTCGCGGGTACGATCATTGCCGGTCTGGTGCTGTGGTCGCTGTGGCGCCGGCGGGGCGCAGCGGCGCCCGTGCCGGTGGTTGTCGTCGCGGCGGACACCTCGCCCGAGGTAGTCGCCCGCGTCGAACTGGACGAGACCGCGGCGCTGGACCTCTCAGCTCCTGATCAGGTCCGCGATTTTCATGCACGGCTGGCCGCCTGCATCCGCCGCTACCTGAGCGAACGCCACGGCTTTCCGGCCTTCGCGATGACCACTAACGAATTGAGGGCGTGCATGGAGCAGCACGGCGTCAGCCGCTGGCAGGCTCGCCTCACGGCAGGTCTGTTGAGCGAATGCGACGCGGTCGGTTACGCCCGCTATACCCCGGCGCGAGAGCGTGCCGAAAGCAATCTATCGATGGCGTACGAGATCGTGGCGCTGACCGACGAACAGCCGGCCGCCCCGGAGCCGGCGCCCGAGGCGGCAGCCGTGTGATTCCGCCACGCGCACTCCGGACACGATAACTGTAGATGAAGGCCGCCAACCCATGGGTCAAAGCCCGGATTCGGAGCCACGTCTCCAGCGTTCTCTCCTGTCCCTCGCGGCGAAAGGGGCAACGCGGTCGTACGGGAGTCTCACCCGCGCATGGCTGAACCCGGGCGGCATGATAGCGGTCGGTATCGGTGGAAATCGACGTTCGAAGCCGGCGTCCTTCGGAAGCAGCGGCATAAGCTGAGGCTGTAGTATTCGATCTCCCCCTTCGGTTGCAGGGAAGGGGGACGGGGGATTAGGTGTCACTCACCAACTTTCGCTTCGCTGACCCGTGGGTGCTGGCGCTGCTACCGGCCGTGCTCATGCTCGCGCTGCTGTATCAGTGGCGCCGCGCCGGCCGGCCGCGCGACGGCGTCGTACTCTCGACGCTCGCGCCGCTGGCCGAACTACGGCCGAACTGGCGGCTCCGCCTGCGACCCATGCTTGTCCCCCTGCGGCTGCTGGCGATGAGCTTGGTGGTCGTCGCCCTCGCGCGCCCGCAGACCGTCGAGGCGAACGCGAACATCGCCTCCGAGGGCATCGACATCGTGATCGCGCTCGATATCTCAGGTTCGATGGACGAGCCTGGGCTTGACGCGGCCACGAAGCTGGAGGCGGCGAAGAAGGCCCTGAAGCAGTTTCTCGACAAGCGGCGCGACGATCGCGTCGGTTTCGTCGTGTTCAAGAGCGAAGAACGGGTGATGAGTCCCCTGACCTTGGACTACAAGGCGCTCGGTCAGCAGGTCGATCAAGCCGACAAGCAGAACCGGCAGCTTTCGGACGGCACCGGCGTCGGTGTCGGTCTCGCATCAGCGGTCAATGTATTGCGTAACTCACAAGCAAAAAGCCGTGTCGTCATTCTTGCCACGGACGGCGAAAACAACCAACACAAGATCGAACCCGAGCAGGCCGGCAAGATCGCCGAGACGCTCAAGATCCGGGTGTACACGATCGGCATCCCAACCGCCAACGCCCGCGCCGAGTCCACGCTCAACGAGAAGCAGATGCGCGCGATCGCCGAGGGCACCGGCGGCTCGTACACCCGCGCGACCAACGAGCAAGGTCTGACGGACACTTACAACGGAATCGCGACACTCGAAAAAAGCCGGGTCGAGCGCGAGCGCTTCACCCGCTACAACGAACTCGCGCCATGGGCGCTGGCCGCCTCATTCGGCCTAATCGCCCTCGAAGCACTGCTCGTGTCCACGGTCTTTCGGCGGGCGCCGTGAGTAGGTGACAGGTGACAGTTCATAGGGCGCGGGTCACGGTTTATGGGTCACGGGCAGGGGTCATAGGGAACGAGGGACAGGGGAAAGTAGCCACGGCTCAGGGGGGGTAGGAACATGGCCGGAGCGATATACGAGACGCGAGCATACACGATGCCGAAACGTCCCCGGATGGCCAGCAACCTCACCCGCCGTCGTCTTCCTATCCCCTTATGCCCCGTCCTACCTCCCAGCGACCTGTACCCCACACCCCGCGATTCGCCCCTATGACCCGTGCCCGTAACGTATGACCTGTCACCTACTCGGGAGTGTTATGAACTTCGGGACACCGGCGCTACTATTCTTGATGGTCGGACTGCTGCCGGTAGCGGCGGCGCTGGTGTGGCTGGCGCGGTGGCGGCGGGAGGCGGTGCGGCGGCTGATAGGCGGCGGCACGCGGGCGAGCGGCGGGCGGCGGGCACTGAAGGCAGCGCTTCTGTTGAGCGCTCTGGCGTTCGTCGTCCTGGCGGCGGCGCGTCCGCAGCGTGGCTCCAAGAAGGTGCTGCTGCCGCGAGAGGGCAACGACGTGATGATCGCGCTCGATGTCTCACTGAGCATGCTCGCGACGGATGTCAGCCCGAACCGGTTCGACCACACCAAGGCGATCCTGGGCGGCCTGCTCGACCGGCTCCAGGGTGACCGGGTCGGGCTGGTGGTATTCGCCGGTACGGCAGCGCTGCGCATGCCGCTCACGACGGATATGGGCGTGGCGCGCGAACTGATCCAATCGGCCGCGATCAAAGAGGGTGGCCTAGCGGCGGGCACCGGTATCGGCGACGCGATCCGCGTCGGCGTGACGTCGTTTCCCACTGACGACCACACGCGCGGAAAGGTCTTGCTGATCGTCTCCGACGGCGAGGATCTAGCCGGTTCACCCCAGGACGCGGTTCGATCCGCCCGTGATCGCGGCATCCTCGTCTACACCATGGGCGTGGGCACCGATGCGGGCGGCGCCATCGTCATCCCGCGCACGAGAGGCACGACAGACCGCCGGACCCCGGAACCGGCCGCCACGGCCGCCACCAGCCGCCGCGACGATGGCACGTTGCGCCAGTTGGCCGGGGCGGGCCGCGGGCGCTACGTCGACGGCAACGGCGATGATCCCGCCGCTGATATTGCCGAGGAGATCGGCCGGCTGGCGCGAACGAAGTTCGAAAGTCAGGAAGGGACACTCCCGATTGAGCGCTTCCAGCCGTTCGCGGCCATCGCGCTAGTACTGCTCGCGCTCGAATTTCTCATTCCCGACCAGCGTCGTCGCGGGCAACGCGCGGGCGCGCCCGGTCGCGGACTGCTCGGCCGGCGACGGGATCAGGCGGCGTGAGATACTAATGCCGGAGGTCGCGGCGATCAGGAGGCGGGGCGACAGCGCTTCCACCGTGGACGGAGGGTCGGATCGATGAGCAGTGCACGAGACGGACGCCGGTACGGCCGCATCTTCGCCGTGTGCTGTCTGCTGCCCGCCGCCGTGGTGCTTATCGCGTGTCGCGCGACCGGCGGCGAGGCCGAGCGACTGAACCAGGAAGGTAATCGGGCGTATCGGAACGGCGACCACCAGAACGCGCTCGACACGTACCAGCGTGCGGCAGTCGAGCGGCCCGACCTCACCGAGGTGAACTACAACGGCGGGAATGCGCTGCACCGCATGGGCCAGTTCAGCCGTGCGGTCAGCGAGTCACAAAAGGCGGCGGCCATCGGCGCCAACGACACGCGGTTTCGCGCCTATTACGCCCTTGGCAACCACTTCGCCCGTCAGGACCGGTGGCGCGAAGCGTACGAGTCGTACCGCAACGCCCTGATCCTCAGCCCATCCGACGCCGACGCCAAGTACAACCTCGAGGTCGCACTGCGTCGTTCGACAGAGCAGCAGGAACAGCAACGGCTGGCACGGCAAGCACAACAGTCGCCCACCCCCGGGCCTGGCCAGCAGCCGCCGGGGCAACAAGCCGGCCAGGACCAGCCGCCACAACCGGGGGACGGTCAGCCACAGGGCCAGGGCCAGCAGCCACAACCAGGTCAAGGTCAGCCACAAGGCCAAGGCCAAGGTCAGCCACAAGGCCAACAGCAGGGACAGGGGCAGCCACAGCCCGGGCAAGGCCAGCAGCCGGGCCAGGGCCAGCCGGGACAGGTCACCAGCGGCGGCGGCCGCCAGGGAACACCTGGTCCCGGTCAACCGGCGCGCGCCGCCGCGGCCACCGAGCAGGATCTGAAAGACGCGGTGGCGCGGTTCGAGCGCGGCATCTCGATTGAGGACGCGCTTCGTGTGCTCGACATCCTCACCGAACAGCAGCGCCAGCGCCAAGCACAGATACCCGCCCCGCCGCCGGGGAGCACGACCAAGGACCAGTAGCTCGCGGGCGCGCCTCCGGCGATCGCACGAATCAATCGCCGGAGGCCCCCGAGCGTCCCTCGCGCACCTCTACACAAACCGATTGCATACCCCGCGCTCTGAGGCGGCCCACCGGGCCACGCCTTCCGGGGCTGGTCCCTGTTCCGTGGTAGGGACAACCCCACGGGTTGCCTTGGTCCCACTCGTCGCCCGCGCCGGCGCCGCTCTCCGAATAGATATACTGATACCGCTGGCCCGTCGCCGGCAATGGGGAGCGCCGCATGTCGCTTGTCACCGTGTCCCTGCGCGGAAATGATCTGCTGCTGATGCCGGACGAACCGGACGGGCTTGACCGCCTGCCCGCGGCGGTGCGCGAGCGTATGCGCTTCGACGCGCGGCTGCACGGCCACCGCGCGATGCCGCTGCATCTGCCCGAAATCGAGGCGGCGCTCGGGGCGGACGCGCGGTTCACCTTTCCGCTCCGCCCGGAACTGCCCTTCCCTACCCGCGTTGTTCAGCTTCCCCGCCCGTATCAGGCCGAGGCGCTGGCCGCGTGGCGGGCTGCCGGCGGGCGGGGCGTGGTCGTGCTGCCCACCGGCGCGGGCAAGACGTTTCTGGCCGTGCTGGCGACACACGCGCTCCGGCTGTGGACACTGGTTCTGGTGCCGACGCTCGATCTACTCGCCCAGTGGCGCACCGCCCTGCAAACGGGACTCGATGCGCCGCCCGATGGTGTCGGCGTGTTCGGCGGCGGAACTCAGGAGATCCGTCCACTGACCGTGATCACCTATGAATCGGCGGCCCGGCATCCGCGGCTGCTAACCCGCTTCGGACTGCTGATCGCCGACGAGGTTCACCATCTGCCCGCGCCCGCCTACCGCCGTATCGCCGAGGGCGCGATCGCGCCGCACCGGCTCGGTCTCTCCGCCACCCCGGAGCGCGGCGATAGCGGCCATGAGCATCTGCCGGCGTTGATCGGACCAGAAGTCTACCGACGCGGCCCGGAAGAGCTGGCGCGCACCGGCCATATCTCCGCGTACGAGGAACGGCGCGTGGAGGTCTCGTTGGTGCGGGACGAGCGGGCACAGTACGACGCCCATACGAAGACCTATCGCGGCTATCTCGCCGCCCGCGGGCTGCGCGTGCGCTCGGCGGAGGAATTCGAGCGGCTGGTGCTGCGTCGCAGCGGCGGCGACCCGCTAGCCTACGACGCCCTCCGCGCCCATCAGAAGGCGCGCCGGATCGCCTTCGGGGCACGGAGCAAGCTGTCGGTGGTGGAGGAGCTGCTGGAGCGCCACCGCGACGAGCGGGTGCTGATCTTCTCCGAGTACAACGCCGCGGTCGAAGAGCTGGGGCGGCGGTTGTGCATCCCGGTCATCGTCCACAACACACCGATCGCCGAGCGTCGGGCGATCCTGGAGCGGTTCCGCGCGGGCGCGTATTCAAAGCTGGCAACCGGGCGCGTGCTCAACGAGGGTGTCGATGTGCCCGACGCCTCGGTCGCGATCGTCCTCAGCGGCAGCGGCACGCGCCGTGAGCACATCCAGCGCCTCGGGCGCATCCTGCGTCCCAAGGCCGGCGGCGCGATCTTGTACGAATTAATCACCCGCCAAACGGCCGAACCAGGGGTGGCAAAACGCCGCCGCCAGGAGCTGACCCCGGCGCGGCCTCGACCGGGCAAGGAGGGCGACGCATGAGTGCGCTCTCACTCGCCGATGTGCGCTGGCGGTCCCGGCGCGGCGCTCCCGGCGCCCCTCCGGCCGCGCATGTCGCCTTCCTAAGCCATCCCGCCGACCGGCGGACCACCGCGGCCGTGGCAGGGGTGGCGGATTATCTCGCCTCGCATGCCGGCCGGTCGCGACGCGACTACGACGGCGACGTGCCGGCCGAGATTGCCGGCGACAGGCGACTGGGCCGCGCGCTGGCGGCGGTATGCATGGATTGGTACCGCTGGACAGCGCGCGACTTCGATGAGGCGCTGCCGGAGCCGGTCGCGACCGCGCTCCGCGCCGCGGGCATCGCCACTCCCTCGGCGTTACGTCTGCGCTTGTTCGATGTGGTCAACGGCGTGTTCCCCGGCTTCGTCCCTAGCGCGCGGCGGGACGAGGCGATGGCGCTGCTGTCCGCGTCGCTATCGCTGCCGGCGGCGCCGGTGGAAACGCTTGATACCGCGCTGACACTCGACGCCGAGGACGAGGCGATACTGCGACCGCTCGGCCCGGCGCCCTCCGTGCGCGACATGATCGCACGCTACAATCGCGCGGCGCTCGCCGCCATGCTGCGCCAGGCCGAGCGCATCATCTTCACCGTCCATGCGCCGGATGGCGGGCTGCTCCGCCGGCTGTACGCGATCTGTCGCCGTCTCGGCGTCTACTGCGATGTCGAACAGGCGGACGCGCTGGACACGGCCACGACCTCTACCGTGGGCGGGGGTGTGTTCCGGCTCACGCTCTCCGGTCCCGACGCCGTGGTCGGTCCACCGGCGGCCGCCGGATCGCGGCTGGCAACCGTTGCCCTCCGGCTGCTGGGACAGCTCGACCGGCGGGACCAAGCAGTCGCGCACCTCGTGCTCCACGAGCGATCCTACCTCCTCGCCCTGGACGACGCGCTGCTCCGCGTTCCCGGACTCGCCGGCACCGAGCCGGAGCCGGACATCGCGGCCGGCGCCGGCACGAGTGCTTACACGCTGGACGAGGATGACAGCGCACCGCGACTGGATGTAGAGTTCGCCCACGACTCTCATGCCCGGGCGTCGTCGTACGACAGCGAAGTCGAGGCGCGAATGGCGCGCGAGTTCGCGGCGCTGCGCCGGCAGGGGCGGGCGGGCGGTTGGCGGCTGGTGCGCGAACCCGCGCCACTTTTGGCGGGCGGTCGTGTGCTGATCCCGGACTTTGCGCTCGATCGGGGCGACCTGCGGGTGTTTGTCGAGGTCGCTGGGTTTTGGACACCGGGATATATCGCGCGCAAGCGACAATCGTTAGAGCAGCTATCGCCGGATATCCCGCTCGTGCTGGTCGTCGCCGAGCCGTTGGTCAGTGCGCTCACCGGCCTGCCTTTCCCGGTGGTGCCGTACCGCGAATCGGCGCCCGTCCATGCCGTGCTCGAGGTGGCCGAGCGGCGCTACGGCGACTTTGCAGCGCGCACGCGGCAGGCGGGTGATCGCGTCGCGGCTGCCTGCGCGACGGTCGGCGCCGGCGGATGGCTGTCGGAAGCGGCAATGATGTCGCTGCTCGGCTGCCACAGCGCGGGGGAAATCACCCGGGTATTGAGCGTATCACCCGCGCCGGATGGCTGGGAGTACGTCGCGGGCGCGGGACTCGCCGGACCAGAGCTGCGACGCGCACTCTGTGCCGCGCTGGAACGAGAGTGGGCGGCACGGGGAACCGATGCGCGCCTCACGGTCGCGGACGTGCGTGCATGCGGCGCGGACATACCCGTGCCCGCGGGCGACGACGCGCTCGCGGCTCTGCTCGAACGACTACCGGCCTGCACCCTTCATCGCGGGTCGCTGTTCGATGTGCAGATCGGACCACCGGGGACGATTATCGCGCCGCCGTCGCCGCCTCCGCCGTCGCCGCGAGCGCCTCGCCCGCGCCCCGCGCGTGGCAGCCGTGTCCCGGCGCGACCAGCGACCCGAATGCTGTAAGCACCTGACCGCGCGGCCACCTTCCCGCCCGCCATGCCGGAACAGCCACGCGAGGCAGGGGTAGGTGGGACTTGCCTCCGTCGCGGACGCGGGGTAGCGGGGAGGTCGCTCCCATCGCCCGAGCCACGGCTCAACAATCAGGGATGGTACTCGAACCACGGATGGGCGTAGGAAGTCGCCGGTGTAAGTAGACCGCCCGTGCTATGTGGGACGGCTAAAACGCGTGCGATTCTATAGTCGTGATGAGGGGCCATCCGGGATGGCCGCGGTACCAAAGGAGAATCGACAATGGATCGCGACAAGGCAGAAGGCAAAGTCAAGGAAGGCACGGGCTGGGCCAAGGACAAGGCCGGCGAGGTGACCGGCGACCGTGACCTCGAAGCGCGTGGCGAGTCGGAGCGGGCCGAGGGCAAGGCGCAGGGCGCATTGGGTAAAATGAAGGAGGCGGTCGGCGACGCCGCCGACGCGGTCAAGGATAAGATCAAGCACTAGGCGTGGTCTCCATACGGGTTTCGGGGCGGGATGTACTCCCGCCCCTTTTTGCTGCCGAGCGCGGGCGCTGCGCGACGCGACGGCGATCCGACGGTCGTCATCCGCGGACATACATATGCAGCCCGCTGTTTGACGACTTCCGTAACGTCTGCTACAACCCCTTCATAGGCGGCTCATGATCTTGCAGAAGCGTTGCATCTGCCGGAAATCGTGCATACCGTCCGAGTAACCATTCTCGGGTCGTGGACCGGGGCTGCTATCGTGTCTCGCGGATGCGCGAGAATTCGGCCGCCCGTCTCGCGAGAGGCGCATTTCCCCTCCCACCCCCCGCGTGAGGAAGCTGCCATCGAACACTCACACAGCGTTCTCGTCGTCGAGGATGATCCCTCCATTCGTCGCCTGCTTGACGCATTGTTGGTTAGCGCCGGGTACAAGGTTCGTGCGGCAATTGACGGACTCGAGGCTCTTGATCGCTACGCGGAAATTCGACCCGACCTCATCTTCCTTGATGTCACGCTGCCGCGGCTCTCCGGTTGGGAAGTACTCGAGCGGCTGCAGAAACACCACGACCCGCCGCCGGTCGTGCTTCTGACCGCCGATCAGCGCGCGGTGCGTCGGGCGCGGGCAGCGGGCGCTGCCATGGCGATACTGAAACCGTTCGATATCGACGTGGTGTTGGAACTCACGGAGCGGCTCGTCGCGCACCCCTCGGCATAGGCATTATCTACGAAGACGTGCCGCGCGATTTGTCGGTACGGTTACGGGTCAGAATCCGTGAGCCGGAACGATCAGCCGGACGGATCGGGAGCGGGATCGGCCCATAGCCCCATTTGTGCCGTCGCGGATTTGTCCACGCGTTCGGGATAGGGCAATTCGAGGTGCTCGTATGCGCGACGAGTCGCGATCCGGCCGCGGGGTGTGCGGTTGAGGAAACCAAGCTGGATCAAGTACGGCTCGTAGACATCTTCGACAGTGTCGGTTTCCTCGGAGACCGCGGCCGAAACCGTGGCCAATCCCACCGGCCCGCCCTCGTATTTCTCAATGATCGTCCGCAAGATGGTGCGATCCATCTCGTCGAGGCCGAGATGGTCTACCGCTAAACGCGCCAGGGCGTCACACGCCGCTGACCGCGTGATCACGCCGTCTCCCATCACCTGAGCGTAGTCACGCACGCGGCGCAGCAGCCGGTTGGCGACGCGCGGCGTGCCGCGCGAGCGGCGCGCGATCTCGGCCGCGCCATCGGCGTCGATTGGCGCGCCCAGCAGACCGGCGTTGCGGGTGACGATCGTGCGCAGGGCGGCTTCATCATAAAAATCAAGCCGGTCCTGGATGCCGAAGCGGGCGCGGAGGGGTGCGGTCAACAGGGCGAAGCGGGTCGTGGCCCCGATCAAGGTGAAGCGGGGCAGGTGGATGCGCATGCTGCGCGCCGCCGGCCCTTTGCCGCCGATCATGATGTCGAGCGCGAAGTCCTCCATCGCCGCGTACAGCACCTCCTCGGCGATCCGGGGCAGGCGGTGAATCTCGTCGATGAACAGCACATCACCCTTGTCCAGGCTGGAGAGCTGCGCGGCAATGTCGCCGGGTCGCTCGATGGCGGGGCCGGTGGTCATCTTGATGCTCACGCCCAGCTCATTGGCGATGATGGCGCCGAGCGTCGTCTTGCCGATGCCGGGCGGGCCGTGCAGCAGCACATGATCGAGCGCTTCGCCTCGCGCCATCGCCGCCTGGATAGCGATGCGGAGGTTATCTTTCACCTTGTCCTGGCCGATATACTCGGCCAGCCGCTTCGGCCGCAGCGCCGGCTCATCGGCGTCGCTTGGCTGGGATGCGGGTGAGATGATGCGGTCAGCAGTCATGATCTTCTGTCTAGGACGTTTGTTCGGAGAGAGTATACCGGATCACGGCGCGCGGTGCCATTCCCACCGCACGCGCCGGCCTCGGGCGAGTGCGATCGAGACTCGCCGGGCCAACTGACATTCACCGCATACGCCGCTATACTTGGGTAAGCGTTCAACTCTCGGCGGCGTGCGGTGGACCGTCCGCGGCTCCGCACCGCCCCTTGGGAACCGGCCGGCCGCGGGGCGCTGATGACTGAACGCTTACACAAGAAAAACCGCTGGCGGCGCCATACGGCCCGCCGCCGGATGAGGAGCGCTCCATGGGTAAGGAACAACTCGCCGCGCTGATCGCGATCATCACGCGGCAACTCGAGGACGGTCCGGGCAACCCCTTGATCGGCTCGTGGACCATCGAGTTCGATAAGACCAACAACGCCTTTAACTTCGGGAAATGCGAGTTCGGTGGCTATTGCGAGGAGCGGCCCACGGTTGTCAGCGTGTCCGGCGAGGTGCTGGACAAGGGCGGCCCGCTGATTCGCGGCTGAGCTGCCGGCACCATCCCACGCGGGAAACGGCCGGCGCGGGCGGCGATCACGGCCTCTGACCATCTCCGCACCGTGAGTTGTCATCACCAAACAGCACCAATGCCACCCCGAACGGCTCTACATCCGGAGACAGCCGGTTCGCCCGTCGTCGGGCTGGTCAGATTGCGCCGACTGTTCGTGGGAGAGCCGCGCTGAGCGGAACCGCCTGTCACTGGGCCGGCCGCGAAGCACTGTCAGACTCATTACCAGGCTGGCGGGAGCAAGGGTGGTACAACGCAGACGGGTGAGTTCGTAGGCGAGCGCACAGGAATTGCAGAGCGAAGCACCCGGATAGCTGATGAACCCGGCCGCGGGGCGTGCCGTGCGGCAGCGCTCGCACCACCGTCGTGCATGGCGCGCGACGCCGCGCGAGAGGTCGTCTTCGGCCAGAAGCCGCATGACCGTTCGGACGGCTCGCACCTGAGTTTGCGATGGCGGGCGCCTGTTCATCCGAATTTCGCGATGCGACCCGACGGGCAGTGGCTGACGATGCTCCGGTGAGCCACTCCATGCATCAGTGTGATTAGTCCGATGCCGGCGGCACTTCTCGCCGCGACTGTTTCTCTGATCGTCATGGCCCATCACTATCGACCGAGCCGCCGGCCGGCATGAGCGTTGACCATCGCTCGACCATCTGGACGCGTGCGGGCGCATCAGGGCGCTCCTTCGGCTTCGGGCGTCGTTCGCGACACCCGGCGATAATTTTTGTATCTCCCACGCGCGGGCGCCCCACCTGCCAGGCGCCCGCGCGTGACCACAGGAGGAAGTCCGGCGGCAACCGCCCGGAAACATGTGACCGTGAACCCGCTGGGATGCGCGGGAGCCGGCTCACGATCCCGTATAGCGCCGGCATGAACTACAGGAATATAGTAAAAGTGGTCCCTCAATAGAGTCCTCAACAGTCGTGAATCAGGCGGCGCGCGACAGCGGCGATTCCGACGCACAAGGCCGACCGAATTTGATGGCGCAGCAGCCTAGTGACCGAAGCGTGCGGGGTTGGGGCATCGGCCATGCGCTGGTGCTGCTCGTGCTCGTGACGCTCGCGCCGTTCATCGTATTGGAGGCATATCGCGGCGTGCAGGATGTTGCGCGCCTGCGCGCGGCCGTCGCCGACCAGGGACGCACCCAGGCGCGCGAGAAGGCCACCGCGGTGGACGACTTTCTTCGCCTGACCGAGCGCTTTCTGGCAACGCTCGCGGCCGCACCGTCGGTGCAGGCGCTAGACGCCTCCGGCGCCGCCGGGCTGTTTCAGGCCGCGCGCGGCCAGAACCCGAACTACGAAAACGTGTTCCTCGTTACCACGGATGGCATGCAGCGTGCCAGCACCGCGCCCGAGATCGATGACGTGCAGGTTACCGAGCGCCCCTACTTCCGGCAGGCGTTAGTCAGTGGTCGCATGGCGATCAGCGAGGTGCTGACCTGGCCGGGCACCGGGCGATCCGCGGTCGTGCTCGCGTATCCGGTCGCGTCACCAGACGGGAACCCGATCGGCGTGGTCGCGGTCGCACTTAACATCGCGCGGCTGAGCAGTGTGATCGGCGTCACTAGCCTGCCGGACGGATCGGTTGTCCTGCTAGCGCAGGCGGACGGCGCGGTGATCGCGGCAGACGATCGGGCGGAGTTCTGGGTTGGGCAGTCGTTGGCCGGTCAACAAGCATTTGAGTCGGGGCGACTTCGCATCGACGGCCCTGCTCCGGAGACGATGGCCGATGGTGTTCAGCGGGTCACAGGCGCTCATCCGCTTGCTCGCGCGCCATGGCTGATGTTGGTAGGCGTGCCTCAGGCCGAGGTGAACGCCGCGCAACAGCGGGCGGTGGCGCGTCTCGGTCAACAGCTTGCGCTGGTCGCATTGGTCACGTCGGCACTCGCCTTCGTCGTGCTGCGGCGGGTAGTGGCGCCGATCCGAGCGCTTTCCGAGGGAGCCCGCGCGTTCGCCGCCGGATACCTCCACCAGCGCATCCCCCTTCGCCGTGATGACGAACTGGGCGACTTGGCGGATGCACTGAATAGGATGGCGGCGGCGCTGGAACGGCGGCTGGAGGAAGAGGCGGCGCACGCACGCGCACTACGCAAGTTGACTCAGTTACAGTCCGAGTTCGTGGCGACGGCCTCGCACGAGCTGCGCACGCCGGTGACGGCGATCCGCTCGTACGCCGAGGCGCTGATGCGCCCGGACATTACGGATGAGGCGACACGCCGTGAGTGTCTGGAGGGCATTGACCGCGGAAGTGAGCGGCTCGCTCGACTGGTACAGACGCTGCTGGATGTCTCGCGCATCGACAGCGGCCAGGTAGCCGTCTCGCTCGCGCCCGTGGACGCGACAGCGATCGTGCGGTTGGTTGCCGCGCAATTGAATCCAGCCGGCAGCGAGCAGATTTCCGTCATCGCGCCCCCGGATCTACCGTTGGTACAGGCTGATCCGGATCGTCTGGAGGATGTGCTCGCCAACCTGACAGGCAACGCCCGAAAGTTCTCACCACCGGGCGCGCCGGTATCGATCATCCTGAAGCGAACCGAGGATGAGGTTGTGATAGCCGTGCATGACCATGGGGACGGCATCGCGACAGAAGAGATAGAGCGCATATTCGATCGCTTTTACCAGGTGCAACGCGGCGCGGACCGGCGCGTGGGCGGAGCAGGGCTGGGACTCTATATCGCTCACGGCTACACGACAGCGATGGGCGGCCGCATCTGGGTGGAGAGCGCGCCGGGGCAGGGAAGCGCCTTTTTCGTGGCGATGGCAATCGCGTCCGCGCACGCGGAGAAACCAGCACGGGAGGACGGGGATGCAACCATCGCCGGTAGTGCTCGTCGTCGATGACGACCCAGACGTGCTGACATCGCTCGGTATCCATCTACAGGCCGACGGATACCAAGTGATGAAAGCGGCCGGAGGCCGCGAGGCGCTTGAGGCGCTGAAAGGCGCTGTGCCGGCGCTGGCAATCGTCGATCTTATGATGCCGGGGATGGATGGATTTGAGGCGAGCCGCCAGATCAAGCGCCGTTTGGACGTGCCAATCGTGATCCTCACGGCGGTGAACACCGAAGAGGCAAAGGTCAAGGCTATCGAGCTGTACGCGGACGACTATGTGACAAAGCCATTTAGCTACGCCGAACTGTCGGCGCGCATCGGCCGCATTCTTAAGCGCGCCTGGCCCACCGGTCCGCCCGTGTCCACGGAAGTGGTCGATGTCGACCTTACGATCGATTTTGCCGGACAGGTAGTGTATGTGGGTGGTGAGACGCGCAAATTGAGTCCGACAGAAGCACGACTGTTGCATGTATTGCACGCCAATGCCGGCCGGATCCTGCCCAACGAGTTGATTCTTGACCGCGTGTGGCCGGATGCCGAGGGCGAGATGAGCTATCTTTGGGAATACATCCGGCGGTTGCGCGAGAAGCTGGGCGACAACCCCGCTATTCCGCGCTACATCGCCAGCGAGCGCGGCATCGGCTACCGCTTTCTTCGACCCGACCGGGCCGAACGGCGGCCCGCCACGCACTGACGCCACATCAGCACATGCCGGGCCGCATTGGACAGAGGCGGGGCAATGCCCCCATGACCCCGCTCCCGTCCGCCACTCCACGTCCGCGTCACGCGCTCCACCTCGTGCGCGGACTGATAACGCTGAAGCGACCGACCGACCTGCTCCGAGAGAATCTGCTGGCAATCGAGACAGCGGTAGCGATTAATCTTGTCGCGCTCCCCCATGTCGGCCACGCTCTCCCGCATGGCCGAAAGGTTTGCGTGTCGGCAGGGCATCCGCTCGGGTGATCGCGCCGACCGTGACGGTCGCTGGATACGCGGGTTGTTCAGGAATCGCATGGTGATGTTCTCCTTCGAAGGGACGCCTGAGTAGGCGTCCAGCACTCGATGCAGCGAACGACGCGGCATCGCACTGCCGCGCTACTGACCATGCACACACCGTAATGGCCGGACCTCAGCTCTCCTCAACAGGGCAGGTGCAGGACGTGCTATCGCGCGGCATTCCTCGCCGGTCCTCCCACTAGAGATAATCGGAGGAGGAGGTGCTCGTCCGGCTTCACCTCGCGGCCGCGGGGTGAAAACCATGCACCCGCGCGGCCCGTTGCTCGTTGCCCGTTGCTCGTTGCCTACAGCGCCCGCTTGAGCGACTCGGCGATGGTGCGGGTCATGCCCACGGTCGCGGCGATCTCCTCAACGCTCGCCTCGCGGATTGCCTTGACCGAGCCGAACTTCCGCAGCAGCGCCTTCTTGCGAGCCGGGCCGACGCCGGGCACATCGTCGAGGCGCGAGTGAATCGCGGTCTTGCCCCGCACCTGGCGGTGGAAGGTGATGGCGAAGCGGTGCGCCTCGTCGCGCACCCGCTGGACAAGGTACAGCGCCTGCGATGTACGTGGCAGCACCACCGGCTCCGACTCGTCCTTGATGAAGAGTTCCTCGTTCTCCTTCGCCAGCCCGACCACCGGGATATCACCGGCGCCCGAGTCGCGCATCGCGTCGATGGCGGCGCTGAGCTGCGGCCGGCCGCCGTCCACGATCACCAGATCGGGCAACTCGGCCCATGACCGATCGGCGTCGGTCGCCCGCGCGGTGGCGGCCGTTGGGAGCGCGACTGACTCTGCCGTGTCCGCCGCCCCCTCGTCTGGGACAGCGGCCCCGGCATGGTCGCGGGCGCGCTTGAAGCGGCGGCGCAGCACCTCGCCCATCGAGGCGACATCGTTCGCGCCCTCGACAGTCTTGATCTTGAAGCGACGGTATTCCTGCGGTCGCTGGTGACCATCGATAAACACCACCATGCTCGCCACCGGGCTGGTTCCCTGGATATTGGAGTTGTCGTAGCACTCGATCCGGCGGGGCAGAGTCGGCAGTCCCAACTCCTCCTGCAACTCCTCCAGTGCAGCGCGGGTCTTGCCGGTGTCGGCCAGCCACTTCACCCGCATCATGTCGAGTGACTGTTTGGCGTTGACGTTCGCCAGGTCCACCAGCTTCTTACGCTCGCCCTTTTGCGGCACGGAGATCGTGACCTGCTTGCCGCGCCGGCCGGAGAGCCACAGCATGATCAGCGACATCTCCTCGGCGGTGGCCGGCAACAGGATGTCGCGCGGGATATACACCGCCGAGCCGTAGAACTGTTCGAGGAAGCTCGCCAGCACCTGCGCGTCCGACTCCTCGCGCACGCCCTGGAGCATGAAGTGGTCACGCCCGACCACCTTGGTGCCGCGCACGAAGAACACCTGGACGCACGCCTCGTCGTCGGCCCGCGCCATGCCAAACACATCCATGTCGGCCGGCTTGGTCGTCGCCATCTGCTGGCGCTCGGTGATGCGCTTGACCGCATCGATCTGGTCACGGTGCATCGCCGCGCGCTCGTAGTCAAACGACTCGGCGGCCACGGCCATCTTGTCGGTCAGATCGTCGATCACCTCGTCGGTGCGCCCTTCAAGGAAGAGGATCACCTGACGGATAACGTCGTCGTACTCCTCTTTCGTGCAATACGAGGTGCAGGGGGCGATGCAGCGCTTGATGTAGTAATCGAGACAGGGGCGGGGGTCGGTACCGGTGATTGTCTTGGTGCAGGAGCGCCACGGGAACAGCTTCTTCACCAGGTCGAGCGTGGTGCGCACCGAGCCGGAACTGGCGTATGGGCCGAAGTAGCGCGCGCCGTCGTCTTCGACCCGGCGGGTGATGTAGACACGCGGCCACGGGTCGGCGAGATCGACCTTGAGATAGGGGTAATGCTTGTCGTCTTTGAGGCGGAT
>JBBQJF010000049.1:0-21449 GCA_038325665.1 Dehalococcoidia bacterium | reverse complement strand
CATGTCAAGTGGCAACACCAGGCCCAGGTCGAGGTCGGCGGCAAACCGGCGCGCGATCTCATAGCCGTGCATCGGTCGCTCGCGCAGCAGACCAAGGATGGCGTACTCGGCGAGCGGCAGACTGGATTTGACCTTGCTCATTTATGCTCGCGATTCCCCATATTCGCAACGTGAGTATATGGAGGGCGCCTGACGTGGTCAACGCCAGGAATGGAGGCTGAACCTGTCGTTCAGGCCGCGACCCGTCATCTCTGGCTGCCGGTCTCACGCTGTATGGCGATCCACCACATCGATCGAGGAGATCGCCGGACAGGACCGCGCCCCCGCGGCGCGTAAAGTGACGGTGCGGAGACATGGCCCTGTCAGGGTCACCATACCCGTATCTCATCGGTGAGGAGGGTGAACTGATGATCTCGGTCGCACGCCGGAACCTTTTCGCCGAGCGACCGCGGTTGGCGATTTCCGCTGGTGGTGTCGCCTTCGCGGTCCTATTGATCTTGATCCTTTGGAGTCTGTACCAGGGCTGGAATACGCGCATCACGGCCTACATTGACTCGGTGCCGGTGACGCTTTGGGTCGGACAAGAAGGTTCGAAGGATTTGTTCCACTCGGTGTCGTTGTTGCCGGTCACGATGGAGGGCGAGCTGCGCGAGATTCCCGGTGTGCAACATGTGGAGCGCTTTATCGGTCGCCAGATCGCGTTCGACCGGCGGGGCAACGAGGCTCACCTGTTCGTGATCGGCTACGACCCCGCATCGGGGATCGGTGGGCCGGTAAAGGTCGCTGCCGGCGCGCCGGCGCCGGGTCCGGGACAGATCATCATCGATCGCTCATTCAGCAAGACAGAAGATGTGCGGATCGGTGATCAGTTGCTGATCCACGGCCATACCCTGGAGGTCGCGGGTATCGCCGAAGGAGGTAACCAGTTCGTCTACACGTACGCCTTTGTCCGGCGTGAGGACGCCGTTGCGCTGCTGAGCATGGAGCAGATCACTAACTTTTACCTGGTCACCGAGGCGCCCAACGCTGACCCTGGCGCCGTCCGCGCCGCGATCGAGTCTCGGTTTCCCGGCGTCGCGGCAACGCCGCGCGGTGAGTTTCGCGAGACCGCACGGCAAATGATCGACGAGACATTTCTCCCGATTATCGCGGTGCTGGTCAGTATCGGATTCCTCGTCGGTGTGACCGTGATCGGGCTCACGATCTACACCGCGACGGTGGAGAAGAGCCGCGAATACGGTGTGCTGAAGGCGCTGGGCGGCACGAACATCCAGCTTTACCGGATCGTGCTGGAACAGGCGCTGTGGTCGGCGGTGCTCGGCTTTGCTGTCGGACTCGCGCTGACACTCACCGTCTTACCCGTCATTGAAAGCTGGACGCCGTCATTCGTCACCGCCTTGCGTCCTGTCGATGTCGCGGTAATCTTCGTGGCGGCGCTGGCGATGGCGTTGCTCGCCTCGTATATCCCGGTGCGCCGGCTGGTGCGGCTTGATCCAGCCATGGTCTTCCGGGCGTGAGGGGAGTCCCGCGGGAGCGGATCACCACCGAAAGGACCAGACCCATGGCAGCCACTGCACAGCAGAACCCGACCGATCAGAGCGTGGCGGCGGTGATGAACGAGCCACAGGTCGTGCTGGAACTTCGCGATATCTCCAAGACCTTTGGTCGGGGTGAGACGGCGGTGGTCGCCGTCGATGGCGTCGATCTGAGCGTACGCGCGGGGGAGGTCGTGCTGCTGATGGGGCCGAGCGGTTCCGGCAAGACGACCCTGCTGACGATCGCGGGCGGGTTACTGCACCCCACCTCGGGGAGCGTCGCGGTGGCCGGACGCGAGTTGACGGCGCTCGACGACAACGCGCTCGCACGGGTGCGGCGTGAGGTGATAGGTTTCATCTTCCAGTCGTTCAACCTGCTGACCAACCTGACGGCCTGGGAGAATGTCGGCCTGCCGGCCCAGCTCGGCGGCGTGCCGGCACGCGAGGTCCGGTCACGTTCGCTCGCGCTACTCGACCGCTTCGGTCTGGCAAAACGGGCCGGGTTTCGACCGGATCAGCTCTCTGGTGGGGAAAAGCAACGGGTCTCGGTGGCGCGGGCGCTGGTGAACGACCCGCCACTGATTTTGGCCGATGAGCCGACCGCCAACCTTGACTCCCGGCGCGGTCATGAGGTGATGCGTCTGCTGCACGGTATCGCGCATGATGAGCGCCGCGCTGTCGTGATCGTCAGCCACGACGCTCGGATTCGGGAATTTGCCGACCGCGTGCTGTGGCTGGAGGATGGTCGCTTCCACGATCTTGCAGCCCTCGAGCGCGACCCGGTCTGTGGCATGACGGTCGAGCGTGAGCGTGCCGTTGTCGCGACCCATGCAGATCAACCCGTCTTCTTCTGCTCCGATGGGTGCCGTGATCAGTATGCGCGTGACCCTGACAGCTATCATCGCAATGGCGTGCGCGAAAGCGATGGCAGCGGCCGATGAGAGGCGCCACGGGGGATGCACCGCCCCGCGGCACGGTGCTCATGGAGCACCTCTGCTGTTCGGTCTCTAAGCGTGGTAGGGCTGGCGCGGCATAGTTATGGTCGGACACGACGGCCGCTGTCTCGCCGCGAATCGCCGGACCAATCCAGAATGTCGAGATGGTAAACATCAGCACACATGCGGCCCGCGCCATACCCGGTGCGAGCCATGCACCTAAGGGGGGCCGATGTTGATACATAGGGCGTCATGCACGACGTCCGCGCCCTTCCGCGAGTCTCTCGCGGTTCCGTGCCCGCATCTGTCGGGCAGTGCCCCTCAATGGTGCGCGGTTTACCTGATAGACGGCCTCGGAAGCACCCCGGAGGATGATTCTGGGGAAATGCACCAGGTGATCATCGTGAAGGTAGAGGGGATGGCCTGCGATGTTAATCGATACAACTGCGCCGATGGGCGGCCCGCGATCGTATCGTGGCATGGTTCCGACCCCGCCGTTCGAGGACCGACGAGACGCGGGACGGCAACTCGCCGGCCTGCTGACCGGCTATCGCGACAACCGTCCGTTCGTGATTGCCCTGCCCCGTGGAGGGGTGCCGGTGGGCTATGAGGTCGCCCGCGCGCTGACTGCGCCGATGGACGTGCTGCCGGTGCGCAAGCTGGGCGCACCCGGCCATCGGGAGTACGGAATCGGTGCAATCGCCCCGGGTGGCGCCATCGTCCTCAATGTGGCGGCGGTGCGGGCGCTCGGCATCCCCCGCGCCGAGATCGAGGCCGTGGTCGCGGACGAGACGGCCGAACTCGAGCGCCGGGTGCGTCTCTATCGCGGCGACCGGCCGCTGCCGGATGTGCAGGGCCACACCGTGATCCTGGTTGATGACGGCCTCGCCACCGGCATGACGGCGCTGGCGGCGATCCGGGCCGTGCGCACACTCCACCCCGACCGCATCGTCCTGGCCGCGCCGGTTTGTGCGCCGGAAACGGCGACCGAACTGCGCGCCGAAGTGGACGATGTTGTCTGCGTCGCCCGCCCGGACCAGTTCCTCGCCGTCGGGCTGTGGTACCGCTCCTTCGAGCAGACCACTGATGAGGAAGTGCTGGCGCTGCTGAGCGACGCCCGCGTGAACGACCTCGCGGCTCCGGCAACGCCGGACGACACACCCAGGAGCCCGCAATGAACTCTACACGACACGCACTGGTTGAATCGTCGGTTCGTATCCCCGCGGACAGTGTGTTCCTGGATGGGACGTTGACCATCCCGGCCGGTGCACGCGGGGTGGTGCTCTTCGCCCACGGCAGCGGCAGCGGTCGCTTCAGTCCACGCAACCGGGCGGTAGCGCGCACGCTCCAGGAGGCAGGATTCACCACGCTGCTGATGGACCTGCTCACCCAACAGGAGGAGACGGTCGATGCCAGGACCGCCCAGTTACGGTTCGATATCGACCTGCTCGCCCGCCGGCTCGTGGCGGCGACCGACTGGCTGACGGAGCGACCGGAGACACGGGATCTGCCCGTGGGCTACTTCGGCGCGAGTACCGGTGCGGGCGCCGCGCTGCTCGCCGCCGCGGCGCGGCCGGATGTCGTCAAGGCGGTCGTCTCGCGGGGCGGACGGCCCGACCTCGCCGCCGGTGCGCTTCCTGAGGTGCGCGCGCCGGCGTTGCTCATTGTCGGCAGTCGCGACACACCCGTAATTGGCCTGAACGAGGCCGCGCAGCGTCGGATGCGCACCGAGACGCGGCTCGCGATCGTTCCCGGTGCGACGCATCTCTTTGAGGAGCCGGGGACGCTTGAGGAAGTCGCACGGCTCGCCGCGGACTGGTTCCGGACGTATCTCATCCGCGAGGTAGCCGCTACTGACTAAACGGCGGAGGAGTCCTGCCATGCCGAAGACGATCATCCACCTCACCGACCACCGCGCGCTTGAAGACGAGATCGTCCAGGATCTCGGCCGCATCGCGATGCCCCTGGAGGATGCGGCCGACTTCGACCCGCTCCTGGAGCGCATCGGGGACGCACGCTTCGTCCTGCTCGGCGAAGCGTCGCACGGAACCTCTGAGTACTATGTCTCCCGCGCCGCGCTCACGAAGCGGCTCATTCTCGAGAAGGGCTTCTCCTTCATCGCCGTCGAGGGCGACTGGCCGGACTGCTACCGAGTCAACCGCTATATCCACGGCGGTGCGGAGGCCGGTGCGAGCGCCCGAGACGTGCTGCACGCCTTCGAGCGCTGGCCAACCTGGATGTGGGCGAATTGGGAGGTCGTCGCGCTCGCGGAGTGGCTGCGCAGCCACAACGCTGCCCGGGCGACCGACGAGCAGGTCGGCTTCTACGGCCTCGACGTCTACAGTCTCTGGGAGTCGCTGGACGCCGTCCTAGATTACCTCGAACGGATCGACCCCGACGCCGCCGTGCTGGCACGCGACGCCTACCGCTGCTTCGAGCCGTACGCCGAGAACCTCCAGGACTATGCGTATGCGACCGCACTGGTGCCGGCATCGTGCGAGGCGGAGGTGGTGGAGTTGCTCACCGAGTTGCGCCGCAATGCGCCGGCGTACCGCGAGGACAGCCGTGAGGGCTACTTCAACGCGGAACAGAACGCGCTCGTTTGCCGCGACGCGGAGCGCTACTACCGCACGATGCTGCGCGGTGGGGCGCCCTCCTGGAACATCCGCGACCGGCACATGGCGGAGACGCTGGACCGGCTCATGCGCCAGTACGGTCCAGACGCGAAGGCGATCGTCTGGGAGCACAACACCCACATCGGCGACGCCCGCGCCACGGACATGGCCTCCGCCGGCATGGTCAACGTCGGCCAGCTCGTGCGGGAGCGCCACTCCGGTGAGGGAGTGGTCCTGGTCGGGTACGGTTCCTATGCGGGCAGCGTAATCGCCGGCCGCGCATGGGGCGCACCGATGGAGCGGATGCCCATGCCGCGGGCGCGCACCGGAAGTTGGGAGGATCTGCTCCACCGCGCCGGCCCGGAGAACAAGCTGCTGCTGCTGGACGGCCGCGATGCGGCGTTCGGGGAGGCGCGGGGGCACCGGGCGATCGGCGTGGTCTACCATCCGGAGTCAGAGCGGGCCGGCAATTACGTGCCGACGGTCCTGCCCCATCGCTACGACGCCTTCCTCTATCTTGACCAAACGCGGCCCCTGCACCCCCTCCACGTCCTCGCGCGGCCGGATGGCGAGCCGCCCGAGACGTATCCGTGGACGGTTTAACGTCGAGCGAAAAGGAGAATAGTGCGATGAAGACGGCCATCATGCGCCAGCCGAGCGTCACGCTCGGCGCGCCCGTCCGCGAGATTCACCGCCTTGTATTGGTCGCGGCAGGAGCCACCGCCGCCGTCGTGGCAGTGATCGTCATCCTGGGCGTGACCCCTTCCGCGCGGGACATCTGGGTGCCGAGGACGACCGGAAGCGGCGGCACCCTTCCCGCCCTCTGGATCTCCACGATTGCCAATCTAGTATTCGCGAGCCTGCTCATGCTGGCCGTGGTCTTCCGCGCGACGCGCCGCACGGTGATGCGACGGCTGGTGGTGGTTCTGGCGGCCGGTGCGCTTGTGCAGGCGCTCATGTTCCTCGATGCCGCCGCCGCATTCTCGACCGGCGGCGCAGAGATGAAGCAGGCGACATCTTGGGTGCGCTACGCGGCCCTGGGCGATGCAACCGCTGCCCTGCTGGTCCTTGGAAGTGTGGTCGCGAAGGTGCGAAACGCGATCGCGCGCGTCCTTGCCGCCCTGCCGGGTACGAGCGGGTCGCGGCGGCCTTGAGCGGCAGGTCCACATCATGCGCGCGACCACCCCCGCGGACCCGAGGGTCTTCGGAAGTGTCCCCAGGGGCCGCGCCAAGTGGCCGGTTCGCCGTCGGGCCACTGCACGGTTCACGCCCGTGGGATCGCCTGCCCACTGGTCAATCGCTCCCCCATCGACTCGTACTCCGCGGTGCTTAGCTCACCGCGAGCGTACCGCCGGTCGAGGATCTCCAGTGCGGTGGGTTCTGCGTGCTCCGGCGGTCGCGTATCCCCCCGCGATCGGGTCATGAGGCTGTACACGCCGAACATGATCAGCCCCCAGAAGGCCACCATCCACACCCAACCCATCATCATCCACCAGCCCCAACCATCTCCCATGTGCCACATCGCCGTCCGCTCCCTTGGAACTACCTAACCCCGGCCCCCGTCCCTGTAAGGGACGGGGGAGCGACTGTTCGTCTGCTGGGGCCGGCGCTACCCTCTCGCGCGACACGACCGTACTATACGTTGTAGTAGCATACTGTCGGGCATTGGCGACACTTCTGTGGGGTAATCGCCGTGACTATCTCGCGTTGCCGGCGAGCGGCTTAGGGTAAGGCCGTCTCCCCTTCTCACACCCGCCGCAACTCGGCGTCCACCCGCTTGAGCAAGACGGCGTTGGTGGCGACGATGATCGAGCTGAGACTCATCAGCAGCGCCGACCACTCCGGCCGCAGCATGATGCCGAAGCGCGGGAAGAGCACGCCCGCCGCCACCGGGATCGCCAGCACGTTGTAAATGCTCGCCCAGAACAGGTTCTGCTTCATCTTCCTGACCGTCGCCTTGGACAGGCGGATCGCGCGAATGATGTCGAGCGGGTCGCTTCGCATCAGCACCACTTTTGCCGTCTCGATCGCCACATCGGTGCCGGCGCCGATGGCGATGCCTGTGTCGGCCTGGGCGAGGGCGGGCGCGTCGTTCACGCCGTCGCCGACCATGGCGACCCGCCGGCCCTCGACTTGCAGCCGACGCACGTAGTCCGACTTCTGCTCGGGTAGCACCTCGGCGAATACACGGTCGATGCCCAGTTCCCGCGCCACCGCCTCGGCGGTACGGCGGTTGTCGCCGGTCATCATCACCGCCTCGATGCCGGCATTCTTGAGCAGCGGGATCAGGCGGCGGGCGCCCGGCTTGACCGTGTCGGCCACGGCAACCACCCCCGCCGCTCGGCTGTCGATGGCCACATACATCGGCGTCTTGCCCCCGGTCGCGAGGTCATCGACCAGCGGGCGAAGCGCACCGGCGTCGATCCCGTGCTCGGCGAGCAGTGCCGCGTTACCGGCGAGCAGATCGTGCCCGTCCACCCGTGCACGGATGCCCTTGCCCGCGATGGCCGTGAAGTCAGTCGCCGCGGCAAGCGTCAGCCCGCGCTCGGCGGCGCCCTCGACGATCGCGCGTGCGACGGGATGCTCCGACCCTCCCTCGGCCGCGGCCACCAGCCGCAGCAACTCATCTTCATCCGCGATGGCCGGTTGACCGGCTGCCGGCGCCACCACCACATCGGTGAGCCGCGGTTTGCCTTCCGTCAGGGTGCCGGTCTTATCGAGCACGACGGCGGTGGTGCGGGAGAAGCCCTCGAGTGTGGCCGCGTCCTTGATCAAGATGTTGTGCTTCGCGCCGAGGCCGGTGCCCACGGCCACGGCGGTCGGCGTCGCCAGGCCGAGCGCGTCCGGGCAGGCGATCACGACTGCCGAGATGGCGAAGGTGAGCGCCACCAGTGCTGTCTCGTCACCGAACAGGTACCAGGCGAGGAAGGTGACGATCCCCGAGCCAACAGCAATGATCACGAGGTACGCCGCCGCGCGGTCGGCCAGTCGCTGCCCCGGAGCCTTCGAACTCTGCGCCTGCTGCACCAAAGCCACGATCCGTGCCAAGGCGGTGTCGGCGCCCACCTTGGTCGCCTCCATGATGATCGAGCCGCCGCGGTTAATCGAGCCACCGGTCACCGGGTTGCCCGTCCCCTTGTCTACCGGCAGAGATTCGCCGGTGACCAACGATTCATCGATGCTGGTCGTGCCCTCAATGACCACGCCGTCCACCGGGACTTTATCGCCGGGACGCAATCGCACCCGGTCGCCGGCGACGATCGCGTCGGTGGGCAACTCGACCTCGATCCCGTCGCGGATGACCGCGGCAGTCGGCGGTACCAGATCGAGCAGCGCGCGGAGGGCATCGGTGGTGCCCCGGCGGCTCTTCATCTCCATCCAGTGGCCGAACAGCACGAAGGTGACGAGCATCGCCGCCGCCTCGTAGAAGGTTTCGCCGTCCGGCTCGATCAGCGTGATCAGCAGGCTGAATCCCCATGCCGCGAGCACGCCGGTGGCGATCAGCACACTCATATTGAGGGCGCGGTACCGCAGCGAGGTCACGGCGCCACCGATAAACGGCCAGCCCGCCCACCATACGACCGGCGTGGCGAACAGCAACATCAACCGGTTGGCGGTCTGCATCCCCACCAACTCGATGCCGAAGGTGTTCATCGCCAGTGGTGAGAACAGCACCGCCGGCACGGTCAGCAGCAACGCCACGAAGAATCGACGGCGCATGTCGGCTTCCATCGCCTTCGCCATGCGTGGGTCGGACATGTCGTGGCCCATGGCGCCTTGGGTGGCGTGCGCGTCCGCCGCGGCGGAGCCGTCGCCGTGCGGGGCGGGCGGCCGCGCACCTCCATGCGCGGCATGGGCGGCGTCCGCCGGCGATGGAGTCTCGTGACCGGCGTGACCGGTGGCCGGCGCGGGCGCCGACGGGGCGGCGCGCCCGGTGGGCGCCGTCGTGGGAGGTGACGCCGTACGTCCGTGCGTCGCATGGTCCGGGGCCGGGATGGACGTCGAGGCAGGCCCGGCATCGACGCGATGATCCGCGTGGAGCGACGGGGCAGGTGTGGCGCGCGAGGTGTGCTCAGCGTGATGCGCATGTCCGGCGGCGGTCGAGGGGAACTCGTACTGCATCCGGTCGGCCGATGTGCCCATGGTGACGGCGGCCATGTCCGCGTGATGGGCAAGCGCCGCCAGTCCACCGCCGACAGCATCTCCCGGTTCATCCGCGGGGGCGCAGCGGCAGCCGGCGGCGCTGCCCGAGATCACCGACTGAATCTCGCCGGCGCTGACCATGCCGTCGTGGTACGCCACATGCACCGACTTTGCCGGGTAGTCAACCCGCGCATCGGTAACATGGGGGTGGGCGCGGAGGGCACGCTCCGCCGCCTCGGCACAGGCGATGCAGGCGAAATCCGCGCGAAATACCCGCGCGGTGGATGCGCCGTGTCTGACATGAGATGGTGGTGTGGTTGCAGCCGGCATAGCTGACTTCCTGAGTAGTGGCGAGGAACGTGCACGGCGCCGGCGTCGCCCGCTCGACGCCGGCGCGACTACCTTTGCTCCAATTCTTGCCCGATCGTGTCGTGGCGCGGCGCCGGTCATCGCCGGGATCGCCCGCCGCCATGGGCAGATGTGGCGCCCGCGATGCCGCCCGACATCGGGCCATGAATCAATGTCTGCCATTACGGGACAGTCAGCGACGCCGCGCACGTCAGGGGGCAGTCCCTGTCTGGGTGATTGCTCCCCGGTGTGCGCGGCGTCCCGGCAGTATGTGCCGCACGCCGGTCAGCGCTTACAGGTTGTACCACGCCGCCAGCCAGGCATTCATCTGATCGATCTCGGCCGACTGACCGGTGATGATACCGGCGGCGAGTTCCTTCAACTCCTGGTGCGCCGCCCGATCCGGGGCGAGCCGCGACATATCAACCGCGTCCTGGTGATGCGGAATCATCTCGACCATGAACATCACTTCGAGACGAGGCGGCGACAACGTGTCCACGTCGCCCATCATACCCATGCCCATGCCCATGCCGCCCATCATGCCGTGCATCGGCATTTGCTGACCGCCCATCATCCCATGGTGCGAACCGTTCCGTCCGTGAGCAGGCATCATCCCCGCCGGCATCTGACCGCCGCGCATGGCGGTCATCATGGCAACCGGATCAGGCATGTCGACGCCGTACCAATCCTTCAGCCAGCCGCGCATCACGGCAATCTCGCGGGTTTGGTCAGCGACCATTGTCCTTGCCAGACCGGCAAGCTCCTCATGTAGCGCACCCTCTGTGACCGGCGTCGCCATCATCACCGCCATCGCATGATGCATGATCATCTGCTGTAGCCAGGCGCGGTCGAAGGCGTCACCCGACAGTCCCTCCAACCCCTCTCCCTGCATCGGTCCCATCTGGGATGAAGCTGTCTGCACGCGCCCCACGGCGGAGACGGCCATCAGTGAAAATGCAAGCGCCAGCGCGGGGGCCGCGACCAACCAACCTCTTGTTACCCTCATGACATTCGTCCTTTCCATCGGTCCCGGGTTCCATCATCAGCGGCGGCGACGCCGGAACCTTCCACTGATCTCATACTAACGCGTGTAGTATTCGCGTCTGCCGGGTGATTGGCGACGACCGTGTGGGGTGATACCCGACAGCGCGCCACGGTGAGCGCGGGCTGCATGCCTGTCGCGGCGCGACCTCTGCTAGTTATACTACAGCATGTAGTATCTCAATCGTGCTGGTCAAGATGGGTAATCCACGGCGCTTTGCCGGCGCATCGTGCGTCGGGTCGCCGTGGCGATCGGGGTGATGGCGCCGCGCGTCTGGTGCAAAATCGTCGGGGGCGCCCGGTCATCGCGTTTCGCCGGTGCTGGTCGCGGGGAATCGCATGGGATGCGTCGCTCGGTCAATACGTGATAGCGATCACCACGATCGGTTCCGGGCTTGCTACCCTGGGTGATGCGAGAAGCATTTCGGCAATGTGAGGCAGGCAATGTCAGACCAGACCGAGCTTGGGGCCAGTGAACCCGCCTGGCCGCTTGGTCCGCTGGAAGCGCGCGTCCTGGCGGTCGTGTGGCGTTCCGGCGAGGTCACGGTGCGGCAGGTGCTGGAGCAGATCGCACCCGTTCACCCGGTTGCCTACACGACGGTGATGACCGTGATGGGGCGGCTCGCCGTCAAGGGGCTGCTGGCGCGGACGGCGGCAGCGGGCGGGCATCGGTACGTCGCCACGCTTGCCGAGTCGGAATATGCCGCCCAGGTCACCCGCCGGCTGGCGCGCGATCTGGTCGATCGCTTCGGCGATCTCGCGCTCGCCCAGTTCGCCGCGGCGCTCGACCAGGTGGACCCCGAGCGCCTGCGCCGCCTGCGCGATCTCGCCGGTCAGGAGCCACCGGGATGATGCTCACGCGCCAGCGGTTTCTCTCCCTTGTCGCGGTCGTGGTCGCGGTCCACGGCGCGCTGGCGTTCGCCATCGCTCTTCCCGTGATCGTGGATGCGGCCGGTGAGGCGCTTCACGTCCTCCTCAATGTGTGCCGCCATCCGTTTCGCGCGCACTACCTCAGACCAGTCACCGCCGTGGCGCTGGTGGTCGCCGCCACGGCCCTCGCCGTCACCGTGCGGTTCGCGGCATCGTGCCGGAGCCTGGTGATCCGCACCGATGCAGATCTCCGGCCATTGCTCGCACTCCCGCGGGCCGTCCCATCGGAGTCGGTGCGCGCGACCATCGACCAGTGCGGACTGGCGGGGCGGGTCGATGTTCTCGACACGATGGCGCCGCTCGCGTTCTGCCATGGCATCATCCGGCCGCGAGTATCCGTGAGCGTCGGTCTGTGCCAACTGCTCAACGGCCCCGAGCTGGCGGCGGTGCTGTTGCACGAGGAGTTCCACCGACGACGGCGAGAACCGCTGCGAATCATCGTGCTGGCGGGCACGGTCCACGCGCTGCACGTCTGGCCGGCGCTGTTCCGGCTGCTCGCCGATGTGCGCGCCGAGATGGAAGTGGCCGCCGACGCCCACGCCGTCCGTTGTACCGGATCGGCGACGCCACTTGCCCGCGCGCTATTGAAGGTCGTGGAGCACCCGGCGTACACGGAACCGAGGCCGGACCCGTCGCTCGCCGTTTCGAGGCTGACACCAACCGACGCACGAATCGACAGTCTGTGGCAGCCGGCGGCGCGGCTCTATCCGCCACTCCCGTGGGCGTACCTCGGCGGCTTGGCGGTCACCGGGGTGTCGATCACGGTCGGTCTGGCCGCACTCGCCGCCGGCAGCAATCTCCACCCACTGCTGCACGCCTGTGGCGGGTAATGCCGTTTGGACGGTTCAAGAGCCCGCCGCGCCGGGCAGCCCCGCGCGGCGGGCAAGCAGCCGGCTGTGGCGGGTGGCCCACGAGGCGCCGTCGATCAGGGGGCTGAAGGGACCGGCGCGCCGCTTGAGCGTCGTGTACGTCTCGTCGCCGCGCATAATCCGGCACAGCCAATGCCACAGGTGGTCGTTGCGCCACAGAATCTCGACGTAGGCGCGCGGCATCAGGTTGAACACGTCCTGTAACCGGCTCGAATCGCGCAGCTCGGGACCGAGCACCTCGTCGACCTCACGCCCATAGCCGCCCAGATCAGTGACGCCGCCGTCGATCGCCGCCAGCGCGTGTGAGGCCGCCAGCCGGCCGCTGACCACCGCGGCATAAATGCCCTCGCCCGAGAGCGGATCGACCAGACCGGCGGCGTCACCCACCAGCATCACCCGGCCGCGGGCAATCGGCGCTCCCCGCCGCCGCACCGGCAGGTGGTGGCCGCGCAACTCCCGCAGGTCGGCCGGTTGCAGTCCGTACTGACGTGTTACCCGGTCGAGATGGCCGCGCAGACTGCCGGCGAGGTACTTCCACCCACCCGCGCCGACGTTGACGTGGTCGCCTTTGGGGAACAGCCAACCGTAGCCTCCGGGAATGCCGCCCAGGTGCAGGCCGACCATGTCGTGCCAGGCGGCGAGGGCGCGCTCCGGCAGGTAGATGTTGCCCTCCAGCGCGACGGCCTGGTCGCGCGGGCCGTCAAGGCCCGCCGCCTTCGCCGTGAGGCCGTTGGCGCCGTCCGCGCCGATCAGCACACCGGCGGTGTATACCCCGCTCGGTGTGCGCACGGTGACGGTGCCGTTCAACTCGACCGTGCGGACCGGCTCACGTTCGTGCAGTGCCACCCCCGCCGCCACTGCCCGCTCGACGAGGTAGTGGTCGAGGCGGGAGCGTTGCGTCATATAGGTGAGCGTGCCGGGGTACGCGCGGACGAACCGCGCGCCGTGCGGCTGGCTGAAGTGCACCTTGGTGATGGTGCGCTCTACTACTGGGGCCAGGTCAAAGGGAAGCAACCGGGCCGCGCGCAGGTTCACGCCGCCGCCGCACGGTTTGTCGCGCGGAAACGCCGCCTTGTCCAGTAACAACACTCGTGCGCCCGCCGCCGCCATCTCCCGCGCCGCCGTGCTCCCGGCCGGCCCGCCGCCCGCGACAATCACGTCATAGTTCATGGATCCAGTGTACCGGCAACCGCGTCAGAGGACTGCCATGACCTCGCGGTCGCCACCAGCATAGTCACGCCGTCCCTGTCATCGTCGAGTATTATGAGGACCGGAGCGGTATTGGAACGATCAAGACGTGCTGGCTTGAGCGGCCCGCGGTGTTACGAGGGATCGTGCGATGGCGACCACAGGACTGGGCATAAATGAGGCGATGCAGCATGACTCCGAGACACATCTTGCCGATGTCATGGCGGCGCATAATGATCTCTCCCAGCGGGTTGTAGAGACCGGCTTCAATGTGTGGTACGACCACGCCATTGATGACCTGCTCCTGACTATCGGCTCGTCGGTAGAGGCCGCCACCATACCGATCGGCGATTGGCTGTATGTCCGCTACGAACCCGACACCTTAAAGATTGTCGGATTCGGTGTGTTGGGCCTCCGAACGGCCATGAAAGACAGCCGGTCGTTCGCCATCATGTATGAGCAAGCGATACGCGACCCCGGCGAGGCTGTTGAGACATTTCGCAAGCTCGTGAAGGCGGCGTGAACCGTTGCGTGGGCGTCACGGTCCCGCGTGGGGGAGACTGAAAGGACTGATGGTACAGATCGTCCACGCTCAGCAGGGTCAGGGGCAGTCGCAAGAAACGGACAAGCGCCTGGTCGGCCTCCTCATCTGTGATGCGGAACGCCGGGTCAGTGCGTAGACGACGACGGTAAATGATGTTGCAGACTTCGGCCGTCGCGTGGGGCGGTCCTACCACCTGGCGGGCGTCACGGACGGCGCCGGCCAAGAGCGCCTGAGCCTGCTCGGTGAATTGCTCGTCGAGCACCCACTTTACGGTGACACTTGCATCAACCGCGATCAGCGATTGATTCATAGCTGGTCGCCGCCCCGCTCGCCTCAGCTCGCCGTCAGCGCGGCGACGACCAGCAGGAGTTGCGCGAACAGGCCGCCGAGCAGCAGCAGGTAGGCGATCGGTCGGACGAGATGGTGGAGGGCGAAGGCGCCGAGCACGTCCATAAGCAGGATCGCGACCGCCGTCAGTGGAATGCCCAAGAGCGCGCGCTTACCGGCGATATGGTCACCGTCGGGGAAGGGGATCACCGTGCGGGCGGGCGTCCCCGTGTAGCGGGCGAACACGATGCCAACCACCGCCAGCGCCAGGAACGCCGATACTGTCGCCGCGCCCAGGGCGATCCGGTCGGTCCACACCGGCAACGCGGCCAGTGGATCGCGACGTAGCTCCTGACGGACACTCGTCGTCGCCCCCGCCATGCCGGTTTGCAGCGCCTGGATCAATCCCCTGGAGTCGGCGGGGCTGATCCCGTAGGCGCCCGTTGGCGTCACCAGATAGAGGAGGTCGGCCGGCGCGCGATGGGTCGAGTAGATCAGCGCCTCACCGAGACGGGACACACGCGCCCGGCCGACGTGGCAGGCCCAGCCGGGCAGCGCCAGACCGCGGACACGGGGCAGCGCGAGCGACCGGCCGCGCACCACTCGCTCCATGTTTGTCAGCGGGATCACCTGCCGGGTCAGTCCCCAAACGATCACCAGCGCCCCGCCCGTGACCTCGTAGCGTAGATTCCAGAGGCAGGCAGCCCAGTACCCGGCCACGCCCGCGAGCATCAGCAACGCCGCTGCCACGACATACGACGCGAACGCGGCGAAGGTGACGCCGTCGGCGGCGCCACGCACCACCAGCGCCAGGGCGAGCACCACTCCGAGCGCGGCAGCGCCAGCAGCCATCAGCGCCGGCAGCCGCGCGGCGACTGGACGGAACACGCCGGATTCATCGCCGGCACGGATAGCGGGGGAATGATTCGCGGTCAGCAATCAGCCCTCGTACAGGGAGAAGGCGCTCAGGCCCCGGCCTGAGCGCCTCCGGCTGATGAAAAGCGGCGGGCGTCCCCAACACCGAACACCCAAGCCCAGGGGGGCAGGCACGGTTCGACACTCCCCGACTCGCTACTCCCGGCCACCGACGCTCGCCGTGGCGCGGCCGGTGGCGTACGCGGGAATGACCCACTCACTGTACTTCTCCAGATCGCCGCGAGCGGCGGCGAAGTACAAGCGCAGTAGATTGGCGGTCACCGGGCCGACACCGCCGTTGCCGACCTTGCGGTGGTCGATCTCGATGATCGGTGTAACATGCGCGGCGGTGCCGGTCATGAGCACCTCGTCGGCGATATACAGCTCGCTGCGGTCGATCGGGCGCTCGATCGTCTGCACGCCCAGTTCTTCCTGCGCCAGCCGGATTACCGTCTCGCGGGTGATGCCGACAAGAATGTCGTCCGAGGACGGCGGGGTGATCAGTTGACCACCTTGCACGATGAAGATATTCTCGCCCGAGCCTTCGGAGACATGGCCGTCATGCGAGAGCACGATCGCCTCGTCGAACCCGTTCAGGTTGGCCTCGGTCTTGGCGAGCGCGGAGTTGAGGTAGATACCGGTCGGCTTGGCCCGCGCCGGGATGCCGAGATCGCTCACCCGCCGCCACGAGGAGGTACAGCAGCGCGCGCCCGCATCGACATCAAGGTACGGTCCGAAGGGCGTGATGAACATGAGGAAATCGCTATCGAGATTGTGCAGCCGCACGCCCAGCATCTCGCTGCTCTTGTACGCCAGCGGCCGCACGTACACATCCTCCTCGAAGCCGGCCATCGCGACGAGCTTGACGGTCATGGCGACCAGCTCATCCTCGGTGTAGGGCAGGTCGATCATGAGAATCTTGCAGGAGCGGGCCAGCCGCTGGAAGTGCTCGCGCACGCGAAACAGGAAGATGTCGCGCTTGTCCGGGTTCCAGTTGCCGCGGATGCCCTCGAAGCAGCCGGTGCCATAGTTGAAGGCGTGGGTCATCACGCCAATCTTGGCCTCTGCCAGCGGGACGAACTGCTTTTGGAAGTAGGCGAATCGCTCAGCCATGCAACGGTTCTCCCTTGAGAATAGGTGGTGGGGGATGGCCCCGCCTTGTATCCCCGCTGGCGCCCCGCGGCGGAGTGGATGACTCTCGTGAAGTCGGGTAACTCGATGCTCTCCCGTGCGGTCTGCCGATTCTTTCCAAGGCGAACCGACCGGCCCCGCGTATGTGCGTTGATTATAGGGACCGCATGGCATGGGGAACAAGGACAACGGCGCCACGACAAAACCCCTCCGACACAAAGGAGGGGCGCCACGCGAGAGTCCATGGCGTGCTTCATGATCTGGTGGGACTCGCCCTCTCCCTCACCCCTCGCAACCGTGGGTATGGCCGGGGGATAGGGGTCTGGCGAGGTAGCTTTCCACGGGAGTGGTCACCGGCCTTGGACGCGCTCACGGTACGGCCGCGGCCCACTTAGGCGCAGCACGACCAGGTACACGCACGAGGCCATCAGCGCGCCGACGAGTACATCGGTCAGGTAATGCTCACCCATGTACACCAACGAGAAGCCCATCAGCACCGCGTACACCAACAACGCCCGCCCCAACCACCGGTTGACATCGCGGGCAAACAAGAAGACGGCAAAGGTGACGGCCATGTGCAGCGACGGCATCGCCGCGACCGCGTTGGGCACCCCGATCGCGTCGTACAGGCGCCGGTAGCTGTCCGGATCGACCTGACCACCGACGAAATCCATGATGCGGACCACACCGGGCAACACGCCGCGGTCGGCCGCTAGCCAGGGCGGCACGGTTGGCACCAGGAAATACAGCACCAGCCCAGCGTAGAAGGTGCCAAGTACCAGCGCGATAAACTGAGGGAACCGCTCACGTCGCCAGATATAGACCGCCGCGGCGGCGACATGTGGCAGGAAGAAGTACGACCAGTGAATCTGAACCGTCAGCCAGTCAACGAACTGAAGCTCAGCCGGATCGAACAGACGCGCTTGGAGCCAGCGCGTTGGCTCGTGGCCGAAAAACAGTGCGCGGTCCATATAGATGACATAGTCGGTGCGGATTGGGATCGCCGTCTGATCCGCGAATGAGCGCAGCACGGTGTACACGAACAGGCCGAACATGTACACGATACCGAGGTGGAGATGACGCACGCGCCGCGCCAGCGGCAGCAACACGAGGACGCCGAACAGGGCCACGGCAATATGCTGGCCTGCCGCGCCGACCCACCGGCCGCTAACGAGATCGTAGGCCAGCGCTGCCATCATGAGAACGCTGCCGCCAATAATGAAGGCGCGCACCACCAATTCACGGCGTGTGGAGACCGACGTGGGACGAGATGCGGGATGGAATTCAAGTGCTCGCTGGCTCATCGGTCCCCATACGGCCCACCGGCGGGCGGCGCTGCAACAGAATCACGCGTCTTCATGATACGCCATGAAACCGTATCATACCCTCCCCGCGGTTGTCTGCCGTCCGACAGGATGAGACGTGCCCCGTACGGAAGTACGGTATACGGCGGAGTCGGGCGACATGGTCAGTACGTCGTCTCATGAGTACGTCGTCTCAGAGGACAGCAGCAGCTCCTCTCCAGCCATCCCGACCGGCCGCCGATCCCAATTCCGGCGCGTACCATTGTCTCTCCTGGCTGACCCACCTCCCCACCCATCACGGGGGCATCGGTGCGGGCGGCGATCTCGCCGAGCGAGGTGTTGCCCGCTCCATGGTCGTCCCAGTTGCAGAGCGCCACCAACGGACGCCAACCGAGTCAGTACATTCATGCAACCCATATCCTCTGGTATAGTGGGTGCATGCGCGGTGTGTCACTCGCCAGCCTCAACTGCCCGGTCGCCCGCACGCTCGACATTGTCGGCGAACGCTGGACGTTGCTCGTCCTGCGCGATGCCTTCAACGGCGTGCGCCGCTACGAGGACTTCGCGGCGCGGAGTCCGATTCCCCGCAATGTGCTCGCCGCGCGGCTGCGAACACTCGTGGGGCATGGCATCCTCGACCGTGTGCAGTACCAGGACCATCCGCCGCGGTACGAGTACCCGCTCACCCCCGAGGGGATGGAACTCTACCCCGTGATTGTCGGCCTGATGCAGTGGGGCAATCGCCATCGCATGGGCGACGCGACCGCGACGCTCGAGGTTCGCCACAAGGGGTGTGGCCACCACGCCGAGGCAGCCGTGGTCTGTTCGGGCTGTAGCGAACGGCTCACCTCGCGGGATGTACGGGGCACCCACTCCGTCCCGTCTGTTCCGCCACCCAACCGCGACGACCCACACGCCGCTCGCCGAGGGCCTCCTGGCGTGGGCGCCTGACAACCCATCCTGCTTGTCTCCCGGTTTGGGGTCCTGAGACACCCGTTGTCTCGTGCCCAAAACGGACGTGTGCGCGACAGCGGGTATCGTGGCTCTCGCGGCCCAGCATGCCTCGTGCATGCTCACCCGAACGAGGCGTGGACCACGTCGTCCGCGCTATTCCAGCCATCATGGCGCTGCCCGCGTCGTGGTAATCTCGTCATGAACGCGCGCTCGGGTCGGGCCGTTCGCGAGAAAAGGTCAGTGTGGAGGGGCGGCGGTGACCGAGGTCCACGCGCGGCGGAGCAAGGCGGGGCGCATCGTGTGCGGCAGTCCGGACGTGGATGGCCGCTTCTCCTGCGACGAGACCTTGGCCGGAATGGTCACGGTCCACGAGCCGCCGCGCTATCCCGAGCGGCGGCTCGTGCCGCTGCCCGGCTGGCGGCAGGATCGGAAAGGCGTCTGGCGGCGCACCACCCGCGCCGAGGACATGCAGGCGCGGGGCGTGGCGCCATCCCGGCCGTCGCCGCTGCCCCGCGGCCGCTACCCCGACCTGCCCGCGCTGGTCTGCTGCCCGAAGTGCGCGGCGGTGCAGTGGCTTGAGGCGGAGCGCCTCAAGGTGGTGGCCCGCCCCAATGCCGCCGGCCCGACGATGCACCGTCCCAACCGCTTCCGTCTGGGCGGCGAGCGCGGACGCTGATGTGTATCGTCGGGAGGCTGCTGCTGGCGTCATCGCCTCCGGGGGCGGACGCAGCCGCGGTCGGGGAGATGTCGGATATCGACCGGGCGCGGGGGGTAGGCCGAGGAAGGCGGCGCGGGGCCGCCTTCCTCGGGCCGCACGCGAAGAACGACCGCACGCCATTCGCGGCCAGCGTCTCCCAGCACCCTCGATGATCGACGTGGGCGCGGCCGCGGGCTAAAAGACAGGCGAATCTGGCTCCAGGCCGAAGAGGACGCGGCCGGCGGACTCCAGCACGCGGGGATGGACGGCGATGTGCTGGGTAATGGCGTGCACGTCGCGGAACGCCCGCTCCAGCGGCCCGCTGGTGTAGAGCGAACTTGCCCCACCGGTGAGGTAGACCAGATCGACCGCCTGGACCGCGCTGGTGACGGCGTGGTTCGTGGCGAGCCGTACCGCGGTGCGCCGCGCCGCGGTCGGTTCATCCCCCGCCAGCACCGCCTCCCACAGCTCCCGCACGGCATCGAAGAGGAACAGGCGGGCCGCGCGGACCAGCGACTCCGCCTGTGCCAGCCGCGCCTGGGCGCCGCTGTCCTCGGCCAGCGTGTGCGTCGCGCGCTCGGGCCGCTTGACGCCGGCCAGCTCAATCAGGGTCTCCAGGGCGCCGCGGGCAATGCCGAGCGCAATCGCGCCCGCCCCGGGAATCTCGCGACTCCAGGAGGGCATCCGGTAGCGCCGGCCCGCCAAGACCGGTGCGTCAAGGAACCAGGACGCGTAGCGGTCGGGTACGAACACGTCCCGCGCGACGACGTCATGGCTGCCCGTCCCCCGCAGGCCGCCGGCCGTCCAAGTATCCACGATCTCACAGTCGGCGGTGCGGCAGAAGAGAAACTGCAGCCGTGGCATCCCCGCCGGCAGCATGACCGGCGCGCCCTGCTGATGGACGACTCCGGTCAACTGCAACCAGTCCGACAGCTGGCAGCCGCTCACCAGCGACCAGCGGCCCGAGAGGCGATACCCGCCCGCGACGACGGTCGCCTGGCCCCTGGGCTGGGTGCTATTCGCGATGATCGCCGCCGGGTCAGCGAAGAGTTCGCGCGCCGCGGCCTCCGCGAGCAGAGGGGCGGTCCAGTAGGCGTTGCCATTCCAGACGCACCAGGCGACGGATGCGTCGGCGCGGGCCAGCTCCTCAAAGACGGCCAGGCCCTCCAGCGGCGAGAGGTCGAGACCCCCGTGGGCGGCTGGCAGGAACACCCGGAACAAGCCCGCCGCCGCGAGCGCGCGCGCCAGTTCGGATGGCAGCCGGCGTTCGGCATCGAAGCGCTCCCGCTCCGCCAGGATACGCGGCCGGAATGCGCGCGCCGTCTCCACGAGGTTCGTCGTCTCGAGGTCCGCCATCGCCGTTTCCTCCAGTGTGTCCTGCCCGAGGGTGCGGCGCGCCTCTTCACGGCCGATTGTGGGCCTGGCCGCGGTCCGCGTCAACGGCGGGCGCACTCGGGACCCGTGCGGCGCGCGTGGCGCCGCGGTGGGACCGCGCCCGGTCGTGAGATGCACACGGCTGAGCGGCCCCCGGCCGGGCACGCCCGTTGCTTCGCATACTGACCGCCCGACCGAACGGGATTTTTCAGCAAGCTGGTATGTTCATAACACGGGAGACGCCAACCCTCGCGACCCCGCGAGACCGCGGCGGCCACCGCACAACAGCAGACCCCGGCCCCACGCGCTCACCCGAGCGAGGCGTACACCGCATCGACCAGCGCGAGGTTGCGCGGGTCCCGCCACGACCGGCCGGCGCGGTTACACACGAAGCCGAAGCCGCGCCGCGCCTCCGGGTCGGCGAATCCCAACCCCCCGCCGTTGCCGTAGTGACCGAATGACCGCCGGCCCGGGCCGAGCGGCCGTACTCCCGGAATCGTCAACTGGAAGCCAAGCCCGAAGCGGTTCGGACGGCCGAGGATCGCGTCCTCACCGTCGGCCTCGATGGTATTGGCTCGCTCAATGGTCTCGGGCGTGAG
>JBBQJF010000048.1:0-21730 GCA_038325665.1 Dehalococcoidia bacterium | reverse complement strand
GCAGTAAAGCCGGGTGTGAACGGCCCGATCGCCACACCCGCGAGCAGATAGCCGATGATCGGCGGCAGTCGCAGCCGCGCCGCGACGAATCCACCCACCAACGCGGCGACCAGCGCGGCGACCAGGCTGACGAGTAACTCGGAGTGAGCCATGCGATTCTCCGTCGCGCGGTATTCGTCCCAACCCGCGTCCCGTGCCGCCGCCGTACACGGCGGCCTCGGACTCCCTCTCAGCGGCCGCGGGCGACCCACCGGGTTACCCCGTCTCCGTCATCGTCCCGGCGGGCGCGTCCGCACGGAACCGGTCAGGTCTCCTGAACGTGCACGCGGATCAGCGACCCATCGTGCGCGATATGCACATCCGTGGGTGTCCGCTCCCTCATCGTTGAGCGATGACGGCTGAACGCTGGCCCCACATGAATCCTCCACACCAATGAACGCGAACCCGCCGATGCTGCCTCGGATTCAGGCCGGAGCGTCGGGATGAAGCGAGGGGTGCGGGACATTCAGCAGCGCACCACACGCGGGCATCGGATCGCGTCCGGCCAGTCGGGTCAACGCCGTCGTAGTGCGGGACATTCAGCAGCGCACCCGACGCGGGCATGGGCGCTCGTGGATCGCCCGCTCAGTGATCGTCGCCGGCGCCGAGCAATCCGTGTCGCAGAGCGTAGCGCACCAGCTCGGCGCGCGATTGCAGGCCAAGCTTCTCCATCGCGCGGCGACGGTAGGTTTCGACGGTCTTGGCGCTGAGGTACAGCCGCTCGCCGATCTCACGGGCGTCGTATCCCTCGGCGGTCAGGCGCACCACCTCGCGCTCGCGCGGGCTTAACTCGGCGAGGGCGGCGCCGCCTTCGCCGGTGCGGCGCATGTAGTCGCGCAGCAGCATCGCGGCGGCGGGCGGCGGCAGGTAGGCGTCGCCGTGGTGGACCGCGCGGATCGCGTCGAGTAGCTCCTCGTCCGCGGCGCTCTTGAGCAGATAGCCGGCGCCGCCGGCACGGATGACCGGCAGCAGATACTGTTCCTCGGCGTGGGCGGTCAGCACCAGCACCCGCGCCGGCAATCCCGCCTCGGCGATCCGCCGCGTCGCCTCCAGACCGCCGCCCTTGGGCATGGCGATATCCATCAGCACGACATCGGGACGCACCCGCAGCGCCTCGGCCACCGTCTCCTCGCCGTCGCCGGCCTCACCGACCACCTCGAAGTCGGACTGCGTTTCCAGCAGCCGCCGCAGCCCGGAGCGCACGAGCCGGTGGTCGTCGGCGAGCAGGATGCGAATGCGCTCCAAGGGGTCCTTCCAATCACGCGACAACCACGGCGCTCGTGTCGCGTCAGCGGGCTTATATCACCGGCGAGGGCGACCCACCGGGTCGCCCTGCATCGCATCAAGCCCGCCATAACCCGTCCGGCGATGAATCCGATAGGCGGGCCGCGCGTCCACGAGATGCCGGTCGTGGTAGCCGTCACGCGAGCCGGGCACTGGTGGTGGGCGGTCCCCAGCGCATTGGGATATGAGCAGTGACTGCCGTTCCGCTGCCCGGCGCTGACGCGAGCATGAGCGAACCGCCAACCAGTTCAGCCCGCTCTCGCATGCTCAGCAATCCCATGCCGGGGCCTGCCGACGCCACGCGGCCGGGGTCGAAGCCGCGACCGTCGTCGCTGACCGTGAGAGAGACGGCGCCGGGTTCGCGCACCAGCGTGACGGTCGCGGCCGTCGCGCCGGCGTGCTTGGCGGCGTTGGTCAGCGCCTCCTGGGCGATACGATACAGCACCAGCTCGACCTTGGGCGGCAGACGGTCGCCGCCACAGGCCGGCTCGAACCGCACCGGCAAGCTGGTGCGACGGGTAAACTCGTGGGTGTAGCCCTCGAGCGCGGCGACGAGGCCGAGGTCATCGAGCGCGGACGGCCGCAGCTCGCGCGCCAGCCGTCGCACACCCTCCAGGCTGCGCGAGACCTCCTCGCGCAGCTCGGCCAGCGCCTCGCGCACCGCGGGCGAGGCGTCACCCTGCTCCAGCGCCTTCGCGTACAGCAGCAGCGAGGTCAGCGCCTGCGCGGTGTCGTCGTGCAATTCGCGCGAGATGCGGCGGCGCTCTTCCTCCTGCGCGTTGATGATCGCGGCCGAGACCGCGCGCAACTCGGCATGGACCGTCGCCAGCTCGTCGAGCATACCATTGAGCGTCTCGCCCACGCGCTCGACCTCGGGGTCGGTGAGCAGCGCCGGGTTGACCCGCGCCTGAAGATCGCCGCCGCGGACGGCATCGATCGTGCTTTGCAGACGGCGCAACGGCGCCAGCGCCGCCCGCAACGCGGCCAAATTGACGACCACGCTCAAGGCAAGCCCAATGAGCGCCGTCATGACCAACAGATCGGCCGCCGGGGTGTCTGGACGGGAGCGGGCGACGTGTGCAGTCACGAGTGTGCCGGCAACCGCGCCGAGCAGCACGATCAGCGAGTTAACGATCAGCACCTTCCACAGCAAGGGAATGCTGAGCACGCGCCGCAGCACCGGCCGCGGAACGCGAACCGGCGCATCGGAACGTGCAACTGTCGGGGCATAGCTGTTCATACCATTGATAGTGTAGCGGTCATGGGTCACGGGTCATAGGGCATAGGCGAGCGCGCGGGAGAACGGCTGGAAGCATCAGGTCTGTTCCTCGACATAGCCCCGTTGCGCCGAATCCCACGTTGAGCTATCCAGGTTGATACAATCCCATGCATGGGTACATCCGAAGTCATCGTCGTCGGACAATGGCACGAGGCGCTGAACGCGAACGATATTGACCGTCTCGTCTCGCTATCCAGCGACGATATTGAGATAGGTGGACCACGCGGATCCGCGAGAGGCGCCGACGTGCTTCGCGAATGGGTGGGCCGCGCCGGTATCCGCCTCAATCCCGGGCGGACTTTCCATCGCGCCGCCATAGTGGTCGTCGAGCAGAGCGCCCAATGGCGCTCCGCTGAAACCGGGGAAATCACGGGGAGCCAGACGCCCGCCACCGTGTTTGGCGTGCGCGACGGCCGCGTCGCATACCTATACCGCCACCCTGATCTCCTGACCGCCTTGCAAGCAGCGGGACTCGACGAGTCGGACGAGGTTCACCAGACCTAGCGCCGGCAGATACACGACACGCACTATCTCAGTTCCTTGATCGTCATGTGGAGCGTGCCGGCGGGCGCGACCACCTCCACCGTGTCACCGGCGCGCTTGCCGAGCACGGCGGCGCCGACCGGGGACTCGCTGTTGACCTTGCCCGACGACGGGTCGCTCTCCGCGCTGCTCACGATCTGGTACACATGCTCGGCGCCGTCGTCAAGAGTCACCACGACGACACTGCCAATCTGCACCGTGTCGCTGGCGCGCACCGCCGCCTCATCGATCACGGTCGCACGGGCGAGTGTCTCTTCCAACAATGCGATCCGGCCCTCAAGCATCGACTGATCCTCTTTGGCGGCCATGACCGGGACAGCGACATCCTCGTCCTTATCAAACTCCGAGTCCCAGGCCTCGCGCACCTCTTCTGCTATCTCACGACGGCCGGTCGTACGCAGGTGATCGAGTTCGCGCTGCATGTCGTCGTAGGCGCCACGGGTGAGGGGTATCTCCTGGTCATTTGTCTCGTTCGCCATCAGCGACCTCCTTGTCAGACGCCGGTCTGCCCGCGAGGGACGGCGATCCTCGTTGAGTATGAATTATGGTCGTCGCGGGCCGCATTGACCGTCCGTGGCATTGTACGCGGCGGGCGACCACCTCTGGGGTGCAGGCACCCGCGGCCAGTCACATCATGCACGGTCAGACGTCATGGCGCGGGGCGCGGACTCTGCTTCGAGGCGGGGAGCGGCGGTGCTAGAATGACGGCAACCCGCGGGACAGCCGCGCCGGTTGGCTGTGATGAGCGCTGCCGTCTCCCCGTTTCGTTTGCGCCTGATGACGATCGCCGATATCCCATGTGTCGCGGAAATCGAGCGGACGTCGTTCCCATCGAGCTGGCCGCCGACCGCCTACAAGCGCGAGCTGGAGCGCGGCGATCTCGCGCGCTATACCGTCGCGGTCGAGCGCATCTCCGCGGCCACGGCGCCTTCCACGGCGGGTGGTGGGCGACTAGCCCGGCTGCTCGCGAGCCGTCACCGGCAGAGAGCCGGAGCGCCTGCCGCCGCCAGCAACGAACGGATCATGGGATTTCTCGGGCTGTGGTTTATGGTGGACGAGGCGCATATCGTGACCGTGGCCGTGCGTGAGGACGCCCGCCGCCGGGGGTTGGGCGAGTTGTTGGTCGCGGAGGCGATAGACGCCGCCGCCGAGCGGCTGGCGAACCTGCTCACACTCGAAGTGCGTGTCTCGAACACCGGCGCACAGGCGCTCTATCAGAAGTACGGTTTTGCCCGCGTCGGCATCCGCAAGCGCTACTACACCGACAACGGCGAGGATGCCCTGATCATGACCACGCCGTCGCTCACCGACCCGGCTTACCGCGAACTGCTCGATCAGTTGCGCCGAGAACGGCCCGCCCCATACGGCAGCGACACATGACGCCCGACGCCCCACCGGGGATGAAAGGCGGGGCCGGCACCCAACACCCATCTCCACAGGAGGCGCACAATGACCGACTCCGCATCACCCGTCACGCGGAGCGACCTTGATCCGCACGCGTACGAGCATCTGCTGTTCGCGATCGAGGGCGCGGTCGCGACGCTCACGCTCAATCGACCGGAGCAGCTCAACGCGCTCAACGTGCGCATCGGGGTGGAAGTGCGCGATGCCTTGCGCCGGTGCGGCGATGACCCCGCCGTGCGCTGCGTGGTGCTGACCGGCGCTGGCCGCGCATTCTGCGCCGGGGATGACCTCAAGTCGGGGACGGCGTTCTCGGAACGGCGGGATGGGGATGGGGAGGAGACAGCCGCGCGAGGGTCCGCGCCGCGATTCGGCGCGGGCGTCGCGGTGGCCGAACCCGGTACCGCGGCATATCAGGACGTCGTCGACCGCTACGTGCGCGGCGAGGGCCGCTGGCCGGGGATCGTCTTTGCCCTACGGGCGCTGCCCAAACCAGTGATCGCGATGATTAACGGCTACGCCTTCGGCGCGGGGTTCAACCTGGCGATGGGGTGCGATTTCCGGATCGCCGCCGCCTCGGCCACGCTCGCGACGCCGTTCGTACGGCGGGGCATGGCGACGGGCGCGAACCTGCTCCAGCAATACGTGGGCGTGGGTGTGGCCGCGCGGATGGCGCTGACCGGCGAGCCGGTAGCGGCGACGGAGGCCGAGCGGCTGGGACTGGTGACACGGGTCGTACCGGACGGTGAACTTGCCGGTGTCACCCATGCTTTTGCCGCCGAGATGGCCCGCGCGGCCACCGCGGCGCTCGCCTACACCAAGGAGGCGCTGTACGGCGGCTGGCCGCTGCCCCCCGAGCGCGCGTACGAGCTTCAGGGCTACGCCGTCCACCGCTCCGCCGCCACCGAGGACCGCGCCGAGGGCCAGCGCGCCTTTGTCGAGAAACGCCCGCCCGACTTCCAGGGGCGCTGACGCGGCCACGGATTCAGATGCACAACCTTTTCCCATGGGTAAGTGCATTGAATCGGAACTCACGGACTCGGGACGCGGGGGGCAGGCGTGCGAGGGACGGGCGTGCATCGGGTGTCTCTCGCCATTGTGCTGGAAATCAGGTCCAACGCACGGACCAGATTCACTCCGTGGACGGTCGCGACAACAACAGAGGCGTAGAATGGGCAGCGAGTAGGACAGGAGGACGACGATGGCCGAGGCAGCAGCGGCGCCACGAACGGGGGGCGGCACGGCGGATGACCGTCCGGCGCGGCGGCGCTTCACGGCCGAGGAGTACGAACGGATGGGCGCGGCCGGCATCCTCCACGAGGACGAGCGGGTCGAGCTGATTGACGGGGAGATTGTCCATATGGCCGCCATCGGCAGCCGCCACGCGGGATGCGTAAATTTCCTTAACGAATGGTCTGTCGTGGGGCTGGCGGGGCGGGGAGTGGTCGCGATCCAGAACCCGGTGCGGCTGTCGTCGGACGGGGAGCCGGAGCCGGACTTGGCGCTGGCCCGCCCCCGCGCCGACCGCTACGCGGGGTCCCATCCCGGCCCCGAGGATCTGTTCCTGATCATCGAGGTCGCCGACACCACGCTGGGCTACGACCGCGACGTGAAGGCGCCGCGCTACGCCGCCGCCGGCATCCCCGAACTGTGGATCGTGGACCTGGAGGGGGAGCGCGTGCTGGTGTACCGCCAGCCGCGGGACGGCCGCTACCAGTACGAGGCAGTCATCGGACGTGACGGCACGCTCGCACCCGCGGCCTTCCCCGATCTGATCTTGACCGTTGCCGAGCTATTCGCCTAACAGCCCGCCGTCTGAACGTCGCCCGTGCCGCGAGAGCGCCGGAACCCTCTCGTTAATCGTTGCCGCACCGCCACGCCAGTCACCCCTACCCGCACCCCATGACCCATGACCCAAGCCAGGAGGCCCCAATGCTGATCGTCGATGCCCAGGTCCACATCTGGCGCGACCATGTGCCCACCCGTCCTCCTCACCGTCAGGTCGCTGACTTCACGGACGCCGACCTGCTCACGGAGATGGACGAGGCCGGGGTCGATGCGGCAGTGATCCATCCGCCCGGGTGGGACCCGAATTCGCAGGAGCTCGCGCTCGAGGCCGCCCGCCGGCATCCTGACCGGCTCGCGATCCTGGGGAAGGTTCCGCTTGATCGCCCGGAGAGCCGCGACTTGCTCGACGGCTGGACACGCCAACCGGGCATGCTGGGGCTGCGGCTCACATTCCTGGAGCCACATCAGCAGTCGTGGCCAACGGACGGTACGCTTGACTGGCTGTGGCCGGCCGCCGAGCGCGCCGGTCTGCCCGTCGCCCTGCTCGCGGGGGATTTTTTGCCGACGGTGGGACAGATAGCCGAGCGACACCCCGGGCTGAAGCTGATCGTCGATCACCTGGGCAGAGTGGGACGCGCCAAAGACGAGGCCGCGTTCGCGAATCTCGGCGAGTTGCTGGCGCTGGCGCGTCATCCCAACGTCGCCCTCAAAGCGACGGGCGCGCCGAGCTACTCCAGCGAGCCGTATCCGTATCGCAACATCCACGGCTACCTCCAGCAGATGTATGACGCATTCGGCCCCGAGCGGATGTTCTGGGGAACGGATATCACGCGCATGCCATGCTCGTGGCGGCAATGCGTGACGATGTTTACCGAGGAGCTGCCGTGGCTCACGGGAGGCGGCCAGGAGCTGGTCATGGGACGGGCGCTGTGCAACTGGCTCGGCTGGAAGCTGCCATGATGGCGGAGCTATGACACCGCGACGGGTTCAGCGCATCGATGGTCAGAGAGCATTGCACGCCCAATGGGTGTGAGCGCGACCCGTGTCTCGTTCATCGCGGGTCCAGCCCCGCGTTCCACGCGGATCAAGCCGTCGCCGAGCGCATCCTCCCAAATGGTGAATCGCGGGCAACTGCTCCGCCACGCCTCCATCGCGTCCCCATACGAGCGAGGCGCGCGGGCGAGCCATTCGAGCATGTCGAGCATCAGCGAACTCACCGCCGGCGGCGCCGGTGGCCGCGCCGTCGCGGTGGTTCGTGGCGCGCCCGTGGATGTCACCTCGGCGACCAGGGGATGATCGTCTATACGCATCACGGCACCCTTCTCCCTTGAAAAGACCTAACCTCCCGGCCCCTCCCCTGCAAGGACAGGAGAGTACAGCTCACCGGAGCGGGGAACTTGACTGTGGCCTCCCCGGCTCCGGTGGTATCGCGGGGGGAGGAAGCAGCCGCGCGAAAACCATGCCTGTCTCGGGAGTGACCGGCAGGTTAACCACGTCAATCGGGAATGAGTGTACCCCTTGGGGCAGCGGTTGATAACCGACTCTAGGACTGCCCAACCTGCCGATCCGACCCCCACGGTTTGTTCGTAACGCTGGGCGGCCTCGGAGATAGTGTGGCAACAGCGGACGAGTGGCGCCAGGCGATCACGGCCGTGTAGACTGCGGCCATGCTGTACGACGCCATCGACCACGTCATCCTCCCTGTTCCCGACCCGGACGCCGCCGCCGAGCCGTTCCAACGCCTCGGCATCTCGTTCTCTCCTGGCACGACGCACCTCGGCCGCGGGACGCGCAATCGGAGCTTCTTCGTGGGTGAGCCTCCGATGCCCTTCTACGTGGAGCTCTTGGGCATCGCCGACCGTGAGGAGGCGCTGCGCGTGCGGGGGGCGGCGTTCGTCGAGGCGGCAGAGCGAGGCAGCGGTCTGCGCACCGTGATGCTCGCGACCACCGATCTCGCCGGGGCGGTCGCGGAGCTGGGCCAGCGCGGTGTGCAGTATTCGACCGCCGAGGTGCGCAACGGCGAAGGGTCCAAGATTGCCGATATCGCGTGGCTGCCCGACGCCGACCCGGCGCTGGTCGATGTCCGGTTGGTGGAGTACCCGGCCGCTTCCCTGGAGGTCCGAGCAGCGCGCATGGCCGCGGACGGCGTACTGTCATACGCGTTCCCGCTGAAGCGGCTGGACCACCTCGCCGCCGTGGCGCCTGACCTTGACAGACAGACGCGCTACTGGACGGAGACGATGGGTGTGCCGCTCCACGGCGAGGTGAGCACGCCGGTGATGATCATCCGGCAGTTCAAGATCGGTGACGCGATCATCGAATTGCTCGGCCCCGCCACGCCGGACAGCCCGATCGCCCAACGCCCCGCGGGCCTGGTCAGCATGACCGCCTTCGAGGTGCCGGACCTTGATGCGGCCGTCGCCATGGCGCGGCGCGCGGGCTTTACCCCGTCCGACCCGGGTACCGGCGTACTGCCCGGCACGCGCACCGCGACCATCCCCGCCGCCGAGCTGAGCGGCCTCTCCCTCCAGCTCCTGCAATACGTTTAAACCCGTTCTTAGGTGGAGCCTCCCTGCCAGTGACCGCGCGCCCCACGGGTTCCACCTGAGAGTCTCGGGCAAGCAGGATAGTCTCACCCTCACGGGGCGGGGTTCCCCAGGGCAATTCCACAATCGCGAGTGGCTTGATGTTATGTGTTCATTCGTGTGACATGTTGATCACCGTATTATGTGATATGCTATTCGCATACAAGATGTTGGAAAGGGGCAACCATGGGTAACGACGACATGCGCACCCACGTCGTGATGCCGCGCAGCCTTGTGGACGCGGTGGACGAACTCGTCGGACAGCGCCGGCGCAGTCAGTTCGTCACCGAAGCCGTCCAGCGCCGGGTGGCGCAATTGCGCCGTGACAAGGCGTTGAGCGAGACCGCCGGCATCCTGCGGCCGGAGGACCACCCGGAGTGGGCCACCCCAGAACTGGTCTCGGCGTGGGTGCGTGCGAGCCGGTCCCAGGACGAGGAACGCTTCCAGCGCAAGCTGGGCGGCAGATCGGCTGAATGACCCGTTACCTGGTCGACTCTGACGGCATCATCGACTACCTAAACGGCTTTGCGCCGGCGGTAGAACTGCTCCAGCGGCTCAACCGGGAGGGCGACATCCCCTGTAGCTGTGACGTGGTGCTCGCCGAGGTCTATGCCGGCCTCCACCCCGACGAACAGGCACGGGCCGAACAACTACTGCTGGCCCTGGAGTTTCTCCCCACCTCACCCGAGGCGGCGCGCCAAGCCGGCGCCTGGAAGTATCGCTATGTCCGCCAGGGGACGACGCTGGCGATTACCGACTGCCTGGTCGCCGCGGTCGCCGCCGAGCACGACGCCGTGGTGCTCACCCGCAACACCCGTGACTATCCAATGCCCGAGGTTAGGACCGTGTCCCTTTCCCACCCCCCACCGGGACCGCGCCACCGAGGGCGCTGACACACGACCATGCATCCTCCTCTGCTGACCGGCGGCCGGTGGGGGATGTATACTGACCATCAGCTTGCGGTGCATTGCTGCGTGCGGGAGAATGCGGTGGTGGAGCTGTCAGGCCGCGCGCCATTCGTTGGTCGGGGACACGAACTGGTAACGCTGGCGGGCTATCTCGACGCTGCGGCGCGGGGTGAGGGCAGTGTCGCGCTGGTTTGCGGCGAACCCGGCATCGGCAAGACGCGGCTGCTCGCCGAACTCGCCGCCCACGCCGCTGCCACCGGGACCACCGTGCTGTCCGGTCGCGCCTACGACACCGAGGGCATGCCGCCCTACCTGCCCTTCGTCGAGGCGCTGCAGCCATATATCCGTGCCTGCTCGCCGGAGACCCTGCGGGCGCAGATCGGGCGCGGTGCGCCGGAAGTCGCGTTGCTCGTGCCGGAGGTGCGCGAATCTTGGCCGGACCTGCCCACCAGCCCGCCCGTCAGCCCCGAATACGAACGCTATCGCCTCTTCGAGAGCGTCACAGACTTCCTGCTCGCCATCGCTCGCCCGAGCGGTCTGCTCCTCATGCTCGACGATCTGCACTGGGCCGATCGATCGAGTCTCCGACTCCTCCAGCATCTGATGCGCCGGATCGCGGATGCACCGGTCCTGCTCGCGGGCGCCTATCGCACGACCGAGATCACGCGGACGCATCCGCTCAGTGACATCCGCGCCGATCTCCACCGCGAACACCATTCCAACTCCCTCACCCTCACGTCGCTCGCCGTCGACGAGGTCGCCGCACTGATCGCGGGGATCACCGGTACCCCGACCGCACCGCCGGTGGCCGACGCGATCTTTCGGGAGACGGAGGGCAACCCCTTCTTCGTCGAAGAGATCATCCGCCACCTCCACGGGCAGGGGCACGATCCGCGGGAGGCGCGGTCGTCGCCCACGGATTGGAGCGTCCCCGAGGGCGTGCGCCATGTGCTCGGCCAGCGCCTCTCCCGGCTGAGCCAGGATGCGAACCGGATGCTCCAGGCGGGCGCGGTGCTCGGGGACGGTTTCAGCGCCGCGGTCGTGGCGGCGGCGAGCGGGCTCGCGCCCGCGCCGTTGATGGACGCGCTGGACGAGGCGCTGGGCGCCGGTCTCCTTCGTGAAGTGGGGAACGGTTATCATTTCGCCCACGCCCTCATTCGCCACACCCTCGACGACACGCTCAACGTGGCGCGGCGGCAGTGGCTGCATCTGCGCGCTGCCGTCGCCCTGGAGGGCGGCTCCGACCGCGAGGTCGAGGGGCGCCTGGGCCAGATCGCGGTGCACTATCAGCGCGCCGGACCGACCGCCGACCCCGACACCGTCCGGCACTATGCCATCCGCGCGGGCGAGCAGGCGGCGGCGGTGTTCGCCTGGGAGGAGGCGGCGCGCCACTGGCAGGCGGCATGCGACCTGCTCGACCCGACGGATGACGCCCAGCGCTGCGAGCGATTGCTGCTGCTGGGCGAGGTCCAGCACCGGGCGGGCGACGGCGATGCCGCGCGCCGCTCCTTCCACGCGGCGATCGACCTGGCGCGGCGCTTGCGCGACCCGCGGCAGCTCGCCCGCGCCGCCCTGGGGATCGAGCCGTGGGGGCCGGGGCCGCGCGCCGATCCGGCGATGGTCGCCCTGCTGGAAGAAGTGCTCGAGGCGCTGGGCGAAGACAACACCGCGCCGCGGGCGATGCTCCTTGCCCGTCTCGCCGTGGAGCTGCGGTGGGACGACGCACCGGATCGGCGCGCCGCCCTGGGCCGGCAGGCCGTCGCCGTCGCCCGGCGGGTCGGCGACCCGACCACCCTGGCGCTGACGCTCTTTCGGGTCCACACGTCGCTCTGGAGCCCCGACAACGTGGACGAACGCCTGGCGATCGCGACCGAGATCGTGCGCCTGGGCGAGGAGACCGGCGACATCAATCTCTCGGTGCGCGGCCACCACGCACGCATCTGGGATCTGTTCCAGGAGGATGTGGCGGCGGCCGACCGCGACGTCGAAGCGCTCGCCCAGCTCGCGGCAGCGTTACGACAGCCGGACTATCTCTGGATCGTCGCGGTCGTGGCGGCGATGCGGGCGCTGCTCGCGGGCCGGCTCACGGAGGCGGACCACCTGGTTCAGCAGGCGTTCGCCGTTGGCGAGCGGGGGCAGCCCGCGCACGCGCCGACCTACTTCGCCCTCCAGATGCTCGCCCTGCGTGGCGAGCAGGGTCGCCTCGCGGAGAGGGAAGAAATGATCACGGCCTTCGCCGAGCGGACGGGCCGCCCCGCCTGGCGAGCGGTCCTCGCCGAGTTCTTCGCCGAGCTCGGCCGCACCGCGGAGGCGCGGCGGGAGGTCGAGCGACTCGCCCCGCGGCGCTTCGCCGGCATGCCGCGCGACTACAACTGGCTCGCCGGCATGACATCGCTCGCGCGCGCCTGCGCCTTCCTCGGCGATGCCGGCCAGGCGGGGATCCTCTATGATCTGCTGCTGCCCCATGCGGCGCGCACGGTCATGTGGGCCGCCGCGGCCACCTGCCGGGGCGTGGTGGCGCGCCATCTCGGCCTGCTGGCGACGACCATGGGCCGCTGGGAGCGCGCGACGGCGCACTTCGAGGATGCCCGCGCCCGCCACGAACGGCTGGGCGCCCGACCGTTGCTCGCCCATACCCTGCGCGAGCACGCGTCGATGCTGCTGCTCCGCCGCGGTCAGGGCGACCCCGCACGGGCCGGGGCGTTGCTCGACCAGGCGCTGGCGATCTACCGCGACCTGGGGATGGAGCATCACGCCGCGACGGTCCGCGGGCTCCTCGCCGGCCGCCGCCTCGTCGCCGGCGCGCGACCCCAGCGCACCTCCCCCGATGGCCTGACCGCGCGCGAGGTCGAGGTACTGCGACTGCTGGCGGCCGGCAAGAGCAACCCCGCGATCGCCGCGGCGCTGGTGATCAGCCTGAACACGGTGGAGCGGCACATCAACCATATCTTCACCAAGACCGGCGTCGCCAACCGCATTGAGGCCGCCCGCTACGCCGACCGACACGGCCTCACCGTGTAGGTGCGCCACGCGCATCCACCGCACCCTCGGCCTCTCGGCCGCCCTGCCCCTCAACCGCCCTCAAAACAGTCCATAACAGCACGCTGTTACACGGCGCGGCCTGCCAGCGACTCCTCCGGTCGCGCAAGATCACGGCACGCCGCGATGCCACGCCACCCCACGCGCGCAATGATGCGATTAGATCGAGCAACGACCGCACATGAGCCGGCACGAGGGGTCACCCCGACCCGATTGAAGCGGCCGGGTCGTTGATACAGGCAGAAGCAGCCCACACCGCGGGAGGAGGCACGCCATGACGCCCTGTAGCGTCTACCGGTTTGAGACGGAACTGGACGGCGAGGCCGTCCGCCAGGTCAGTGACGGGTGCATCTGCCTCAGGTGCTACACCCGGGACACCGGCGTCACCCGCCCCCTGCCCACGGCGCTACGCCGCGCGCTGAAGGCGCTACTCGCGGCACGGGACGTGGCCTGACTCCCTGCCCGCGTCGCCGGTCTACCGCCGCGGCGACGCGGAGAGAAGGGTGGACGAGGCTCGGACAACGCCGAGCGACTATCAGCACCGATCGGCAGGCGAAGCGGCCGCCTGCGCCAATCAGCCCGGCCGCCCGCCCCGACAGCGGCGCCCCGGGCCATCGGGGTCCCGGTGCGCCGCGCTGGGAGCGCGGCCCGGCGCCTATTGGGTATCACCCGTCAGCAGAAGGAGACACGGGACATGAGCACCATCACGGCACGTCGGCCCCATCATCTCAAGAAGCTGCTCATCGCTGCCGCCCGCGGCGCGGTCCTCGTCCTGGCGTTGGCCGTCAGCACTGGCGCCTGGCTGCTCACGCGGCAGGACACTCGCACGGCCGAGGAGGCCGCGAACCACACGGCTCCGGTGGCGGTCGCGCCCGCGAGCGTTGCCCCGCCAGTGTCCGACCAGGAGATGTACCAGCGCCAGCCGCGGACGGGGGCGCGGTCGCCCGAGGTATTGTTCGTCATCGTGGCGTCCGAGGAGGCGGCAGCCATCTTCAGCGCGGCCCTGCAGGCCGATGGCAACGCCGTGGCGGAAGTCAACCTGCCGTCCCGGCAGATCGAGGTCGTGGTGGTGACCACGACCACGGAGGAGCGGCGACTCTACCAGTCGGCCGCGGACCTGCGCGGGGATGACGGGTTGAACGTCACGGTCATCGATCTTCGCACCCCGGCCGGCGGCGCGCGCGGCGCCTGCGACATGAACTTTGAGCCACCCTCCTGCTAGGCCGCGCGGTTGGACGAGGCGGTCACGGTCTACCAGCGCCACGAGGCGGGCGACCGGTGGGCCGCGCTCGTCCACATCAACGAACCGGCGAAATTACCCGCGCGAGGCGACGTGCCGTTCCCCGATGGCCTCTCGGCGCGGGAGTTCAAGGTGCGATTGACGTGGCGGCCGGCAAGAGCAACCCCGAGATCGCGGAGGCGCTCGTGATCAGCCGCAACACCGTCTACCGCCACGTCAATCGCATCTTCACCAAGCTCGGCGTCGCCAATCGCACCGAAGCAGCACTCCACGCCCAGCGCCACGGCCTCGCGTAAACATCCACGCTCGCGTCGTACGCCCAACCGATAGCAGAGCTTTGTTATCACGGCTGGCTCCTGTTGTCCGTAAGAATCATCAAGCTCCGCGATGCTGGCCATCCACCATCTCGCGAGGATACAGGCACGCGAAACGCGGGAGGCGGCCATGAAGCGGCGACCGGCCACATTTCCGCAGGAACGGAACGACAACCGGCCACCGGCGCGGAATGGGCACACACTCACCGCGGAATGGGCGGAAATACCCATGGCAGCGACTCGCGACCGGCCTATGGTGCTGCTTATGGCGCGATAGAGCATAGCGCGGTACTCGGGAGGCCAGGTATGACGACACATGTGACAACAACCGAGCAGGACACGGGTGGCGGGCCGGGATTGATCGCGACGGCGGCGCTGACGCTGGTTACCATCGCGGGGATGGCGTTTTGGGTACTGCGCCCCGCTGCCAACTCGGCGGTACCCGTCCCCAACACGGCAATCAGCATGACCAACGACGGCGTTGCCCCGATGGGTGTATTGGTCCCGCATTCACCGGAGCAGCACCGCGAGCGCGCGGCACGCGAGGCGGCGGCAATCACCACACGGGGCGGCGTGGCCGAACTCTCCACCGAGCAGGAGGCCGAGGCACGAGCGAGGGCCTGGCCGGCGGAGCAGGGAGCGGTGTCGGACCAGGAGATGTTCGACGCCGTGACGGCAGCTCGGCTGGCGCTCGCCGAAGAGGCGATGGTGGACCAGGCATTGTTTGACGCGGTGACCGCGGCGCGCCTGGCGACCGCCGGCGCGACCATGCGAACCGTCCCGGCGAACCGCGCCATGACGGTCTATCTGACCGGCTCGGCCCCCGCGGCGGAGGAGGTGCGGCGACGTCTCATGGAGGACGCCGCCGGCCGTCTCCAGCGCGGCGAGCCGGCGCTGCAGAACGAGATCGTGGTGGTTGGTCAATCCGAGGAGGACGCCATCTGGCTCATGCTCCAGGAGCTCGATACCATGCGGCACCTACTCGGCCTCTCAGGGATGGCAGTGGTCGATCTGCGGCCGGGGTCCGTCACGGGTGAGTAGCCAGGCGGCCGCTCCTTCACCACGCGCGGAGGCCGCCGGGGCGAACATCGAAGGCGCCATGGCGCGCACACATCGGCAGTAACCACGATGGCTGCATGTTCACGTCGGGACAGTGAACTGGCACGAGCATGGGGCCAAAAGCACGGGGAGGTCGAGATGAGTAGTACGAGCACACCCGCGAACTGGGTGACCCGGCGGCAGGCTCTGCGCGTCGTGGGCGGCGCGGCGGCGGGGGCGGCGTTCCTTGGTGAGGCCACCCGGCCGCGGGTGGTGCGCGCCCGGCGCGCGGACGGGCTGATCGAGCCGCGGGCCGGTCAGTGGAAACCGTGGCTGCTGTCGGCGGGCAATCAGTTCCGGCCAGGGCCGCCGCCCGACGCGGCCGCCACCCGCCAAGAACTCCAGGAGTTGACGGCGCTGGCGGCGCGGCGCGATGGCGCCACGCTCGACCGGGTCGCCTACTGGGAGGCGGGGGCCGCCCCACACCGCTGGACCGATATCTTCGTCCGGTACGCCAACATCACCAACTTCCTGCCCAATCAATTGCAGTCGCGCGCGCTGGCGCTGCTCAATGTCGCGATGTACGACGCGATGATCGCGACGTGGGATGCCAAGTATGCTTACAACCGGCCGCGTCCCACCAGTGTTGATACCTCGCTCACCGCCGCGGTGCCCATCCCGAACAGCCCATCGTACCCATCGGAGCACGCGGCGGCGGCCGGCGCGGCCGCCACCTTGCTGGGGCATCTCTACCCGGCCGACGCCCAAATGTTCATGGATCTGGCCGAGGACGCGGGCCGGTCGCGGGTGCTGGCCGGCGTGCAGTTTCCCAGTGATGTCGCGGCGGGCATGGACATCGGCCGGCGGGTGGGCGCGCTGGCGGTCGAGCGCTCCAAGTTGGATGACCTGACGGCCGTGTGGGACGGGCAGGTTCCGGTCGGTCCCGGCTTGTGGACCGGCACGAATCCGCCTGGTGTGGTCGAGCGCAACTGGAAGCCGTTCGTGCTCTCCTCGGGCGACGCGGTCCGCCCGCCGCCGCCGCCCCCGCCCGACTCCGAGGAGCGCGCGCGGGAACTCGCCGAGGTCAAGAACTTTGCCCGCACCCCGCGCACCACGGGTCTGGCATTCACGCAGCAATACGGCGTCTACGGCCAGCCGGCCACGCACTTCCTCCCGATCCTACAAGTCCATGATCGAGTGCTGGAGTATCACCTCGAGCACAATGCACCGTGGGTGGCGCGCGCGTATGCCGCCATCGGGGTTGGGTGGCTGGACGCGTACATCGCGTCGCAGGACGCGAAGTTCTTCTATTGGACGGCGCGGCCGAATATGTTCGATCCGTCGATCACGACGGTGTTCCCCAACCCGAACTTCCCCTCGTACATCTCCAACGCCGCCGTCCTCACCGGTGTGATAGCTCCCCTGCTGGCGCACTTCTTCCCGCGCGACGCCGCCGAGTTCGTGCGCGCGGCGGACCAAAGCGCCGAGACCCGCCTGTGGGCGGGCGTTCACTTCCGTAGTGACCTGGAGGCCGGGAAGGCGATGGGCAAGGCCATCGCCGCCATGATCATCGACCGGATGAAGGGTGACGCGTAGACGCGCCTGCCGCGCCAAGAAGAGCCGTCAACAACCCGCCCACCGGATAAAGGGCGACGCGTCGACGCGCCCCGCGCCGCGGCGTGTGAGGAAGTCCCGCCGGGGCGCGGCTCCGCGCCTCTCCGCGGTACGCCGGCCGTCCATTCGCACCCCGGAGGCATCTCATGACGTTCGGCATCTCCCGCTCCCGGGCCACCGTGGCCGCGCCCGCGCCCGACGCGGCCACGGTGGCACACCTGGATCACCAACTGCTCCTGTTCTGGCTGCTCCGCGTTGCCGCCGGGCTGGAGTTCATCGGGCACGGGGCGTTCGGGGTGATCACCAAGGCTGCCTGGGTACCGTACTTCGAGGTGGCCGGCATCCCCGAGCGGTGGGCCTACCGGCTGATGCCGGTGGTCGGCAGCGTGGACATCTTCCTCGGCTTCCTGGTCCTGCTCAAGCCGCCGCGCATCGTGCTGCTGTACATGGCGGTGGGGGGCCTGTGGACCGCGCTGCTGCGCCCACTGAGCGGGGAGTCGGGGTGGGAGACGGTCGAGCGGGCGCCCAACTACCTCGTGCCGCTGGCACTGCTGTACCTGCGCGGGCTGCCCCGCTCCTGGCGGGAGGTACTCGCATGAGCGGCCGCACCACCGCATCGTCACCCATCGTGCGCCCGCGCGTCGCATTCGTACGCACCACGCTCCCCGCCGTCACCCGTGGGCGCGTGACGGTGCTGGAATGGATCCTCCGCCTCGCGACCGCCGGCGCCTTCACCGGCCACGGGGCCTACGGCGTGGTCCTCCAGAAGCCGGGATGGTATCCGTTCTTCGCGGAGTTGGGCATCGGTTCGACGGCGGTCGATGACCGCGCGTTGATGGCATGGGTCGGCGGGGCCGAGATGCTCCTCGGCCTGAGTGCCCTCGTGCTGCCCATCCCAGCCGTGCTGCTGTTCATGGTCGTGTGGAAGCTGGGCACGGAGTTGGTCTGGTATCCGCTCGCCGGCAAGCCCGCCTGGGAATGTGTCGAGCGGTGGGCCAACTACACCGCGCCGCTCGCCTTGCTGCTGGTGCGCGGCTGGCCCAAGACGGTGCGCGCCTGGTGGCGCTGATTCCGGCCCGGGAGGATACCATGCTGTCCGCCGTCTTCCGCCCCCTGCTCCCCGTCGTCGCGGCCGCGCTGCTGCTGATGGCCGTGGTCGTCGCGTGGATCCGTATCGAGCCGCTGCCGATGCCCACGCCGCTCCAGATGACGCTCTCGGTCTTGCTCGTTCTGGCGGCGGGGGTGCTCTGTGCGGTCGCCCGGTCGGTCGAGCGTGCGGCCGCGGGTCACGACGACAACGGGCGATCGCGTGGTGGAGATCTCCCTCCGCGAGGGTGATCCTCACGAACGGTCACACCTGAATCATGACCCTTGCACCGCGCTAACGTCCGGACCCGTGCCCGTGCTTGTCGCTCGACCCGCGCTACGAAGGGATCGCCGGCAGCGTTCGTCGCGGGCATCGTGAATGTGCCCGCGTCTCTCACGGCCTTTCGCTGACGGCCCACGCCCCGGCCCCGCCACGCAACACGCCGGCGGCGGTCATCCGCGCCCGCGCCTGCGCGAAGGTGTCGTGCAGATCGGGCTGTTCGGCGGCCCACGACACGTACTCGCGCACCATCTCTTCCTGGGCCACACGCGGCGACCAGCCGAGCGCACGCAGCTTCGAGACATCGGAGATGATATGGCGGGTGTCGCCCATTCGATAGATTCCCGGCGCGTGCGGATCGCCTGATCGTCCTGCCGCGTGTTGCACCAACCGCGCCAGCGCGCGCACCGTCACCTGCCGGTCGCCGCCCACGTTGAACACGTCGCCATCCGCCCGCGGGTCGTCGAACACGCGCAAGTTGGCGCGCACGACATCATGCACCGACACGTAATCGCGCAACTGCTCGCCATCCTCGTACACCACCGGCGGCCGGCGGTTGAGGACGCGGACGGTGAACGAACGCAGCGCACCTGAATAGGAGTTGCGGAACGACTGGCGCGGCCCCTGCACGATCGAGTAGCGCAAGGCGACGCTGGGGATGCCGTAGCGCCGGCCTAGCTTGAGCGCGATATCTTCTTGATCGCGCTTAGAAAAGGCATAGCTGGTGTGCGGGGTGCGGCGTCCCTCGCCGGTCGGCCGCGGCTCCAGCGGCACGGCGCACACCGGGCAGGCCACGGCCCACTGCTGCCGGTCGAGTTGATCGATGCTCCGCTCGTCGGGGAACTGATCGCCGTGCGCGGGGCACTGGTTGCGCCCCTCGCCGTAGACAGCCTGCGACGACGCGACGATAACCTTTCGGACCGGCAGCCGGCCGGCGACGATCAGCTCGTACAACAGGGCGGTTCCGGCGCTGTTGACGCGAAAATACTGCGAGAAATCGGTGAGATAGTCCTGGTAGGCGGCGAAGTGAAACACGGCCTCCATCCCATCGAGCGCCTCCCGAAACGCCGCGTGATCGGTGACGCTGCCCCGGATGACCTTGACGTCCGAGGGCAGATAGGCAGGGAGCACACCGGTATGCACCGGCGGCTCCAACGAGTCGAGCACCCGCACCTCATGCCCCGCGTTCAGCAGCGCATCAACCGTATGCGAGCCGATGAACCCCGCGCCGCCCGTCACCAACACCTTCATCGCCCACCGCCTCCTATGCCCGTCCCCCACGCTGTCAGCCATCAGCTTTCAGCGTCCAATCACCTCGCCCCTATCCCCACGACCGCAACCCAATCCGGCGCCTCGGTGAGCCGGCGCTCCAGATCCACGCACGTCGCTATCGCCCATACCGCGCTCCCCATACCCCCGGCCCACGCCCACCGCCCCGCCCCCTATGACCTGTGACCTATCACCGTCCGGTGCCCCGCACCACGGCGGGAATCGTCCTAATCAGGATCTCCATATCCAGCCAGGGCGACCAGCGATCGATGTATGCGAGGTCGAGCCGCACCCACTCGTCGAAGTCGGTGATCGCGTTGCGGCCGGCCACCTGCCACAGACAAGTGATACCGGGCGTCACCGACAGCTTGCGCCGCTGCCACGGCGCGAACCGCGCCCACTCGCTCCGCAGCGGCGGGCGCGGTCCGACCAAGCTCATGTCGCCCACCAGCACGCTCCACAGTTGCGGCAGCTCGTCGAGGCTGTAGCGGCGCAACACCCGGCCAGCAGGCGTGACCCGTGGGTCGTGTTGCATCTTGAACACCGGACCGCTCATCTCGTTGTGGGCCAGCAAAGCGGCCTTGCGCCGGTCGGCGTCGCGGTACATCGTGCGGAACTTGTAGCCGGTGAACGGCCGGCCGCCACGCCCGACCACCTCCCAGAGGTACAGCACCGGCCCCGGTGACGACAGCGAGACGGCCGCCGCGCACGCCGCCAGCACCGGCGCCAGCGCCACCAGAGCGACAGCGGCCCCGGCAGTATCGACCACCCGCTTCAGTACGTGCCCGGCGCGATATGCGGCCGTGTCCGCGTCGGGCCGTCGCGCCAGCGCCGGGTCAGAGACGTCGGGCGACCGCACATCCGGGGTGGGCGCCGCGTGAGTGATCGCCTGTCGCGCCGTCATCGGGCGCCGCCGGACGCGGAGGGACATGTGCCGGCAACCAAGCTGTCCACGATGCCGACCAACCGCGTCTTCTGATCGCTCCAGTTCCAGCGCTCGACGTGCCGCCAGCCAGCCTCGATCCGCGCCCGCCGCTCCTCGGGCGAGCGGTACAGAGCCAGCAGCGCCCGCGCCAGGTCGCCGGTGTCGCCCGGCGCGAAGAAGCGCACCACCTCCTCGGGATAGTACCGGGCGAACGTCGCCGTGCGCGGAACCACCGCCGGCACGCCGGTGGCAACGTATTCGTAGACCTTATGCGAGAGCGACAGCCGGAACAGCACATCGGGCCGGTGCGGCGAAATGCCGGCATCGGCGTCGTCGAGCAGCCGCCGCACCTCATGATTCGGCACCGGCGCGATGAACTCGACGTGCCGCTCGACATTGAGGTCGCGCGTCATGCGTCGCAACTCGGGCAACTGGTCGCCGTCGCCCACGATTCGCAGCAGCAGTCCAGGTATGTCGCCGCGCAGCGTCGCGACGGCACGAACCGCGAGGTCGAGGCCGTACCGCTCGGCGACCGTGCCGGCGTAGATCACGACGAACCGACCGCGGGCCGGGTCGGGCATGTGCTCCCGACGGGTGAACAGCGACGGATCGGTCAGGTTCATCACCACGCCCATCCGTTCCGCGGGCGCGCCGCGGCCGATGAACACGCGACGCAGCGGCTCGTGTACCGTCACCGCGTGGTCGGCGTACCGCACCGCCGCCTGTTCGAGCACGGCGGCGACCCGCACGCGCGGGTGCGCCATCGAGCCGCCGTACTTCGAGACCAGCGTCTCCGGCTTCGGGTCGTGCATATCGAGCAACACCCGCGCGCCAAGCAGTCGGGGCAATGTCGCGGCGAACACCAGTTCATCGGGGTGGGTGTGGACATGGATCACGCCGTACGGGCGGGCGAGGTGATGGCCCGTGACTAGCGCGGCCGTCAGCGCGAAAAAGCCGGCGTACTCGTATATGTAGCGCGCCACGCCGCCGCGCTGGCGGGTAAGCGGCAGCCGGAAGACACGCACGCCGTCCACCCGCTCATGTGCGCTCTCGCCCACGTCGCGCAGGCAGAACACATCGACCGCGTACCCGGCATCG
>JBBQJF010000047.1:0-21773 GCA_038325665.1 Dehalococcoidia bacterium | reverse complement strand
GCGGGATCCTGCCGGTTCCAGTAGTCCTTCCTGCCCAATGGGATCACGACCTCGTTGATCAGGGGATTGCCCAGCCGCGACACCTGGATCCAGGGGCCATTGGTCTGGTCTTTGGCGTCATCGCTCAGGATTCGCACCTTCTGACGGCTGGCGCTCGCGTAGACGCCGATAACCGCCTTGGGATCGTCCGCGCCCGTGGGCTTGGTGTGATCGCGGGTCAGATCGGTGATAGGCACCTGCAGCGCGATCGCGTGAACGTTAAACCCGCCCAGCGCATCAATTCCGGCCGCCGGCGGCAGCGGAATGCCGTGCGCGCCGTTGAACGGCCGCAGACCACCGAGGTCGAAGACGGCGCCGAGATCGACGAAGAACGGATCATCGGTCTGACCGGCGAACACCATCCGGCCGCCGCCAATGGAGTGCACGGCTGCCGCCGACAGCGCCTCGTGGTTCGGGGTAGAGCGCGGGCCGATATTGTTCGGTACCGTCGCCAGGTTTCCGGCCAGCCGCTCGCTCGACCGGCTCATGGCGGCGTCGGCCGCCGCGTGCTGCATCCGCCGCCGCTCCACGCGGGTGACGCTGTACGACTGGGGCATATTCCAGTCAGAGTCGCCCAGCGAGGTGATTGGTCCGGTAGCGTAGAGAAAGGTGTCCTTGTTGCGGATGCGGGTGTCGAACCGGAACTGGTAGGTGATGTTCTCCTTGCCGTCCCCGTCGTTATCGACGTGAATCTCGTAGAGCACATCATTGTCGAATTCATAGAAGTTGGGGCCGCCCGCCGGCTCCTGCGCGGGAATATAGGTGGCGATCAGCGTGACCGTGTTGGGATTGTCGGGACTGACGAAGGCGTAGACATCGGTATTGTCGGCGCCCGGGTCTTTGCTGATCGATGGCGCCTCGCGATGGCTCGACGCGTCGCCGATTTCAGGACGCGCCGGAAATGCGGCGAAAGCTGCCGCGGCGATCACCAGCACGCCGAACAGCGCCAGCCGGCTCCTCGGGTTGTGTATGGCGGACACTATCGCTACCTTTCTATTCATTCACTCGCGGCCACGGCGGACGAAATCTGCCGCGGCCTCAATTCCTGCTGGCGCGCGCCGAGTCACGTATGGAGGGCGCCCGCGGCCAGACGGCGCGCTGCCGTTGCCGTCGAGCGCCGTGTACACGTCAGCCTGTACGGGACGCGGGCCGGCCCGGATCACCCGCGAACCACGCGACCGTGTCCGGCCTCACGGCCGTCGATGTGACTGTCCCCCACCGATTGGCAGCGGACGGCACGGGGTTGTCTTGACCGGGATACCCCGGCGCAACACAATGGCGGCACGATTGAGCAGTACAGCGGCATGGCCGCGGATTCAAACGAGGTGCGCCGTGGACTTCGGGTACACACCAGAGCAAGAAGCCCTCCGCGAGGAGGTCCGCGCGTTCATTGCCGAACACGTTACCCCCGACATCGTGGACGAGATCGAGAACGGCCATCGCGGCACGGATGGCAGCATGAGGCGCGGGCGCGGGCCGCTCACAAGCGCGCTGTTTCAGAAGATCGGCGAGAGCGGATGGTTGGGCATTAGCTGGCCGCGTGAGTACGGCGGTCAGGGCAAGGACCGGCTGTCGCAGTACATCGTCGAGGAGGAGTTTCAGCGAGTCGGCATCGCCGTCGGCGGCGGCGGCAGCGGCGCGCCGGCGATCATGGTCGCCGGCACCGAAGAGCAAAAGAACTACTTCATCCCCCGGCTCATCAGCGGCGAAGTGTCGTTCGCGCTCGGGTTCACCGAGCCGAGCGGCGGGGCCGACCTGGCCGGACTACAGTGCCGCGCGGTGCGCGACGGCGACGACTACGTGATCAACGGCCAGAAGATGTTTACCTCGTCGGCCCACACCGCCACCCACATCTATCTGATGGCGCGCACCGACCCCGATGCTCCCCGGCACAAGGGCATCTCGATCTTCATCTTCCCAATGGACACCCCCGGCATCACCGTCCGGCCGCTGTGGACGCTCCAAAACGACCCACCGGCGCCGCCCGACACGACCTACGGCACGGCCCGCACCAACGAGACCTTCTTCGAGGATGTGCGCGTGCCCAAATCGACCTTACTGGGCAATGAGAACGCCGGCTGGTATGTCGGGGCGATGGGCCTCAATCTCGACCGGGTGGGCGCGTGGCGCTACCTAATCTCGGTGCGGCGCGACGAGGATATCTTTAACTGGCTCAAACACAACCAGGAGGGCGACTTCGCCTTCACCGATAACGCCGCGGTGCGCGACCGGCTGGCCGAGATGTGGATCGAGGCGCAGGTGTGCCGGCTGATGACGATGCGCAGCATGTCGCTGGTGCAGCGCGACATGGATTTCTCTTACGAAGGCTCGGCGGAGAAGGTGTGGGCGCCCGAGCACGGCATTCGCATCACGGAAACGATCGCGCAAGTGCTCGGCCCGTACGCCCAACTCATGAATGGCTCCGAGGGGGCGATCGAGGAGGGTGTGTTCGCCCACAACGTGCTCAGTTCGTGGATCTCGGGCGTGAATCACGGCAGCGTGCAAGTCATGCGCGATCAAGTCGCCCGCCGCGGCCTGGGATTGCCGCGCGGATCGTGACCGAGGCGACGCCGCCGTGCCAGCCCGCACGATGACCGGTGGGGGCGACCCACCGGAACGCCCCCACCAAGGAATCAGGACCACCATCGCGTAGGGGCGACCCGGTGGGTCGCCCGCGGCCACCACGGCCACCACGGCACACAACGCACACGCTCCTCCTCATGTTGGGGAGAGGGCAAGGGGAGAGGTCATGGATGTCCTGCTGACCGAAGAAGAAGAGATCCTACGTAAGAGCGCCCGCGAATTCTTCGAGGGTGAGTGTCCGCCTCGCCTGGCGCGGGCGATGGAGACGGACTCACTCGGCTATCCCCACGAGTTGTGGAAGAAGATGGCGGAGCTTGACTGGCTGGGTCTTGCTCTCCCGTCGGAGCATGGGGGCCAGGGGCTGCCGCTGGGATATCTGGGGATATTCATGGAAGAGCTGGGGCGGGCAATCGCGCCCGTACCCTTCCTCAGCACAATCGTGCCCGCCCTGACCATCGCCGGCGCCGGAACCGACACCCAGCGGACGGAGATCCTGCCACGGGTGAGCAGCGGCGACCTGATCATGACCTGGGCGTTGACCGAGCGTGACCCGCGGCTGCTGCCCGAGAACGTCCACACCCGCGCCGCGGCAGACGGCGACAGCTATCTGATCGACGGAACCAAGCAGTTCGTCGAGAACTTCCATGTCGCCGGCATATGCGTGGTTGCCTGCCGCACGGCCGAGCCGTCACCGGAGCGCGCCGGTATCTCGCTCTTCCTGGTCGATCCGGCGACGCCGGGAATCTCCCAGACGCCGCTGGTGACGATTGCCCGCGACAAGCAGAGCAATGTCACGTTCACCGGCGTGCGTGTGCCGGCGGCGAACCTGGTCGGTGATCTGCATGGCGGCTGGCCGGTGGTCGAACGGATGGTCGAGCGGGCAACGGTACTTCTGTGCGCTCAACTGGTAGGCGCCGCCCGCCGGCAGGCGGAGATGGCGATTGACTACGCCAAGGACCGGACGGCCTTCGGCCGGCCGATCGGGGCCTTCCAATCGATCGGCCACATGTGCGCCGACATGATCATCTGGATAGACGGCGGCCAGTTGCTCACCTTCGAGGCGCTGTGGCGGATGGACCAGGGTTTGCCGGCTGGCATCGAGGTATCGCAGGCCAAGGCCTTCTGCAACGACAAGTGTCTGGCCGCGGCGCGGATGGCGAACATGATCCACGGCGGCATCGCCTTCATGCGCGAGTTCGACCTCAACTTGTGGTACCGGCGGATCGCGGGCATGTCGATGCGGCTGGGCACGAGCTTCGAGCACCGCGCCAAAATCGCCTCGGCGCTGCTCGACCGCCCCGGCCACGTCCAGCTCGGCGCCGACATGTACGAACTGACAACCGCAACGTGAGCGCCGCGATGGGTTTCCATTTACCTGGGAGCCGCTCATGACCTAGCGGTCGTCGCCACCACATGAAAAGGCACTCCCCGACCGGCGATCGACCTCTCCCCCAACCCCTCCCCTGCAAGGGGCTGAGTTCCTATCACAGTGTACCGGGAGGGGGCAATCCAGAAAGGAAGAGGTCAGGATGCGAGCGGATGGCACGATAGACGGCCGTGGCCCCGCCGAGCCAGGCGAAGCCCCGCCACAGCGTCATTGGGCCGAAGACCCGGCCCGGGCGCGGCACATAGCCTCCCTGCCGCGCGAGCAGCGTCAACGCCGCCGCCAGCGTCGGCGGCGTCGCGGGGAGCTGGGGCTGGTCTGTTGTCGCCACCCACAGCGCCTGCCATTCGTCCGGCTCCAGCACGACCGTGCAGGGCGCCTCCGGCGCCGTCCGTGCCCGCATCGTCGCATACAGGATCCGCCAGGCAATGATGCTATACAGCGTCAGGCAGCGCAGGAAGCTGTCGACCTCATCAAACTGGCGCGCTTCGATCCGGCAACCGCTCTTGAGGGTGCGATGCCACACCTCGATCTCCCACCGCCCGGTGTACCACTGCACCACCATCACCGCGGTGGTGGCGTCCGTCACTGGCAAGGTGGTCAGCACCAGCCAACTGACCGCCTCCTGACCCGGCGGCGGCTGTGGCTCGTGCGCCCACACCAGCCACACCGCCACCGGCGCCAACTGCGCGGCGGTGCGGTGGCGCGGGGGACGCAGCGTCACCGCCGCCGCCCGCACCGTCAGGTGAGCGGGGCGGGCCGGCCGGCCGGCGCGGGCCGGCAGCGTCACGCTCAGGGTCCCGAGCTGAGGCGCGGCGCCGGCCGCGTCCCACAGGTGGCGCTGCCCCTCGGCGTCCAACACCGCCCGGTTGTACGCCGCTCGCACCAGCACCTGCACCGTCGGTGGCCGGTCCTGGGCGAGCACGTCATAGATATCGCTCTCGCGATCCGCCACGATCACCACGGTGGTGGGTGGCAGCACCCGGCCACGGGTCACCAGGGCCTGGACGGCGGCGCTGGCCACCAGCCACTTGTGGCTTTCCTTGGCGGTGATCGGGCGGGTCTTGTGGTTGGGCAACTGGCCGAAGGTGGCCGGGTCGCGCGCCCACACCGGCTGGTCCAGGATGCCGAGCGGCACGCGCGCTCCGGTCGCGGTGGGCGGGGCGACGGCCAACGTGGTGTGCAGCAGCAGGCCCTGGTGGCGGTGGTCGGACAAGGGGCCGACGCCGGCCAGGGTAGGAAAGTGGCTCAGGTCGAGTTCCGTGGTGTCCTGGACCGCCAGCACCACCGGGGAGGCCGCCATGCGGGTGGCGGTAGCCACCACATGCGGGGCGAGCATCGCCCCCGGGGTGACCGCCGCGTTGGTGAAGAAGCGCTGCGCGGCTTGCAACCGGGCCGGGGTGCCGGTGGCCTGGGGCAGTGCGGCGTCAGGATGCTGCCCCAGCGTCTGGGCCAAGTCCACCAACCGCCGGGTGCGGCGCGGGTCGCACAGCGCCGCCCCGCCCACTTCGCGCTCAGCCCACCGGTCCGCCACGTCCATGGTCATCCCTCGTATGGTTAGTGTCTCGACGGATGGTATCCCCCTCTTCCGTGGAAGGACCACTGTGAGAGGAACTCAGCTGCAAGGGGAGGGGAGTTTGATTCTCCCCGTTCCTTCGCGGGGAAGGGGCCCAGGGGGTTAGGAAGTTACAAGGGAGCGGCACATGACCTAGAGGTTTAGACTGCCAAAACAGTCACTCCCCCTTCCCTGCAAGGGAAGGGGGCCGGGGGGTTAGGTATTTTCTAAGGGAGAACACTTGTCATGCGGATAGACCCCGTGTGCGGCAAAGAGATTGACGAGACAGCGGCGCGGGCCGAAACCGGTCGCACGGCATTCGGCGCCGCCGAGGTAGACCCTGACCAAGGCACCCGCCGGTTCCATAACGGCCGGTGGTATTACTTCTGCAGCCTCGATTGCCGCAGCAAGTTCATGGCCGGTCCGGACGCGTACGCGACGGCGTAGCGGGTGGCGCTCAGCCGGCGTCGCGTGGGACCATCTCCGGCTCGGCGCCGAAACGCTGTTTGACGTAGACGGCGACTCCCGGCAGGCCCTCGTTGGGGCTGAAGTGATGGATCTTGGGCCGGATGAGGCTGGCCCCGGTTCGCAGGGTGTAGCCGCCGCCCCGCGCGCTCCACAGCAGCCCGACCTCGGTGCCCTCGACCACGACGTTCCAGCTATCCATTGCCTGTCCCCTTCGCTGGCGGTGCGCCATGCCCACTAGCCGCCGCGGCCGAGGGCGCGGTCGAGGTTATAAGCGGCGCTGATCAGCCCGAGGTGGGTGAATGCCCGCGGGAAGTTGCCCAGCGCCTCGCGCGATCATAGTGTAAACGCCGTCTGCCATGCCCGGGTGCTTGCAAGCGTTGGAAACTCGTCAAGGAATCGCCGCGCCGGGATTCGCCCGAGTTCTTTCGGTTCAATCTTGTGGAGTCCGCCGCCGTACACCCGCCCCGCATCCATGAGAGCACGACCTGTCGTCTCGTTGAGAAGCTCGAACACGGCGGCTTCGAGATGCCTGTTCTGTTCAAGCATGCTCGCGAGTGGACCCGTTGGGTACAACATCAAGTACACGTTGGCGGCGATGGCGTTCGAGCGGTTCCAGATAAACCGGAGAGGGCGGTTGCCGCCGGCGCCTCGGCCCATATATGTGCACAGGAAGGGGGTGGGACGGCGCTGTTCCTGTTTGTACCACGGCGTCCGCCCACGGATCAGATACCGCCGGCGGATGCCGAGCGCACCAGCGGTCTGAAGGTACGACCACAATGTCGGGTGACGGACCCGCATCTCCTGATCGGGGAGATCGCAGTCAATCAGCACTAATTGTGGATCCAACACCGGATATCCGTCGACATCGCGTTCAATCACGGTTCCACGTATGGCGCGGGGACTCGGTAATATGGGACGCAGATGCTCGATGGGAAACCCTCGTGCCATCGCTTGAGCACGAGGCACGATGAAGAACTCGTTCGCGCCGGTGGCGATCCCTCGTTGAATGTGGAATAGGTCAGCCAATACCAGCTCGCCCAACGGCATTTCGCGCCGGTCCACATCCGATTTTGTGCGGGGATAGGTGGTCCATTTGTGTGAACGGCGCAATTCCTCCAGTGGCACGTTCTGCACCACGTCTGGATTACCCATCGTCCCGCCGAATGTGAATCGTGCTGTTATCGCGGATGATGGTTCCGTCTTATCGAACACGACCACGGCGGATGACACGAGTGCATCTCCAAACTGCACATCGGTGGGATCGAACCGGTGTACCGCCCGGAGAGTGACACGACTCGTCAAGTATTCGCGGACAGCAGCGCCGTAGTTGACACTCATGAATTCAGAGGGAATAAGCCAGGCCCCGATACCGCCACTATCGAGCCAGTCATGTGCAAGTAGCAAGAAGTAGACGTACAAACCAGCCAATCCGCTCACATTCAGGCCGGTTGTGTGCAGAACCCGTGCATGCAGGCGTTGCTTTTGATCTCGACTCAAGTGATGATGACGAACATACGGCGGATTGGTGATGATCAGGTTCGGGCGACCGCGAGCGCTGTGCAGGATGGCGGGCTCGGTGAAGTCGCCGTGTAGCACCTGGAAGCCCACCGGTTCCCAGAGCCGCGCCGCGCTCTCCACGAAAGTCGGGTCGATCTCGATTCCGGTCGCGGAGCCGATCTGATCCCGCGGGTACGCATGAAGCAATGCAGAAAGGAACGCTCCGGTACCGACAGCAGGATCGGCGAAATGGACCGGTCCCGCGCTCTGCCCTCTCATCGCTTTCACGCACTCAACAATCTCCATCGCCAATCGTGAGGGCGTGGCAAACTGTCCAAGCTTATTCCGCTCGATCAACGTTTTACCCGCGTCGATGTCGTCCTGCACACGCGAGCGGCGCGCTTCGATATCAGCGAACACATCCATGTTCATATGTCACAACCCCAAAAGCGCAAGATCCTCGATCCGGTGCTCCCACACCCAGTCCAGCCCCTCCGCGGCTTCATACCCCAAATAGCCACTGTCAAAATAGCCGCATAGAAACAAGATTAGCTCGGCATTCGGGCCATATGCCTCGCTGATCTGCCGGATTTTCTGTGCCTCTTCCTTCCGACGCTTGTTCGTGTTCGTGAAATCTCCCGCCGACTTTGCCTCGATGAGGATGGGCATGCCGTGAGGGCGCGGCGAATGCGGCTGGATCACCACGTCGATAGGGATGATCACCTTTCGTACCTGGCCCACCGGCAGGTTCATACGAAACGTGAATGTGCCCGCCTCCATCAGGGTGATCGGCTGGAACGCGGGATGTGGCTTACGCACATACCCACGCCGGCTCAAGAATGCCTCGATCAGAGCCAGTTGCCGCTGTTCCTGGGCGTTCCGAATGATCGGGTCAGACTGCGCGCCGCACAGGCGATCGGCCACGATAGTAGCGGCCCGTAGGCGTTCGACCTCATCGGGGCTTCTGTTGTCACTCAGCCATACAAAGATGTCGCGGTCGACCAGCCGTGCGATGACATCACAGATGCGCTGAAGTTGCTCTCCGAGCTGTTCGGCAGACATGCGCTTCGGAACCGACCCATTTTCGAGCCTCTTGACAAGATGCGGCGCCACGCGCGCCAAGCCGATGAGGCGATCACGGGCAATGGGCGGAGCCGTGGACAAGCGCATGGTCGGCAGCATCTCGGGGTACGCCGCGAGCGTATCCGGCGTGAGGTTCAAGAGATCATCAGCGTTGACCAGGGCATCGGCCACCAGCCTGGCAGCCAGCCCGCGAGTCTCCTGGAACGTGATCGGGGCGAACTCTAAGAACCAGGAATTGTAGAGATCGACGGACGCCGCGATGTCGCTCTTCCACTGTTGAGGCTTGTCAGCGTTGATCACCGTCCCATGCCCCCGGGGCGGACTGCCATGCCTGACAGGAAACCGCCATGGTGAGTGTACTCAAGCCCGACTAGCAGCAGCGGCGCTGTTGCGTCACGAGTACGCCTTTGCGGGCACTTTACCTTCCCGCCACCGGCGGTGCGCCATGCCCACTAGCCGCCGCGGCCGAGGGCGCGGTCGAGGTTATAAGCGGCGCTGATCAGCCCGAGGTGGGTGAACGCCTGGGGGAAGTTGCCCAGCGCCTCGCCCGACAACCCGATCTGCTCGCCGTATAGGCCGAGGTGGTTGGCGTAGGTCAGCATCTTCTCGAAGATAATTCGCGCCTCATCCAGCCGGCCGGAGCGGGTGAGGCACTCCACCAGCCAGAAGCTGCACATGCTGAAGGTGCCCTCTTCCCCGCCGACGCCGTCGGGCGTCAGCAAGGGGTCGTAGCGGTACACCAGGCTATCCGAGACCAACTCCTCGCGGATGCGGTCGACGGTCGAGAGCACGCGCGGATCGGTCGGTCCGGCGAACTTCACTAACGGCATCAGCAGCAACGCGGCGTCGAGGTGGTCGGAGCCATAGGATTGGGTAAATGCCTGTCGCTTCGGGTTCCAACCCTTCTGCATGATCTCTTCATAGATCGCATCCCGTGCCCGCTCCCAGTCGACGTCAGAGGGAAGCCCACGCTGGCGAGTGATGCGCAACGCACGCTCGAACGCCACCCAGCACATCATCTTGGAAAAGACGAGTTGATTGGTTCCGCCGCGCACCTCCCAGATGCCCTCATCCGGCCGGCGCCAGTTTTCGACGAGCCAGTCGAGCAGCCGGTGGATGCTGACCCACAAGTCGTAGTGCAGCGGCTCGCCGTACTTGTTGTACAGGTACAGCGCATCCATCAACTCGCCGTAGATGTCGAGTTGGAATTGGGACGCCGCCGCGTTGCCGATGCGTACTGGACCAGAGCCGCGGTAGCCCTCGAGATGATCGAGAATGGTCTCGGGCAGCTTGTGACGGCCATCGATGCCGTACATGATCTGAAGCGAACCGTCCGGTTCGAGTTCCTTACACCGTGCCTCCAGCCACTCGATGAAGTGGCGCGCCTCGTCGGTGAAACCGATGCGCAGCAGCGAATAGAGGGTGAAACTCGCGTCGCGGATCCAGGTATAGCGGTAGTCCCAGTTGCGCGTCCCGCCGATCGCCTCCGGCAGGCTAGTGGTCGGCGCCGCGACGATCGCGCCCGTGGGCGCATAGGTCAGCAACTTGAGCACCAACGCCGAGCGATTGACCATCTCGCGCCACCGACCACGGTAGTTGGACTTGCCCAACCACCGCCGCCAAAACGCGAGCGTATCGGCGAACGAGCGGTCGAACTCGGCCTCGGGCTTGCGCCAATGCTCGGTCTCGCGCTCGTGCAACCGCTCGAACACGAACACGCGCCGCTCACCCGCCTGCAGCGTTACCTCGGCGGACACATCGCCGTCTTCGATCTGCAGCGGTACATCGGAGCGCAGTTGGACCGTGAGATCCGGCGAGTGGAAGACGACCCCGTCCCGCACCGGCTGGGCAGTGTGAGCGGCACGGGCGTAGTCAAACCGCGGCCGGCAGCTAATCCGAAAACGCATCGTACCGCGCACGACCTGAATCGCCCGCACGAGCTGATGGCGGTAGGCCCCTTCGGCACTATTCGACTGCACCGGCATGAAGTCCGTGATCTCGCCCACGCCTTCGGCCGAGAGGAAGCGCGTGACCAGGATGTTGCTGTCAGGCAGGTAAAGCTGCTTATGCGTACAGCTTGGGTCGTCCGCGGCGATTTGGAAGCGTCCACCCTTGAGGTCGTCGAGGAGCGCCCCGAAGATACTGGGCGAATCGAAATGGGGGAAGCACAGCCAGTCGATCGAGCCATTGACACCGCACAACGCCACCGTGTGCAGATCGCCGATGATGCCGTAGTCCTCAATGGGCAGATATGGCATACGCTACTCCGTCCTGCCATACTAACGCGGGTCTGCTCACGGAGCCGCCGCCTCGCTACCCTACCAGAGGGAGACAGGAGGGCGCGAGGCCCAAGTGACGACGCCAAGGGGGTGGGCCATGATCGCATCGATCCTCCACCTGCCGGCCGGCACACCGGAGGCCGACCCGCGACTGCGCGAGCAGCTGTCGCGGATGCCAGGGCTGGTGAGCTATTACGTGCTGGTGCCGGGCGAAGGCGTGGGCGAGCGGCTGGCGGTACTGCTGTGGGAGAGCGAGCAGGATCTCGACGCCTACATCGACTCGGACCTCGGGCAGCAGGTGCTGCGCGACAACCCCCGCGCCACCCGCACGATCTACACCGTCGAGCAGATGAAGTAGATGTCCATCAGCCTCTGCCACGCGCCCGCGTTCATGCTAGAGTCTCGCGACCCGTGCGGTTCGCGGCGCTCGTGGCCGCTTGCACGAGGATCAGGATGTGGGCGACCCATCGGGTCGCCCCTACCGGAGAACACGGACCACGCCCGTGTAAGGGTGACCTAGTGGGTGGCTCTCCACGGCGGGAAACGCGAACGGCTAATCTGAACACGCGCGAGGGAGTGCGGTCGCGACGCCATCCTGCTACAGAATCGGCCGCACCTGGATCGCCTGGTCGCGTTCGGGGCCGACCGAGATCATGTCTACCGGGCAGCCGAGCAGTTCTTCGAGGCGGCGCACGTACGACTGCGCGGCAGCGGGCAGATCATCGAAGCGGCGTACATCGCTGGTCGGCGTCTGCCAGCCGGGCCAGTCTTCCCACACCGGCGTGCATCGGGCGGTGACGGTGGTGCTGGCGGGGAACGAGCGCAACACGGCGCCATCCACCTCGTAGGCGGTGCAGACGCGGAGCGCGGGGAAACGGTCGAGCACGTCCAGCCGGGTAACAACAGCGCTGGTCACGCCGTTGATGCGAGCGCTGTAGCGGGCGGCGACAGCGTCGAACCACCCGCAGCGTCGTGGCCGGCCGGTGACCGTACCGTACTCGAAGCCGGCATTACGCAACCGCTCGCCCTCTTCGTCCAGCAGTTCCGTCGGCATCGGCCCGTTGCCGACACGGGTAGTGTACGCCTTGTAGACGCCGACCACCCGCCGGATCTCCGTCGGCCCGATGCCGACCCCAAGGGCGGCGCCCGCGGCCGACGACGACGGCACCGACGAGGTCACATATTCATAGGTGCCGAAATCGAGATCGAGCAGCGCCCCCTGCGCCCCTTCCAACAGCACCTGATCACCGTGATCGAGTGCGTCCTGCACAACCAGCGAGGTGTCGGTCACGTATTGCGCCAGACGCTCGCCCAGGTCGCGGTAGGTCGCGTATACCTCATCGAACGACAGCGGCGGCAGGTCGTACAGGCGCCCGAGCACCCGATTCTTATACGCGAGCAGCACGCCCAGCCGTTGCTTGAAGGTCTCGGCATCAATCAGGTCGGCCATCCGCAGGCCGGAGCGACCGACCTTATCGACGAAGGCCGGCCCCACGCCGCGGCCGGTGGTGCCCACTGCCAGCGGGCCGCGCATCGCCTCATCCGCCTTGTCGATCAGTGGGTGCCACGGCATAATCACATGCGCCCGGTCGGAGATGCGCAGCCGTTCGGTAGACACGCCGCGCGACTCCAATCCCTTGATCTCGGCGAGCAACACGGCCGGGTCGATCACAACGCCGTTGCCGATCACGCATTCCTTATCACCGTAGAAGATGCCGGCCGGCACCAGATTGAGGGCGAATTCGCCGCGCTCGTTAATCACCGTATGCCCGGCGTTGTTGCCGGCGGAGTAGCGCGCGATCACACGCGCCCCCCGCGCGAGCAGATCGACGATCCGCCCTTTGCCCTCATCGCCCCATTGCCCACCGATCACCACTGTTGCCGGCATGTTTCTTTCAATCCTCCCCGCTCTGTGGAGAGTCGGGAATATCACGGGACACGGCGCCAACCCACCCACCGAGCCGGCGACAACAAGCGGCGCCGGTCGCGGCGCCGCTACTCCTATCGCACTATAACAGGGCCGCGCACGGAGTGAAGCCGGAGGGACGCATCCCGCGATGACGGTGATGTTCCTGACGCGAGGATGGCGGCGGCCTATCGTGCCCCCGCGCCTACCTTCAATTTGTAGACGCGCGCCATCGTGCCGCCGGTGATCTTGTCGCGCTCGTCGTCGGGCACACCGGCGAAATTCTTCTCCAGCGCCTGGCGGGAGTAGGGCCAGGTCGCATCGCCATGGGGATAATCGGACGCCCACATCAGCGTGTCGCCGCCGATCAGATCGCGAGTGCGGATGCCCGGCACGTCGTCCTGAAAGGTCGAGAACACCTGCCGCCGCCAGTACTCGACCGCCGGCATCTTCATCGCTGGATAGCGCATCGACCAGCGGTCGTACGCGTGATCGAGCCGCATCAGGTAGTGCGCGAGCCAGCCAATGTCGTTCTCGGCCGAGATTAGCGTCAGACGTGGGTGCCGTTCAAGCACACCGCTGACGATCATCTCCAGGATCGAGGTCGAGATCTCGCGCGGCAGATTGAGGTAATCGACGATGATATTCGGGCCGAGTCCGGTGCCGGTCGAGCCGGTGAGGATATGCATGCTCACCGGCATCTCCAGCCGCTCCGCCTCCGCCCAAAACGGCTCATACATCTCGTGATCGTACCGGCGGCCGGCAGGTGGGTTCGCCCAGATCAGCACGCCCTTCATCCCCAGGTCGCGCGCCCGCGTCATCTCGCGCACGGCCTGATCGACATCGGCGAGCGAGACGGCGGCAATCCCGAACAGCCGGTCCGGATTGTACGAGGCGTACTCGGCCGCCCAGTCGTTGTAGGCACGGAAGGCATCCTGCTGCAACGCGTGATCGGGGATGGCATACAGGTACATGCCGAGGCCGGGGTAGAGCACCTCGCCGTCTACCCCATCGAGGTCCATGTCCTTGATGCGCTCGACCGGGTCCCAGCCGCCGGGGCGACAGGCGGCGTAGCCGCGACGAATGAAGCCGGCGGCGTCCTTCGGATCGACCCCGGCCAGTCCCAGGCTGCCGACCGGAAACGGTCGCAGCGGCTCGCAGACGATGAAATCCCCCGGCTGGCCGTTCGCTTCGTGGATAATGCGCGGCGCGCGGTCGCGGAACGTGGCCGACATGCGCGTCTGCCACAAGTCGCCCGGCTCGAGTGTATGAGAATCGGCTGATAGCACCGGACCTGACATATCGCGCCTCCGATTGATCGGCTGCTTGATGACGGCCGTATTGTACCACCGCGCCGGTGACCGGAACCACGCGCGTACCACCCGTGACGTATACTGCCACTCAAGTCCGACATGGCGATGGTCGCGCCCGTGGAGGTCCCGATGCGCTTTGCCGTGCTGCATCACTTGGAGAGCGCCGGCGACGGTGAGACCGCCGCCGATGTCTATGCCGAGGTTGCCGAGCAGGTGCGCGCCGCCGGCGATCTCGGCTTCGACATCGCCTGGGTGGCCGAGCATCACTTCTCGGCGGCGAAGGGACGCGCGCCGGCGCCATTGCTGTTCCTCGTGCATCTTGCCGGCCAGACGCACCGCATCCGGCTGGGCAGCGCCGTGCTGCCCGCGCCGTTCTATCACCCGTTGCGGCTGGCCGAGAGCGTCGCCATGGCGGATGTGCTGACCGGCGGCCGGTTGGCATGCGGCATCAGCAGCAGCGGCGTTCCTGACGAGATGGGGGTGTTCGGTGTGGCGCAGGAGGGGAAGCACGAGCGGCTGCGCGCGGCGCTGCTGTGGCTGAAGCGGGCCTGGGCGGGCGAGGCCGTCGTGCTTCCCCCTGATTGGAGCGCGGGCACGGCCGGCGATCACGCGGGTGCGCCGCGCATGGGGGAGACATCGCCAACGACTGCTACGGCCAGCGCCAGCATCGCCGGCCATGACGCGGAGGTGTCATCGCTCGCGGGCGACGGCGGTCCACCCGGCCAACCGGACGCGGTGGGCAGGGGCGGATTGCCGGATACAGCGCCAGCCCGCGATGTCCACATTGTCCCCCGCCCGCTACAAGCGTCCGGCGACATGGTGTGGGTCGCCGCCTCGAGCGCGGGGGCCGCGCGGGTCGCGGGCGAACTGGGGCATCACCTGCTGTTGCCCAGCCTGCGCCCGCTCGATGCATCGGCGGACAACGCGGCCGCATACCGTGCCGCCCTATCCGAGCGCGACGGCACGGTGACGCCGCGTCACGTCCAGTCCACGATGCATCTGGTGCTGCATGAGGACCATGCCGCCGCCATGCGGCTGGCCGAACCGGTGGTGCGCGCGTACTACGAGCGCTACGTCGCCAGCGGCGCGGTCCAGCGGATCGCGGACGAGTCGCTGCCGGCGATCATGGCGCGCATCAACTTCGCGGCCGGTGGACCCGAGGCGGTCGCCGAGCAGGTGACACGGGTGGTCGATGCGCTCGCGCTCACGCATGTCGCCTTCCAATCGCGTCTGATCGGCGTGTCACACCGGCAGGTGCTGCGCGGCCTGGAGTTGGTGATGGAGCGTGTCGCTCCGCTGGTGAGACCGTCGGTCTCGTTGGTCTGATACCGTTCGAGCATGATGGCGCGGCCGGGCATCGTTCGTGCAGCGGGCGCTTCGCGATGCCTCACGGCCGGTGCGCCACGACCGTCTCTCGATCGGGCGGTGGCAGGACAACTGGGTCCGGCCGCCGCGCGGCGGCCGGCATCGCCGTTAGGCGGCGTGCTGGTGATCGCGTGTGTCCCCCTGCTCCGGCGGGGCGACGGCCAACGGCAGGTCCACCCAAAAGGTGCTGCCCTGACCGGGAACGCTCTCGACACCGATCTCGCCCCCCATCGTTTCGACCAGGCTCTTTGAGAGTGGCAGTCCCAGGCCGGTGCCCTCGATCTCGCCTTGTTCGGCGCCGAGCCGGTCGAAGGGGGTAAATAAGCGCTCCATGCTGGCGGCCGGGATGCCGGCGCCGCTGTCGCGCACCAGGATACGTAACCGGCCCGCGCCGCTGATCTCGCACGACATGTCCACGGTGCCGCCGTCTCGGTTATATTTCATCGCGTTCGACAGCAGGTTGAGCAGCACCTGCATCAGTCGCTGGCGATCGGCGAGCACGTATCGTCGCACCGGCGGCGCGGCGCCAGGTCGCAGGTCGATGGCGCGCCGCGCGGCAAGAGGCTGGACAAGCTGCATTGCCTCCTGCACTAATTCCCATACGAGAACCGGCTCGAATGTCACGGCCAAGGCCCCCGCCTCGACCCGGGTAATATCCAGCACCTGATTGATCAGGTCGAGGAGGTGCTGCCCCGCCTTGAGGATCATATCGACGCTCTCGCGCTCGTTTTCGGTATCCGCGTCCATCTCCAGCATTTGCGCGAACCCGAGGATGACATGGAGCGGGGTACGGAGTTCATGGCTCATGCGCGACAGAAAGTCACTCTTGGCGCGGTTGGTCCGCTCGGCAATATCCCGCGCCTGTGTCGCGACCGCTTCCGCGTGCCGGCGTTCCGCGGTTTCCTGTTCGAGCAGCCGGTTGGCCCGCGCCAGATCCTCATTGCGATCAGCCATCTCGCGCGCTGAGCGGGCGGTGTGATCGATGTATTGCTTCATGCTGTATCGCATGAGCAGCGCCGGACCAGCGAACGCGAGCAATCCGAGCACGCCGGTGGCGCGGTAGGTCGAGGCCAGGCCGAGCGCCAGCAATCCCATTCCCATCCAGTGCGGCAGCATCCAGCTACAATGCTCGTCCCACACCCGGCGCGGCGACAGCCCTTTTGACAGCGCGATCACCGCCACCAGGAAGGCCGTTTGACCGACGTAAGTGACGAGGCCGGCGACGAGCGCGGCCGGGGCCGCCATGACGACATCGCTCCCCGGCGCGAGTCGTAGCAGGGCGACATAGGCTCCGACCCCGAGCGCGTTGGATATGCTGGTGGCGCCGAGATTGAAGGCCAGAGCGTGAGCTTTGCCAGATCCACCGCCGGCAAGCGTCGAGAATGTGCTGGTCATGATCGCGCCGGCGGGTCCGTACAGCATCCCCGCCGCGAGACTGCCCACCGTGCCGAGCGATATCTTGATATTGCCCGTGTGCAGCACCAGCTTGAACCGCTGGACCAGGGTCGTCAGGACAATCACGGGCAGCAGGGCGAACGCGCCATGGCTGGTGAGATGGTGCACGCTGTATAGCGCCGCGACCAGCCACCCGGCAAAGACGGAGGTAATGAAGGCGCTAGCGGCGATCGGCAGGCCTGTTGGCCGCGCCTCACGCACCCATGCCGGCACGGCCCACCGCGGGCGTGGGGCCGGCCGCTCTACCCGCGCCCGTGTGTTGCCCGTCATCGCTGTCGCCTTTATCTCGAACACGCGTACCGCGCGGACGCTCTGTTCCAAACGTCTCGCTTGGACATGCGCGCCACGCGTCCCCGCCGCGCGGGTCTCGGCGCCAACGTGGACCCGGCAATCCACCTGTCCATCACCCCACCAAGCGCAATGATGAGTCCGCTCGGAGGCGTTCTGTCTGTGTGCGCTCGGTCCTGATTGACTTGCGGCGGTAGGTTCCCCGCTGCGCGAGGCCCGCGCGCAACATCAGGTTGACCTGGGTCAGGAGTTTGAGCTGGCTGAACGGCTTGGTCAGCACCATCCTCGCTCCCGAGCGCAGGGCGCGTATCTGGGTTGGGGGGGTAAGATCAGCAGTCACCGCCAGGATCGGAAGCTCGCTCTCGCCGGTAAGATCGTAGAGTTGGTCCATGACCTCAAACCCGGTCAGGTGGGGCATATGCAAATCGAGGATCACGAGGTCAGGCTCGAACTCGTCATACAATTGCGCCACGTCACGCGGATCGGTGGTGGTGTGAATCATGATGTAGCCCGCCCGCTTGAGCATCGATTCGAGCAGCCGCACGCACATCGGCTGGTCATCGACGACCAGGATGGCTGCCTCGGTCAGTTGCAGATCGATATCCATGTCAGTTCTCCAGCGAGTGGGCTATCCCACGCGAGATTCCCGCGTGGCCGGCGCCGCCCCTGGATGATGACAGGAACGGGTAGGATCAGCGGCTTGATGATGGCGTCGTGGCCAGGGCGGACATCGCTCATACCTGTTCATCACAATAAGTATCGGAGGAAAGGGAAAATGCTTGAGTCGTGTGAACACCTAGAGGTGAACCAAGAGGCCAGCCGGCGTCGTCTAGCGCATGCCGCTCGGTTCGCGCCGCGCATCGACACCTGCCGCCGGCGACCGTACCAGGCACGCGATGGACTCGTCTGCAGTGATCAGGGAGGACATGAGTGACAACAACACATTCAACCCGCACCCGGCTCACCCATTTGGTCGATCAGTTCATGGATGCCTGGGCGCGGCATGACCTCGACGCGGCGATGGCCTTGGTGGCGGACGACGCGATTTACGACGAGTTCAACCAAAAAGTATGGCGGGGCAAAGATCAGGTGCGCGAGGGCTTCTTGCCCCAGTTCCGGGGCGATTACGGCGACATCCAGTTCAGCGTCGAGGATCAGTTTGTCGATGACGTGGCGGGCGAGGCGCTGGTACGCTGGCTGTGCACCTTCCAGTGGAAAGGCACGCATCGCGCCTGGCGTGGGCTGGACATTCTGCGCCTCCGCGACGGTCTGATCGTCGAGAAGCTCACGTATGCCAAGACGGAGCGGCCTTTGACCGCGGCCCGCGTTCCCGCGGTCTAGCGCCCTCGGGCGACCCGCCGGGCATTCGGCCCTATAGGACCGGTCCGTGTTCGCTGGCGGAGACGGCCCGGTGGGTCGCCCGGGTCCAGGCCGGCGGGAACGCGGGCCGCGCTGGGCAGAACCACACGGGCCGCTTGGTTCTGCACTGGTGTAGGATCGGCCGGGCGGACCGCTGACCACTGACGCGGTGCGCCCGTACACTGAGCAGAGATTTCCCGGTTTCGGTGGTCAGCCCCATGTACATGATCGATATCACCACCCCGCTCGGGCCGGACACGCCGGTGTACCCCGGCGACCCGCCGGTCGAACTCACGCCGCTGTCGGACGCGAATGGAGTGGACCGCTTCGCCCTCGGTCGCCTGACGCTTGGCACGCATGCCGGCACCCACGTTGATGCGCCCGCGCATCTGCTGCCCGGCGCCGCCACGGTCGATCAGTTGTCGCTCGACACGCTGATCGGCCCGGCGTGGGTGGCGCGTCTGCCGCTCGGCCGGCCGGTAACCGCCGCTGACCTGGGCGCGGTCCCATCCGGCACGGAGCGTCTACTGCTCCATACCGGCGGCGCTCCACTGACCGAAGAGGCAGCGCGGGGTCTGGTCGCGCGGGGCGTGCGGCTGGCCGGCATCGATGGACTGTCGATCGCACCGCGCGATAATCCGGCGCCGGTGCATCGTATCCTGCTCGAGGCGGGGGTGGTGATCGTGGAGGGACTGGCGCTCACCGATGTGCCACCCGGCGGCTACACCCTCGTATGCCTGCCGCTACGTGTGACAGCCGGCGACGGGGCGCCGGCCCGCGTCGTACTACTCACGCCATAAGCCGGCGGTCCGCTCCGGTTCCACTGATCGTGTGCACCGTGGCCCGACCCACGCGGGGATGACGGGCGGGACCGTTTCCCATTACCACCACAAGGGACAGGCGTCCAAAGGGGGAGTGATGAACCCGAGCAATACACTGAACACGCGCAATCCGCCCTTCGCCCGATTGCTTGGTGTCCGGTTCGTCAGCGCCACGCCGGAGCGTGTGACGGCGGAATTAGAGATCCGCGATGACTTATGTACGCAACCGGCAATCGCCCACGGCGGCGTGCTGATGGCGTTTGCCGACACGCTAGGAGCGGCCGCCACGATCCTCAACCTCCCGCCCGAGGCCGGCACCACCACCATCGAGTCAAAGACCAACTTCTTCGCGCCCGCGCCCGTGGGTACGACCGTGACCGGGCAATGCGACGCCCTGCACCGCGGCCGGCGCACGATGGTATGGCAAACGCGCATCACCAACGCCGATGGCCGGTTGCTGGCGATGGTGACACAAACCCAGATGGTGCTTGAGCAGGCACGGTAGCCGTGTCATCGCGGCACTGCTGCCGGCCGCGCTCGTGGTCAGATGGTGGGCAGCCCACACCGGTCCATCACGAGCCAGGCCCCGGCCGGCGCGAATCTTGCGCCGTGTCCGCCGGTCGGGGCCTGGCTCGCGGTGACGGTTGGCTATTGGCCCCGTACGGGTTACCCGCTCCCCAACCGCTTGATCGCCTCAAGCGACTCGCGGGCATGGCGCTCAAAGTCGCGCGGGTCGTCGATCACCTCACGCACGACATGGTCTTTGTCGAGCACGAAGGTCGTGCGCGCGTGAATGTATCGCTCGGCGTTATACACCCCGTAATCCTTGCCGGTCTGATTGAGAGGCCAGTCACCGAGCAGTGGAATCTCGGTGTTGAGGTCTTTGCGGAATGCCTCGGCAGCGGGCCAGGGATCAATGCTCACGCCCAGCACCTGGGCGTTGGCCGTCGCGAACTCGCCCTCGAGATCGCGAAAGGCCTCCATCTCACGGGTTCAGCCACCAGTGAAGGCCAGAGCGTAGAAGGCGAGCACAACCGGCCGGCCGGCGAAATCTGACAATTTGACCTCTCCGCGCCCGGTGGCGTCGCGGAGCGTGAAACCGGGCGCTTGGTCGCCTACAGGAATGGGCATGTGATCCTCCTTCAAAGGTGATGAATACGGGGTTCAAACCCAACGGTCACGGTCAACGGCGAAGGCGACCCACCGGGTCGCCCCTACATCGGGTGGTCCTTTTGCCAGGGGAAGGTGCGATCCACCGGGTCGCCCGTTGTCCGCGGACTCTTCACCCACACCGCGGATGCAGCCTCCCGAGACGCGCCCCTGACGGTCGAACTGGCAGATCAGTCACCGGTGATATGGGTGCCCGGTTCGAGAATCGTCACGGGCGGGGGCTTGTCGATGCCGGCAGCCCGGCGATAGAAGTAACCGATGGCGAGCAGGATCATCACGCCGCCCACCGCGGCCAGAGTCCACACGATAACCTTGGTGCGGTCGTTGTTGGCGGCGGCCTCTTGGAGCAGCGGTGCGGCGAAACCCGGATGTGTCTGCATCACCAACAGCAGAGCAATCAGCGATGCGGCGATGAGTCGAACCGCGCGGGCTGCGATCATGACAATGCCTCCCACCGGCGATAGCGATGATGATTCGCGGGGAGTGTACCACCGGGACCCGCTCAGGGCACTATCATCCATTCATGCGGCAACCGGTACGTGAACATGCGGCCGGTGTGCGATTCACCGTCGAAGATCGGCGCGCGGCCGTTGCGCGTAATCTCTCGGTAGGTGTTCTGGATCTGGACGATGCGCTTCTGCAGGAGATTGAACAGCACGGCCCCGGCCTTCACCGGCCGGAGACTCTCCTCGCGTGTCGCCGCGTCCACCACGCGGAAGGGCGGCAACTCGTGCGGCGCACAGAAGGATAGCGCCTGATGAATCGCGGCGTTATTCCCATCGACGTTGCGTTCGTCGAAGATCGCGATGCCGTTCAGCACACGATCACGTAGGCCGCCGTAGTTTGCATCCGCGTGAGTGAGCAACTCATCAAACGTCGCCGGATTGCGCGCGCAGGCCGCGACTAATGAGGGCAGGGCCTCGGCGTCAGCAACGAAGCTCACCCCACCATGGGCATCAATGATGGTGAGACGCAATAAATTCATGGTCGCTCGTACCATTCTTAGCAGTGTACCAGCGCGTCGTGAGCAGGAAAAGTGACCGCGCACCAGGTCTCGGTCGGTGAGCTAGCGTACGCGTTTAACCATCAGTGCTCAGCAATCAGCCGGCCCGTTCACCGTCAGGACACCTCCCCCTACAACGCCCCCGGCAGGCCGGGGCGGTCACGGATCGGGGCCTGGGCGCTGAAGTCTGACGTCTAATGGCTGA
>JBBQJF010000046.1:0-21917 GCA_038325665.1 Dehalococcoidia bacterium | reverse complement strand
CTTGTTCGCCGGCCGTGAATGTGAACTGCGCTCCACAGTCCCGGCATGCAATTGCCTTGTCGGTGTAGCTCAACGACTCCTCCGTGTGTTCGCCATGGGCCGTGCGCCGGATGCGCCCAACAGGCTGTCTCGTGATCGGCGGCCGGTGCCCCCGCCGCCCAATCATTATACACCCTGGAGGCTCGGACTCGCAATGTTCCCGCAATCTATGGCGGCGCTTGGCCTGCTTACGGGAACCGCGGAGGCGCGGCGAACGCGCCGAGCGCGCGGAGTATCCATCTCAGAGAGTCCTCAAGCCCATCAGAGTCCGTCTCCGCGTTCTCCGCGTCTCCTCCGCGCCTCCGCGGTTCCCGTAAGCAGCCCAAGGTCATCCATCATCGCTTGACAGAAGAACAGGCGTTCGGCGTCCGCGTTGAGACTGGCGGTCGGGTGGTGCTAGCATGGTGGCCGAGGAGCGCCATATGGACATTCTCACCGGACTCAACCCGGCTCAGGCTGACGCCGTTCAAACCACCCGCGGCCCTCTGTTGATCCTGGCAGGGCCGGGCAGCGGCAAGACCCGTGTGATCACCCACCGTATCGCCTATCTCGTGCGGCATGAGGATGTCGCGCCGTGGCGCATTCTTGCCGTGACGTTCACGAACAAGGCGGCGAAGGAGATGCGTGAGCGGGTGTACGGTCTGCTGGGGGAGCGCGGCGTGGAAGGCATGGCGCTCGGTACCTTCCACGCGATCTGCGCGCGTATCCTGCGGGTCGATGGCGGCGCCGAGGGCATCGATCCGCACTTCAACATCTATGACACCGATGATCAGCTCCGGTTGATGAAGCGGGTGCTGCTCGACATCAGTGTCGACACGCGCCAGTTCAACCCGCGGGCGGTGTTGGGTGAGATCTCCAAAGCGAAGAATCAGTTGCTCTCCCCGGCCGAGTATGCCGCGTCGGTGAATGAGTATTACCAGGAGATCGTTGCCCGCGCGTACGCCCGCTATCAGGAGTTGCTCGACGAGAGCAAGGCGCTCGATTTCGACGACCTGCTCCGGCGCACCGTCCGGCTGTTCCAGCGGAACGTGAGCACGCGGGAAAAGTATCAGGGGCGCTACCGCCATGTGATGGTGGACGAGTTCCAGGACACGAACATTGCCCAGTACACACTCGCGCGGCTGCTCGCGCACCCGGAGGCGGGAGGTCAGGGCAATATCTGTGTCGTGGGCGATATCGACCAGTCGATCTACTCGTGGCGTGGCGCGGTCGTTGCCAACGTGATGCAATTCGAGCACGACTTTCCCGACACACGCGTGATCTTGCTTGAGCAGAATTACCGCTCTACTCAGACGATTCTCGACAGCGCGCAGGCCGTGATCCGCCACAACACTGACCGCCCCGAAAAGAACCTGTGGACCGAAAACGACGGCGGTGTGCCGGTAACAATCTACGAGGCGGAGGACGCCGAGGACGAGGCCCGCTTCATCCGCGACGAGATCAAGGATGGGCTGCGGGTCCAGGGACGGCGCCCGCGCGACTTTGCCGTGATGTACCGCACCAACGCGCAGTCGCGGGCGGTTGAGGAGGCGATGACCACCTCGGGCATCCCCTACCGGCTGATCGGCGGCACACGTTTCTGGGAGCGGCAGGAGATCAAGGATCTGGTGGCGTATCTGCGACTCGTGCAAAACCCGTTCGACAGTGTCAGCCTCCAACGTGTGATCAACGTGCCTGTCCGCAAGATCGGCGACAAGACCGTCGCCAAGTTGAGCGCGTGGGCGCGGGCGCGCGGCGTGCCCCTGTACACCGCCCTCCAGATGGTCGCGGGCGGCACCGACGATTCCCCCGCGCTCCAGGCCGAGTTCACCACGCAGGCGCGGGTGGCGCTGGTGCGATTTGTCGTGATGCTCAACGACATGATCGAGGAAGCGCCCGGGCTGACGCCGCCGCAACTCCTCCAACAGGTGATCGACCGCACCGGCTACCGGTCGTATCTCAAAGACGGCTTCGAGAACGGCGATGAGCGCTGGGAAAACGTGCAGCAGTTGCTCGCCGCCGCCGGTCAGTACGACGAGATCGACCCACAAGGCGCGCTCGCCGCGTTCCTCGACAATGCCGCGCTGGTCGCGGATGTGGACGAACTGGACGAACGTTCTGACGCGGTGACGCTGATCACGCTGCACGCGGCGAAGGGCCTGGAGTTCCCGGTGGTGTTCATGGCGGGGATGGAGGAGGCGCTGTTGCCGCACATCCGATCGTACGACGCGCCCGAGTCGATGGAGGAGGAGCGGCGGCTAGCCTACGTCGGCATCACCCGCGCCCGTGAGCAGCTCTATCTCACCCATGCGCGCTTCCGGGTCGGTTACGGCGGCGGCCAGCATAACCCGCCCTCGCGCTTTCTAACTGACGTGCCGGCGAACCTGACACAGACGCGCACCGCCGAGGACCGCCAGCGCCTCCGCCGCCCCAACAGCCACCAGAGCGGCGCCGGCAGCCCGTACGCGGCGCCGGCCCGCATCCCCGCGTATGCCGTGCCCTCCCGCGCCCCCGCGCCGGTCGCGGCCGCCTTCGAGCCGGGCGACCGGGTGCGCCACGGCAAGTTCGGCGACGGAATCGTGGTCGGCTGCAAGCCCAGCGGCGACGACGTGATGATCGAGGTCGCCTTCAAGGGCGCCGTCGGCGTCAAGAAGCTGATGGCCTCCTTCGCCGGGTTAGAGAAGGCGTAAGGCAGATGGGTGGCGGCGTGTGGTCCCGGCCCACGGGGTGCGGGGTGGATGGCGCCATTAACAGGTGCGTTCGGTGGCAGGAACTGAGGGACGCTGTTGCTGGCCTTCATTGACGAGAGCGGGCAACCTCATCCGAATGATTCGAATCCCGTGTCGACCCTGGTCGCCGTCTGCATGCGTGAGCGTGAGCACCGTACGCTGAGCCGCCAACTTCACGCGATCAAGATGACTCTTGTCGGACGTGAAGATGTTGAGCTAAAGTCGCTCGAACTCATGAATGAGCGAACGTTCCGTCGCATTCCGGCGAAGAAGGAGCTGGTGGAGGCCACATTTGACTTGGTGAGCCGCCTTGATGTGACGATTTTCGCCATCATCATGCCGCGCCCAAAGAGTGTACCCGACATCCGCCCCGATCATCTTCCCACGGAGCATATCTACCTTCTACAGCGCGTCAATGCTCTGGCAGAAGAGATGGGTGAGGAGGCCCTGCTCATCTATGATGGTCGAGGTATGAATATCCATGGTCGGAACCTGTCGGCCTGCATCAACGGCTACATCTTCAAAGTGGCGGAATATAACGGAATTCTCAAACGCACTGTCGATACCGCGTTATTCGTAGATTCGCGTGTTACACCAGGTATTCAGCTTTCTGATCTCGCGGCGTCTGCTGTGAGGCAGTATCAGCAGAACGATCTATACAAAGGAATACCAGCCGGTGATCTGTATCTATCGGCAATCGCACGCTTTTACAATACAGTTAAGAGAAAGACCCGAGATGACTTGACCAATGACCGAGGAAAGCAACTGTGGGGTTTATACAAGTTTCGTGAGGAGCTGTCGTACCAGCATGGCATGGAACCGATAGAACAGGAGCAAGTAGAGTGATATTGCCCCTTCCTATGACAGGGCAAGAAAAAGGCCCCGATAAACGGGGCCAAAACCCGGAACCTAAGTAGGCCTTAGCGCAAGGCCTTGACAGGTTCCAACAGCATTATACTCTTATCATGCTTTCACGTCAATCACGATACCGGCCTGCCGGGTCGAAATCTCATCAGTGACCGGCGCCGCCAGAGGGAGACAGCTTAGCGACGTAATATCGTCGATGGACGGCGCGATGCTAGGATGCGGCGACTTCTGCACTACCGGTCCCCCGCGTTCGCTCTCAGTTCGTGTAGCGTGCCTGGACGAGCTGCAGCACCTTGGAGCGGCTCTCGTCCGGTGATCCTCCGGATGTCTCCGTCGCGATCTCATCGATAGTCTTGGCCAGTTCGGGATCCTTCACGTTGTTCCGAAACCAGGTCGCGATCTCGCCGTTCTCGAAGTGATGCTGCCAGGTCGCCTCGTCCACACCGCGCGCCATCTCCAAGAACGCGGTGACGTTAAAGGCGCGCAGATTCAGCCGTCCCTCGGGGCCACGGAAGTAGAACGAGCGATCGTTCAGGTCCCCGCCCGCGTACTTGCGCAGGTGGCGGCGGTGTTCCGTTCGACGTGGCGATACGCGGAAGCGCGACGCTCGACCGAACTTGTCACCGTCAACCGGCACGATCAGCGCCTCGCCGTCGAGCAGCTTCAACTCGGACGCCTTCGCCGCTGGACCGGTCAATCCTCGCGCCTTGACGAACGCCGCGACCTGGTCGGCGGCACCCTGGCCGACCACGGCCAGATGGGTCACGGGAGTGAGTGAACTCGGGGTAAGGAGGCCAGGCTCAAGTGTGATCATGCAGATGCCATCGATGTGCGGCGGCATCACGAAGGTCCCGGGCGAGCCATCGACCGGCAGCAGGTGGTGCGCCTCGTCGAGAAACAACCAGTGCGGCCGTCCGTGTGTGGCGCGGAAGGCAAGGATAGCGCCGATCAACTCGGAGGAAAACCGTACCTTGTCGGCGGCGCCCAACGCCACGAGATTGATCACGATGCCGGCCGATGTCCGCTCCAGCGCCGCGTTGATCTCCTCCACCGTCGGGGCGGCATTGATGCTGCCCAGCACCACCAGCGGGTCGAGCGCCAGATGGTCCCCCTCCGGGTCGATCACGCACACCTGATATCCCTGGTCGATGAGTTGCTCGACGAATACGCCCGTGAGCGTCGATTTACCCGAACCGGAGGCGCCCACGATCAACGTGTTCGCCCCATGCACCGGCATGCGCAGCATCTCGCCGGACCGTCGCGTGCCCAACTCCACCGAGTAGCGGTCGAACACCCGCGGCGCCGCCTCCATATCGTTGAGCAGATACTCTTGGATGAACGATGTCACGCCGCGCCCGTTCTTGCGCCGCATGACCAGATCGGCGCGCTCCTTGATCGTGGGCAAGGCGTTGCCCACGGCGACCGCCACTTCCACGATCGAGAGGAAATTGTGATCGTTCTCGGCGTCGCCGATTGCGGCCGTGTTGTGCGGCGAGAGGCCGAGCCGGTCAAGGGCGGCGCGCAGGCCGGTGGCTTTGGTCACGCCGGATGGCAGCACCATCACGGCGCCCTTATTGAAGATCACCTGTCGTTCGATGCCGAGATCGCGGATCACGCCGAGCACCGTGGTTTCGTGCGGCTCCCAGGTGGCAACAATCACATGACCCTTGCTGAAGGGCACGCCTCGTTGCGTCAACGCGTCGAGAAAGGCATCCGTGGGCGGCTCACCCAGCGTTGTGATCTGTTGGGTTGTCGGATCAAACAGCAGTGCCCCGTTCTCTGCCACCACGGCATCAAACCATGTCAGGCCTTCCTCGGGGTCGAGCGCGAGCAGGTCGTCTAGCTCGCGGCCGGTGACCAAGATCAACCGCCGGCCGCTCTCGCGCACCGCCGCCAGCGCGGCTCGTGTCTCCGCTGACACGCCCCCGTGGTGGGCGATGGTTCCGTCGTAATCAACCGCGAGGGCATGGATGCGCATCGTCTCCTCCGACTCGGTAACTCGTCCCGCGCATCAACGTTGCCTTGGCACGGGCGGACAGGGATCGCCGCGACGGTCGATGGACCGCGGCGCGGCGGTCCCCCTCAGCGTACCGAGCCGCCGGAGCCGGCAACATACCACGTTCTGGGCACACTCTCATGGGTACAGTGCTATACACGCGGCACCGACCAGATTTGGTCGAGGAGCGCGGCCGTGGGTGTCGGGACTATCCGCGGGGCCGCGCGGAGCCGGCGATTGCCACGCCGTCCGTGCTGTCGAGAAACAGATCGCGTGGGCTGTCGCCCGTCGCGGCGATCCGGCGGATCTCGTGCTCGACGCTGAAGAAGGCATCGACCACGTCGGGGTCAAAGTGCAGGCCGCGTGACTCACGGATAATCGCGAGCGACTGGTCGATGGGGAAGGCGTCTTTGTACGGCCGGCGCACGGTGAGGGCGTCGAATACATCGGCGACGGCCACGACGCGGGCTTCGAGTGGAATGTGTGCGCCGCGCAGGCCATCGGGGTAGCCGTTGCCATCCCATCGCTCATGATGGGAGCGCGCGATACGTTCGGCGCATTGGAGCAGAGCCGATGGTGAGCCGGCGAGGATGCGCGCACCTGACAGCGTGTGCGTTTTGACGTGATCGAACTCCTCCTCGGTCAACGTGCCCGGCTTCCGCAGCACATCGTCGCGGATGTGTACCTTGCCGATGTCGTGCATGGTCGAGGCCAGCGTTACTCGCTGAATATCCGACGCGGGCAGCTTCATCGCCCCGGCAGTCGCCGTCGTATAGCTCCTCACCCGCCATAGATGGCCGCCGGTGTCCTGATCCTTCATCTCGGCGGCGATCGCGAGCCGCGTCACCATCTCCTCGTTCGTCCGTTCGAGATCGGCGAGCGCCCGCGTCAATTCCCGCTCGCGGGCACGGGTGCGTTCGGCGCCGCGCTCGACGTAGGCCAACATTCGGGACGCGCCCGCTTCCAGCGCAGTGTTCGATGCGCTTCCCGCCGTTCGTGGCACATCAAACGGCGCCTCCGGACGGTAGGCGCGAACGATGCCGCGTAACACCAGCGCCGCGGCGCGTACTGCCGTCGGGTCGAACGTCCAGGCGCCCTCATAGCGCCGGCCCGTGCCGTCGTCGTCGCGGGCGACCTCCTGTGTCGCGAGCAGCGCCTGATAGTCATCGCCGAGCACCATGATCGCCCACTCGTCGCGTAACGGGTCGTCCGACGACAACTCGACCAGCGTCGCGCCGGGCACGTCGTCAGGGACAAGATCATACCCCACTATCACGACGCGATCGGCGTGGTCGCGTAGGTGACGGTAGCGGGCGGACGCGCGACTCAGGTTTCGCCCATGCTGGAACAGCGCGACGAGTAGCCGGATCGGGCCGGCAGCGAGCGCCTGGTCCTCGATCGCGTGCGACATCGCAAGCATCGTCGGGCGGCTGAATGTTTGGAGTGGTTGGGGCGCGATCGCGGCAAAGAGCGACGGGTTTGGCATAGCGGTTCTCGTCCAACAGGCTGGATGGATTCTGTCGTAATAAGTATCGTGACTTTTCGCGCATCCGTTTAGGGGGCAGTGTTCCGCGTTCGACCGGCGTCTCTGAACGACCGAGCAACGGGCGTCTCGGAACGCGTGCAGCCGTGTGGCGGCTCGCTGATTTCCAGCCGGCTGGGCGCGGACCGAGCGCCAGCGGCAACGCGCGAGCCGCTGCCCGCCGGTGGTGAGCGGCATATCATACGGCGTGTTGGTCAACAGCCTTGAATGGCGAGGCCGCCCCTCCGTACCCTCAGACCCGAGGCCACACGACCAACCGGCGGACAGGAGTGGCGCATGCTTCCACCACTGATGGAGATCACCCTCGCGACGGTAGCCGAATGGGCGGCGGCCCACGGCGCGCGCATCCTCACCGTCGTCACGCTCACGGCCGTGGCCATTCAACTGTTGCGACGAGCCGTCCGGCCGGCGATGATGCGGCTCGCCCTGCGCGAGGCCACCCCCGCGACCGAGTTCGACCTTCGCAAGCGCGCTGACACGCTCAGCACCGTGCTGGTGTGGACGGCGGAGATCGCGCTGCTGCTGGTCGCCGTGTTCATGGCGTTGGATGAGCTCGGGTTCAATGTCGCACCCTTCCTCACCGGCCTTGGAATCGGCGGTATCGCGCTGGGGCTGGGCGCTCAAAGCTTGGTGCGCGACACCATCAACGGCATCTTCATCCTGGTGGAGAATCAGTATGGGCGCGGCGATCTGGTCGCCGCCGCCGGGGTGCAGGGCTGGGTCGAGGATGTCACGCTGCGGCGCACGGTGCTGCGCGACGCCGACGGCACGCTCTACAGCATCCCCAACAGCGAGGTGAAAGTGTCGGCAAACCATACGCGCGGGTACTCGGGCATCAGTCTGCTCGTGCCCCTCAGCGCCACCAGCGATCTCGAACGCGCGATGGAGGTGATCGGGCGGGTGAGTGACGACCTCGCGACGGACCCCGCGTTCGCCCCGCTCGTGCTCGAGATGCCGCACGTCGCCCGCGTCGAAGCGCTGACGGACAAGGGCGTCACGCTCCGTATCCTCGGCCGCGCCGTCCCGGGCAAGCAGTTCGAGGTGGCGAGCGCCCTCCGCCGGCGGATTAAGCGTGCCTTCGATGAGGCGGAAATCCGGCTCGGGCCGGTGGATCCGCCGCCACCGCCGCCGCCCACGCCGGGTGTGCCGCCGCCCGCTCCCCCACCCGCCCCGATGGTCCGGCCAACCGTGTAGTCAGAATTGATGCCGCCGGATGACGCCGATAGGCGTCGCGCCGCCAGCCTTGGCATCGCCGGGACGATGGGCTGACGCAAGTGTAGAACATATGTCATAATCCGAGGCAGCGAAGCGAGGGTGATCGCGTAGCATAGACGCACTCCCCATCATCATTGCCAGTGGTGACCACATGGTATTGTCCGACCGCGATATCAGGCGTTATCTTGCCGATGGCCGGATCCGTATCGAGCCTCAGATCGATGAGGCCGTGCAACTCGGTCCATGTTCGGTTGACCTGCGACTCGGACCGGTCTTTAAACTGTTTGACTACAGTCGCGTTCCCTACATCGACACTCGCGCGCCGATGCTCAGCGAGATGATGCGCGAGGTGGTGGTCGAGGGCGAGGGGCCGTTCATTTTGCACCCGGGAGAGATGGTGCTCGCCTCGACGTTTGAGTCGTTGGAGTTGGACGACGACATCCTCGCCCGACTCGAAGGGCGCAGCAGCCTCGCCCGCCTCGGCATCATTGTCCATGGCACGGCGGGTGTATTTGAACCGGGTTGGCGCGGCAAGGCGGTGCTGGAACTGAGCAATCTCAGCCGGGTGCCGGTGGCGCTGTATCCGATGATGCGGATCTGTTCGTTCACCTTCGAGCCGCTGTCATCGCCGGCGGAGATGCCATACTGGAAACGGGCGGCGAGCAAGTACGTCGGACAAAACGGCGCCGAGGCGAGCCGTCTGTGGGCGGACGCGGAGTTGGCGCCCTGGATGCAGGCTTTCTGGGGTCCCGGCGGACGGCGCGAGGCTCGATAGACGTAAACATGAAAAAGCCGTGGGCAGATGCTGCTGTCACCCCGCCTTGTCAGCAACACCTACCCACGGCTCATTCATTGTATGACGGAGACGCTTTCAAGGGCATCTCTCATGTGTCATCGTATATGACGAGTTTCTAGCAGTACCCCAACATCCTCTCCCAGGGATTGCACAACCACATCGCGCCGGAGGACACTGACCTTGCGCGACACGATCGCCACTGGACCTAGCCGAACGTCGGTGCGGGGTCCAGACGCGCGAGACGTGGGTTCGACCATCCCCACCGCGGCCCCCGAGTGACGCGCTCTCCACCTATCAGATATACGCTGCCGCCATGTGGCAGTGAAGGAGCGATGCCTTGTCCTACCGGACGCGACGTCCGCGCATGACGCGCGGTGAACTCCTCGGCGCCATCCTCTTTTCCCTGATGCTCGTCTGGCTCGGCCTGCTCGCCTTGTCGCTCGGATATTGAGGCGCTGCTCGCACGGTATCCCCCGACTATCAATCCCTCGGTCGCGGACACGCACGGCCACGCCAGAGCGGTATCGGACGTGTGGACGCATAGGCGGATCGCCCATCACGGCGGCAAGCTGTGGCACCGGCTCAACGTAACAACGGCCGATCCACGACATGACGAGCGATAGGATGACCTGGGGTGGGCGAGGGCTTGTAAATGCGTGTCTACGCGGTGACCGGTGTCCCTCCCGAGGTTCAGGCCTACGCGATGGCCAAGTACAGCCGATCTGCCCAGTCGATGCGCGAGAGCATCGGTGAGTTGAGCGAGCAGCAGGCCGAGCAGTTTCTCGATACGTTCTACTTTCAGTACGGTCATCGTTCCATCGCTGACCTCGCCCATCTGGCGCTTGCCGTCGAGGATATCTCGATTCTGGCCGCGATCCGGCTGGTCGATGAGCCGCTGTGGGATGGTCAGGAGCGTTCGACCCGGTATCAGGACTTTCGCTCCAGCGGCTACCACACACCTGACTCGATCGCTGCCTCGAAGCACGTCAGGCAATACACCGGCGCTATTGAGCAACTGTTCGCGTCGTACCATGCGCTCGGCCGCCGGCTGGTTGATCTGCTCGCCGCCCACTACCCGTGTCCGAGTGGAGCGGATGCCGCCGGCCACCGGCGGACGCTGCGGGCGCGAGCGTTCGACGTGGCCCGCTATCTGCTCCCTCTGGCGACCCGGACCAGCGTTGGTCAGGTCACGAGCGCGCGTGTGCTAGAACGCCAGATCGCGCGGCTGCTCGCTGATCCGTTGCCCGAGGCGCGGGTGATCGCGGAGGCGCTGCGCGCCGCCTGCCGCGAGCCTGCCCACGACCCGACCGCGCGGAAGGTCGAGGCGGCGCTCGCATCGCTGAACGGTCATCCGGGGGCCGAAGCGGCGCGAGCCGCGGTGCAGTCGCACGCCGGCATCGCCGCGACGCTCGTGAAGTACACGGAGCCTGCCACCTACCCGCCGCGGGCGTACGCCGCGCTCGCGCGGGCGGCTGACACATATCTCGGCGCGCTGCCGGTGGACCGCTCACGGTCGGTAGAACTGGCAGATCCCTCCACGCCCGAGGACGAGATGGTCGCGACGCTGTTGTATCGCGCCGATCGAGCGGGACACTCATACCGACAGGTCCAGATGGTGGTACGCGAGATGCCGGCCGAGCGGCGGGATGAGGTGATCGCGTTGTCATTCGCGGGACGCGGCAGCCATGACGAGTGGCTGCGCGAGCACCAGACCGGCCACGGGTTCATCTTCGACTTGCTCCTCGATGCCGGCGCCTTCCGCGACCTCCACCGTCATCGCCGGTGTGTCCAGATCATCCAGCCCTTCACCGCCGCGCATGGCGGCGGCGATCCGCGCGAGGTGGTCGAGTTGGGCCTCGGCGCCGCCGCCGCTGACGCGATCGGCGCCGGGATCGATCAGGAGTTGGGCGCCGCGATCGAGTCCGCGCTGGCCGCGTCGCGGGCGCTGGCGCCACTCTTCGCCGAGGAGTCGTTGTATGCCCTTCCGCTCGGCATGCGGGTGCGGGCGTTGTTCAAGATGGACGCGGCCCAAGCCGCGTACATGACGGAGCTACGCACGGGCGTCACCGGCCACTTCTCGTATCGCCGGATCGCATTCTTGATGTATGAGGCGCTCGCCGAGCGTCATCCCACGCTGGCGCGCCACATGCGTGTCACCGACCCGCGCGCCGCGATCGATCTCCTGCGTCGATAGACGGCGCCCTGGCGAGTGTCCAGCGGTAGGCCGTCGGGGCCGTGTCCGCGGGGGCCGGCACGGGCGGGTCGCGCTGATGCGGTCGCCGGCGCAGGACACCAGTTCTGGCCGGGTCACCTAGGGGGCGCGCGGCGACGTGGGCAGGAGAACCCTTCCCCCGGGATCGAGGCACAACGTGATCGTGTCCCCCGGGTTGACGGTTTGGAGATCGTTCATGATCCGCTGGGCGGGGGAGTAGCCGGTGAAGATCGCCGGCGCGTTGAACCGCCACATGCCTTTGAGCGCGCTCTCCGGTTCCACGGCGGCAGCCAGGAGCGTCACGGGGACGCGAACCAGCAGGTCGGGTTCAATCGACGTGCATCCTGCCGCGAGGATCACGGGCCGGCCGATGATCAACGGTCGCGCGGCGCTGACGGGCCGGCGGTCGAGCGTTGTCAGCTCCGCGTGGATCGTGTACACACCCGGCGCGGGCGGGTGGAAGGTGGGTGCGCCGAGGGCGGTGGGCAGCAGCGAAGTGCTGGGCGCCCACTGACCGACATAAGTCAGCGTCTGCCCCGAGCCGATCTGCTGGGTGTCAGGGGCCACGACTCCGGTGCCCTGGCGCGACAGCCGGGCCACATCAATCAGGCCGTCGTGCAGCACCAGATCGTACGGCTGGGCGAAGTTTAGCATGAGCGACAGTGGCCGCGGATTGGGGTTGAGCGCATGGATCGTGAAGGCGATCGGCGCTCCCAGTTCGTAGGCGGACCGGTCAATCGTGAGTGTGACCTCGACCGGCAGGCTTTGGGCCACCGCGGGCGTCACCCCGGTCAGAACGCACATGCACATCACCAGCGCCAGCAACACGCGCCTCATGGCCGTTCTCCGTCCGGATTCCCCGCCTGCTCAATGCTGGCGCGCCACGGCGAGAACCGCCGCCGTGAGCACGACGACGGTCACGAGCACTATCAGCACATCCATCACGCGCACCTCCGCCGGATATCGGTTGTCGGTGCCCCCGATTGTGCGTCGCGCCACGCCGCAATGCAATGAGCCACGTCGAATGGATACGTCCGGTTGCTGTCCGGGCCGGTTTTCGCCCGACCGGCGCGCCCGCACGCGGGCACTGGAGCGCCACCCGCGCCGCACACACTCCCATTTTGTGGGCGCTTCGATCGCGAACGCCATTGACCGCGTAATACGAAAAACATATCATGCTTTATAAGTCATGAATATCACGTCGAAACGGCCGCGCCACGAGAGGCAGCCGTGCGTCTGATGTTCGCGATGGCAATCAATCTTCGAGGAGCACGCGACCATGACCGCCGTTCAGTCCAACTCCGGCGCCCACACCGTCACCGTCATTCCCGGCGACGGCATCGGTCCCGAGTGCGTGTACGCCGCCCAACGCATTATCGCCGCTGCCGGCGCCTCTATCACCTGGGAGGAGTGTCACGCTGGGGAGCGCGTGTTCAAGCAGGGCATCGCCTCCGGCGTTCCGCGGGAGACGATGGATTCCATCAGCCGCACGCGGGTGGTGCTTAAGGGTCCCCTGGGCACACCAGTCGGCTATGGCGAGAAGAGCGCAAACGTCACCCTCCGCAAGTTGTTCGAAACCTTCGGGAACATCCGCCCCGTGCGTGAGCTACCCGGCGTTATCACTCCCTACAGCGGCCGTGGGATCGACCTGATCGTCGTGCGCGAGAACGTGGAGGATCTGTACGCCGGCATCAAGCATATGCAGACTCCGGGCGTAGCCCAGTGCCTCAAGCTCATTTCGCGCAAGGGCTGCGAAAAGATCGTGCGCCTGGCGTTCGAGGTGGCGCGCGCCGAGGGACGCCGGTCGGTTGCCTGCGCCACCAAGTCGAACATCATGAAACTGACCGAAGGCATGTTCAAGCGCACCTTCGAGGAGATCGCGCCCGAATATCCCGATATCGAGTCCTGGCACATCATCATCGATAACTGCGCCCACCAGCTCGTGAAGAAGCCCGAGCAGTTCGATGTGATCGTCACCACCAACATGAACGGCGATATCATCAGTGACCTCACCTCGGCGCTGGTGGGTGGCCTCGGCTTCGCGCCTTCCGCCAATCTTGGCAACGAGGTCGCCATCTTCGAGGCGGTCCACGGCTCCGCACCCAAGTACGCCGGCAAGGACGTGATCAACCCCACTGCCGTGATCCTCTCTGCCGTGATGATGCTGCGCTATCTGGGCGAGTTCGCCGCCGCGGCCGCGATCGAAAACGCGCTGTTGGTCACGCTCGAAGAGGGCAAGCAGAAGACGGGCGATGTCGTCGGGTACGACACGGGCGCCTCGACGACGGCGTACACCGACGCGATCATCGCCAATCTCGGTCGCGTGCCCACGGACTGGCGCACGCGCGAGTACCGCCCCGTCGTGATGCCGCCGCTATCGCCATCACTGGTCAGTGTCGTGCCGACCGAGCGGCGCGTGATCGGCGTCGATCTGTTCGTTGAGTCGCCGCTGCCGCCGGCGGAGCTGGGACCGCGGCTGGAGGCGCTGAGCGAGGGATCGGCGCTGAAGCTGAAGATGCTCTCGAACAGGGGCACGAAAGTCTACCCGTCGATGGGTGCGATCACGGACAGCGTTGACCAGCATCGCTGCCGCTTCATCGCGCGCAACGGTACGGGCGATCTCGACGACATCGACGTGCTCGATTTGGTGCAGCGGATCGGCGCGCATCATCGCTGGGTCCACATCGAAAAGTTACAGGAGTTCGATGGCGCCGAGGCTTTCACCAAAGCGCAGGGTGAAGACTAGTTTCGTCACGAGCGGACCCGGCGTGACGTCCGGATTCGGTCACCCGGGAGTCCAGCCCTCCAACGTGGGCAGGGCGCGGAGAAAGTCCTCGTGGGAGCCGCCGGGGCGCTCGGGAAAGATCTTGTGCGGGTTGAGCAGGCCGCGCGGGTCGAGCGCCACCTTGATCGAGCGCATCACATCGACGGCGTCGGCGCCCAAATCGTCCACGAGGAACTCGCGCTTGAGTGAGCCGATGCCGTGCTCACCGGAGAGCGTGCCTCCCAGCGCCAGGGCGGCGGCGAAGATGTCAGCCGCTGCCCGCTCCACCCGCTCCAATTCGCCCGCCAGCCGCCGGTCGAAGAGGATGTTGGGGTGGAGATTGCCGTCGCCCGCGTGGCCGAACACCACGATCGGCAGCCCGTGGCGCGCGGATATCTCACCGATGCGCCGCACCATCGCCGGGATCTTCGAGCGCGGCACCACGATATCCTCGCCCAGCTTATTGGGCCGCACCCGCCCGAGCGCGCCTGAGACGGCCCGCCGCGCCCGCCACAGCCCCTCGCGCTCGGCCGCGCTGCCCGCGACACGCACCTCGGTGGCGCCCTGCTCACGGCAGATGGCGGCCATGCGCGCCACCTCGGCCGCTGCCGCCTGCTCGTCGTTGCCATCCTGCTCTAGAAGCAGCATCGCCTCGGCCGCGCGGGGCAGCCCCAACGCGAGATAGTCCTCGACGATGTTGATCGCGGTATGGTCCATCATCTCGAGGGTGGCCGGGAGCATACCGCTCGACATAATGCGTGTGACCGCCTCCGACGCGGCGTCGAGCGTGGGGAAGTAAGCGGCGGCGGTGCTGCGAACGCGTGGGAGCGGGATCAGGCGCAGCGTGATCTCGGTGATGACGCCGAGGCTGCCCTCCGAGCCGGTGAACAATTGGATTAGTTGGAAGCCGGTGACGTTCTTCACCGTCCGCCCGCCCAACCGCAGCACGCGACCATCCGCGAGCACGACCGTTAGCCCGATCACATAGTCCTTGGTCACGCCATATTTGAGGCAGCGCGGTCCGCCGGCGTTGCAGGCGACGTTGCCGCCGAGGGTGCATTGGTTGATCGACGCGGGATCGGGCGGATAGAACAGCCCGATCCGCTCGACCGCCTTTTGCAGATCGGCCGTTATCACGCCTGGCTCGACCACGGCAACGCTGTCGGCCGGGTCGATCTCAACGATGCGGTTCATGCGCGCCAGCGACAGCGCGATGCCGCCGCCGACCGGGACCGCGCCGCCGGAGAGCGAACTACCGGCCCCGCGGGGATGCACGGGAATGCCCTCGCGGGCGGCCAGCCGCACGATACGGACCACCTGCTCGGTGGTCCCCGGCGTCAGCGCCACGTCCGGCACATCCTGCGGGAAGGTCGCGTCGAACGAATAGGCGACACGCTGGGCCGGCCCGGCATGGACGTGGCGCTCACCAACGATGCGCTGCATCTCGGAGATCAGGTTGGGCGATAGCGTCATTGGCGGCGCCTCCGGGACATGCTCGGTCGGGACGGCCCCTACCGTCACCGCTCAGCACTCGGCCCTGCCCTCCGCGTCGTCCAGTACATCGACGAGGTGCCGGACCTGGATATCGAGACCGCGCGTGCGTACACCTGCCTGTAGATGCAGCAGACAGCCGGGGTTGGCGGTCACGATCAGCCGCGCGCCGGTCGCGGCGGCATTGTCCAGCTTGCGGTCGAGCAGTTCCGCCGCCTGCTCCGGGTGGGTGAGATTGTAGATTCCGGCGCTGCCGCAGCACAGCGCCGATTCGTTCATCTCGCGCAGCTCGATGCCCGGCACGCCGCGCAGCAGGCGGCGCGGTTGCGCGGTGATGCGCTGCGCGTGGGCGAGATGGCATGGCTCCTGCAGGGTCACGGTGAGCGGCGTGGCAGCGACGGGGGGCGTGTCGGGAAGCGCGTCCAGCTCCTCGGTGATATCGCGCACCTTGGCCGCGAAGGCGGTGGAACGGTCGTGATACGCGGGGTCGTCGTGGAGCAGGTGCGCGTAACCCTTCAGCGTTGATCCGCAGCCGGCCGAGTTGACGACGATCGCGTCATAGTCGTCGGGCGAGAACGCGGCAAGGTTGGCCCGCGCCAGCGCGATCGCTCCCTCTCGCTCACCGCCGTGGATGTGCAGCGCGCCACAGCACTCCTGACCCGGCACGGCGACGACCTCGCAGCCGCGGCGGGCGAGCACGCGGGCGGTCGCCTCGGTGGTCGCGGCGAAGGCCGTGCTCATGATGCAGCCGGTGAACAGGGCGACTCGACGTGTCGGGGGACGTGCATCTGGCGGCAGCCAGCGCTGTCCGGTGGGCACGACGAAGCGGTGGGGCATCTCCGGCAGGAGCGCGTCGGCGCCGGCCAGCCGCAACAGGCGCAGCAGGCCGCTCCGGCGCAGGAGCGCACGCGGCCCGCCGCGTTGGTACAGCCACGCGACGCGGCAGGCGAGGCGGAAACGGGTCATATTGCCGAGCGCGGCGTCCATCGCCAGCCGCCGCAGCCGCCGCTGCCAGCCGGAGCCGCCCGCGCGATCGGCGATCGCCTCGCGCACGGCCACGCCGAGCGGCTCCATCTGAACACCCGCCGGACAGATAGCGGTGCAGGCCTCGCACAACAAGCAGTTTTGCGAGTGGGTGATGAAGTCGGGCGTGATCGGCAGCGCACCCTCGGCCACGGCCCGCGCCAGCGCGATCCGGCCGCGAGGCGACTCTTCTTCCGCGAAGCTGATCTGGTAGGTGGGGCAGACCGACAGGCATAACCCACAACGGATGCAGTTGAGCGCGTTGTCATACTGCGCCAGCAGTTGATGAATGCCCCCTGACGGCGCGGCGGCGGACTTGGGCACACGACACTCCTGGACCGCCGGCGGCGGTCCCATGTCCAGTGTAGCGGAACGGGTCCGCCGCCACCGCTGACCGCGCCCCAGGCATTCTCATGAAGCGGAGGCGACCCGATGTGTCGGTCGCGGGTAGGGGCGCTCCGGCGGGTCGCTCGACGCCGCTGCCCGCGTATCATCAACCGTCGTAAGCATTCCGCGCTCCACCGTCAGCAGTCAGCGCCCGAGCCGTGGGGATGCGCGACCACGGCCCGTGTCGCGGTCGCCAGCGGCCGGATAGCCGTCGGGTGAACGCGCGGGCTGACCGTTGAACGCTGATGGCTAACGGCTTACGAACCCTCTGCCGGCGCCAGAGCGAAGATGTCCTCGGCACGGTAGCCAAGCTTCTCAAGGGCCGCGTCGCGGACCTGACGGAGAACCCGGAGGGCCGGCGCCAGGTCCTGTTCATCGACAACGCTCCAAATCTCTTCCGACGCGGCAATCGCCGGCCCCCACGCGTCGGACAGCGTCTTCCCGCCCTCGTCTGTCAGTTCGAGGCGGACGGCGCGGCGGTCGGGCAGGTCGCGGACGCGCCGTACCCACCCGCATTGCTCCAGCCGTGAGACGAGGTCGCTGACGGTTCGCGAGTCGAGCGCGAGGTGGAGAGCGAGGATGGTCGGTGTCACCGGCGCCGGTAAGAGCCGCACCAGCGACAGCGCCCGAAACTGGACCGGGCTGACACCCGCCGCGCGCAGCCGGTGCTCGGACAGCCGGTAGGTGACGCTGTAGGCATGATTCAGCAGGCGCGCGCACACCACCCGCGGTCGATCCAGATCCTGTTGCCAGGAGGCGGGTGGCGGCGTGGACGCGGGCGGCACGCTGAGCGCGGCGCCGCATTGGTCACACACTTTGGCAATGGGGCGATTGTCCGCCCCGCAGGTGGGACAAGCCCGTGGATAGCGCACGTATCAGTCCCTCCCAACCGCGAAACAGGCTCCCGACGGCGTGGCGGCCGGTCGGGTTGTTCCTTGCCCGCCACGGTAGCATGATCGTCAACGGACGGGTAAGTCCGGCTCGACGGCCCCGCCCTTGGCGGATAGCACCCGCTCGGTGGCCATGTCTATACGAGGTTGCGGGCGGGGTGCGCCTCTCGGACGTGTGGGGAACGAGTTTGTGCCATGAGGAAAGCTTGGTAGCGTGGCTCCCAGGCGTTGACCATGAGGGGAAGCAGATCGCCATGTGCCACAATTCCCCCGTCGAAGCGCGCCGTGCTAGCATGCAGAGGGCGCGCGGGCGCGCGTCCTACCGTGCCCCCTGGTACAGGATTGGAGACGACGGTTCGTACCCCGCTTTTCTCGTGAGGATTGGACCAGATGTACCGGTCACGCTGATTACCACTGCGATTGACGTTTGGATAGATCTAAGGAGGACTCAGTGTTCGAAGACCCATCCGATGTCGCCGATGTCGCCGTCTTCATTGACTTGGAGAACGTGCGCTATTCGCTCAACCATCTTGGTGTCGAGGTCGAACCGACCAAACTGATGGATAAGGCACGTCGCTACGGCAAGATCGCCGTGGCCGTCGCGTACGCCGATTTTAATGAGCATCCCGATTGGCTTCGGCGTCAGATGAGCGTCGCCGGTATCCGTGTGCAGGATGTGCCCCTACGTCGCTATCAAACCAATGGTAGTGAGCGTGTAAAAAGCTCGGCCGACCTCCACATGTTAATGGATATCATGGAAACCGTGCTCGACCGGCCGAAGGTCACGACCTACATCATCATGACCGGCGACGCCGACTTTATTCGAGTGGTCACCTGGCTGCGTAACCGCTACCGGAAGCGGGTGGTGATCTCCGGTGTGCCCGGCAGCACCAGCCGCGACTTAATCGCCGCCGCCGGCGATGAGGATCCGGTCGAGGCGCCGCCGCCGCCTGGTCCCGTGGACGAGGGCGATCTGATCATTCGCATCGTGCGCATGATGCATGTGCGCCAGCCGCCGCTCGGCTTTTGGACCGTCAAGATGCTGCATCAATGGACCAACGACCCGCGCAACGGCATACCCGGCACCAGCTCGCAGCACTACGACGCCATCGGCGCGATGCTGCGTGACGGCCTGTTGCGTCAGACGGTTGTTGATACCGGTGAGCGCACCGTGACCCGTACCTACCTCAACGACGAGAACGAGGTCGTTCAGGAAATCCTTGAGGAGATGCGTCTGCCTGAACCCGAACCCGACCCCGAGCCGAGCCTCGGCTGATCCGCCGCCACGGGTCGCGGTGCGCCGCGTCGGTCCGTTCGTGTGCCGGCTCCCGTGACGCCGGTGCGTCGTGCCCAGCCAGGAGGATGCGCGGTGATTCGGACCTTTCGCGCCCGCGTCCACCTGTTCTCGATGGAACAGCGCCAGCTCGCGCGGGCCGACTGTCTGCTGTCGGTCGAGATCGAGGCATTCGCGGCGTCCCGCTGGGCCGGCGTGCTTACGAATGTCACTCCATCCGTGCCGGCCGCCGGCCGCTACCTGCTGCGACTCCCCAACGGGCGGGTCCGCGAGATCGATCTGGGCGCCGTCGAGAGCGGCGGCTGCCCATTCGCGGGCCTCGGTTCGCTGCCGATGCCGTAGGCCGGATGTGTGTTGCAGCACGGGCATGGGCGGCCGGCCTGGGCATGATTCGTCGCGCGGATAGCAGGCGGCGGAACTCCGGGCAGGCGCGGATAGGGGGGACCCACCGGGTCGCCCGCTCGCGTACCGGGCGTGTGGGGCCGGCGCCACGCACCTGGGATGCGTGGCGCCGGGAGCGACCGGAACCGAGAAGGTCGCCTGACCTCGCCGCGCTAATACTGGATGCCCGTGCCTCGCGCGATCGCGACCACCTGGCCGCCGCGCGTGTAGGTCGTTTCGGTTGTCGTGATGAGCATCGTGCCGATGGAGCCTTGGCGTTCGGCCAAGTCGCTGATCTTGGAGGTGGCGGTGAGTGTGTCGCCGGCGTAGATCGTATCGAGGTACTCGATGTCGGTGCCGCCGTTGAGCCGGCGCTTGAACTGCGACTCGACTCGTTGCCGGCCGCGCGGGGCGCCGAAGGTGGCATCAGAACTGGCGGGATTGAACACCGGTGTGCCCAGATAGTGGGGCGGGGCCGGCAACGAGCGGTAGCCCTTCGATTTGGCGAATTCCTCGTCGAAGAAGACCGGGTCGGTATAGCCGACCGAGCGGGCGAACATCCGCACCGCCGTCTTGTCCACCTCCAACGTGTACGGCTCAGACTCGACACCGATAGCGGCGCGCATCTCGTCAGTGATAATCGATTCGGTTGTCATGGCATTCCTCCGAAACTAGGTGATCCGCTGGGACTACCGAAACCCTTGCCTCCCTCCCCGCGCGGGAAGGGGGAGGGCCGATATCCTCTACCCGCGCGGGGGAGGGGCCTCGGTGCGCCGCAAAGCTTAGCAGAAGTGGTGGCGTGGCGCGCGCTCGGCCAGGGTCCGAGGACGGACCGGCTCGCCTCGGGCGTGTGCGGTGGGTCGCCCGCGTCCGCGTGATACACCCGCGACTGGGCTGGGGGCCGCATGAAGCGATCCGGATGCACGCCGCGGCCCCCTTGTTGGCCGTCACGACGGTTCCTTACCATGGTGACGATGGCGAAGCGACGGACTTTGTGGACGGTTCTGTTTCTCGTGCTGCTCGCGGCGTTCACGGGCGCGTGGGTGCGCGGCGCGTGGATGGTGCCGCTTCGAAACTACGCCTTTGACTTCTCGATCAACTACACCGGCTCGCGCCTGATCGAGCCGTTCGGAGAGGACCGACCCCTGTACGACCGGCTGACCCTGGCGCTGGAGGCGGCGCCTTACAACATCTATCCGGCGCTGTACACCAAGCTCTACCTCACCTATATCCAGACGCCGATCACGGCGATGGTCACACTGCCCTTCTCCCGGCTGCCGTTCGACGATGCGCGCGTCGCATTTCTTACGTTCAGCAATGTGCTGCTCGTCATCTCGGCCGCCCTTATGGTGTGGCTGCTGCGGCCATCGCGACTGCTCGTGCTGGCCGCGTTCCTGATCTTCGGGACGTTCGAGGCGATGTTCGACTCCTTGCGGCTGGGACAGGTGGACGCGATCATCGTGTTCTGCCTGACGCTGTCGTTCGCGTTTCTGCGGCGCGGTCCGCGGGCGCTCCTGGGCGCGCCGCTGGCGGTGGCGGCGATCCTGAAACTGTCGCCGGCGATCGTGATCGGCTACTTTGCCTGGCGACGTGAATGGCGCGTGGTCATGGTCGCGACCGTGACACTGGTGGCGCTGGCGGTGGTCTCCGTGCTGGTTGCCGGTTGGGAGAACAACGTCACCTTTGTGCGTGAGTTGATGCCTCGGCTGATGAAGGGCAGCACGTTCTATGACAACGTGTCTATCGGCGGCGCGGCGGCGCGGGAGCATTTTGGCCGCGCCTTTTGGTACTGGGAGGATGAGGTGCCCGCGTGGCCGGCGGCGCTACGGTTGGGGGTGCTTGTCCTTGATGCGGTGATCGTGCTCGCGGTCTTCACGCTGTGCCGTAAAGACGCCGAGGCCGGGTTCATGCTCTGTATTCCGGTGGCGATCTTGGTGTCCCCAGTGGCTTGGAGCTTCTACCCGACGTGGCTGATCCCCTCGATGCTGTGGCTCGTGCGGCGCTATGAGGCTCGCCGCGCCTGGCCCGCACTGGTGGTGCTCGTGCTGGTGTATCCCTTCGTGGCGATCGTGCCGGCCCACTACCGAGAGGTAAGCAGCGATATCTATGCGTTGCCGATCAAGACGCTCTCGCTGATTGCTTACGCCGCGCTGCTCGCGTTGGAGACCGGTCGCGGCACGACGCAGCACATGCGAGGCAGGAGGCGTGGCTCCGAGCGTCCACGGGGCGGCCGGCGGACACCGGCGGGCGCGGCGCGATGAGCCGGCAGGATGAACCGGCGGAGTCGCCCGAGATATCCCGTTCCGTCTTT
>JBBQJF010000045.1:0-21928 GCA_038325665.1 Dehalococcoidia bacterium | reverse complement strand
CGGCAATCCTCCCGAAGAAGCCGCGTGCCGGCGACTGTGGTGAACAGCACGCGGTATCGCGAACGGCGGTCGCTCTTAGCTGCCCGAGTCGCGCACGGTCGAGGCGAGTTGCGGCTCGGCGCCGCGGCGGGCGAAGATCGTTGCGCCGGGGCCGTCGTGGAGCAGCTCGTAACCGGCGTCGGCCTTTAGCGATGTGACGAGGGTGTAGCAGCATTGGCCTCCGGGCTGCTTCGGCACATACACATGCGTGAACCCGGTTTCTGATTCGGTGGACCACTCGGTAAGGCAGGCGGCCGTCCGGTAGCCGCACTCGTGTGCGCGGTCATACGCTTCGAGCTTGCGGTCAAAGGCGTGGTCGGGCAGCCACTCGAAGCCCTGGACCGTCGCCACACTCACCCGCGCGGCCAGCACGGGGAACCACTCGGATGTCTTGTCAGTGGCCCAGTTGTCGCCGGTGATGAGCAGGAACCGGCTCCCTGACGGTGTCTGTTCATCGACCCACCGCATCGCCGCCCGCTCGTCGGGCGAGAGGCTGACAAGCGATGACACCTCGCCGCTCATTCCGCTCTTGGTCATCAGCGCCGATGCGGTCGCGTACACGAGAAAGCAGCCGAGCACCGTGGCGGCGACCCATTGGCGGGATACGGGTGTCGTGCGCCATCGGGCCGGTCGCTCGCGCGTTCCGTCGCGATCCGACGTGTACGCGGCGTCGCGCACCCGAACCATCAGCGGCAACAGTACGCCGGTGACACCGACGCCGGCCAGCATAGCAACCGGCAGCGTGGTGAAAGTGGGAAAGGCGCGCGCCTCCAGGAGGATCGTCACCACCCACCAGACCGGCAACACCCAGCGCCCGCGAATCACTGACGCGAGTGCGCCGAGCAGAGCGAGCGCGCCGATCAGGGGGAAGAACGACTCGCTGGTGGCGGTGAAGCGCAACAACGACAGCAATACATGCATCCGCACCTCGCCGCTCGAGAACACTGAGCCACCGGTGCTGTTCGCCGCGAGGAAGGGCGAGACACCGTGCTGGGTGAGCACGGTGGCCCACCACGGCGCGGTCAGCGCCACCGTCCCGGCCACCACCACGATCGAGCTTCGCAGGCCGTGGCGGTGACGCCCGTGGGCGAGGAAGAATATCGCGAGGGTGAACGCCAGGAACCAGCCCGTCTCAAGGTGACTGAGCACTGTCAGCGCGGCGAAGAGCGTGGCCGGCGCGACATAGCGCCACTGGCGCCGCGTATACAGCAGATGCGCGCTGTACATCGCCAGGATAGCGAACAAGAAGCCAAACGAGCGGGTCAGCCCGCCGCCCATCAGCAGCCAAATGAAGCTGCGCGGGATGAGGGCAAAGGCAAACACCGCGATTGCCACCGTCGTGAGCGCGCCCACGATTGCACGGGCGAGCAGCGCGAATGCGACCAGCGTCAGGCAGGTGGCAATCAGGGGCAGCACGCGAAAGAGGGTGAACAGGTCGATTCCCGTGAGGTCGTTGAGCAGACCGGCGAGGTAAAACGTGAACGGTGGATAGCTGAAGGGGATACCCGCGTCGTTGTACGACGTGAAAGCCGGCAGGGCATAGCGGGCGTGCTGAAGGTCGCGCACCATTTGATAGAACAATCCGCCGTCGTTCAACGGAAAGCCGCCGCGCAGCACATGAATGGCACGGATCAGACAGCCGAGTGCAACCGCCGCCCAGATGCCGGCGCGGGCCATGCGATGGTCAGCCTCTTGGCGGCGGACGTGGTTGGGTACGGCGGCGACTTCGGGCGTCGTACCTGCTGCTTCCAGCATTCTGTTGCACCTGCATTCGTGTGGGATTGGGCCGCCGTCCCGCGTTGAGCGGAGCGACGCGCGCCTCATGTCACCTCGCGCGATGATCCGCGGAGACGGCACACGGGGCGCCGGCAGTGGACGGCGGGAGGGGCCGCCGAATCACCAGTTGTGCGCGTAGTATCGAATGTATCGCAGAGACAGGGTTTTACTCAACCTCCGGGCGAGGAGGGTGCGTCCGGCTCTTGCAGGAGCAGGTTCACGCCCGGCCTCCGCATTCTCGCGCGTGTATCCGGCAGTCACACGACGCGGACAAACCAGGCGTACAGAGCGGAACCACATGGTTCATGCGCGGGTGGGGCCTCAGGACGCCCGTGCCCGTGGCTCAGTGACGGTCGAATCCGAGTTGACCGGAATTGCGGTGGGTGGTGCCGTACGGGTGGGAGACGGCGCGACGACCAACTGGTTCCGCCCCAACGCTTTGGCGGCGTATAACGCCTTGTCGGCCCGCTCGACCAGTGTCTGGACGGTGTCCTCCTCGGTCGCGAGGGCGAGGCCCACGCTGACCGTGAAGGGCACCCAGCCGGCGGTCGGGCGCTCATTCACACGGCCTACCGACTCGATCATCCGGTGGACGTGCTCAGTCGCGTGGTCGAGCGAGGGCGTGCCCACGAGTACGGCGAACTCGTCGCCGCCGTATCGCACCACCAGGTCATCTGCACCGAACGCTTGCTGGCACAGCTCGCCGAAGCTCGACAGAGCGCTATCGCCGGCGCCGTGACCGAGCGTATCGTTAATTCGCTTGAACTGGTCGAGGTCGATCATCGCCACGGCAAAGTTGCTGTTGCCGCTCTGGAGCTGGATCGCGAGTTCGGCGAGCCGTTGGTCCCAGGCGGCGCGGTTGGCGAGGCCGGTGAGCGGATCACGGCCGGCGCGGGCCATGACCATGGCAAGCCGGCTTTCGAGCGTATTCACCTTCGCACTCAACCGCGCCAGCCTCCGCGTATCGGCCTCCTGCTTCGCTAGGGCCAATGCGCGGAGGCTGGTGAGTTCGCGCGTCAAGCGCGATCGCAATGTCCGGAGATCGCGCACCGTCGTTAGTTGGCCGATCCGGTCGCTCTGCTGAAGCACCGCGCCGGTAAACTCGACGTTGGAATCCTTAAACTCGACCAGCGCCTCGGTCAGTATCGAGACGGTGCGTGTGAACTCTTGTTCGCGGGCGTGCAGTAAATCCTCTTGCGCGCGCAGGTGTTGGTGCGTGTCATCGGCGAGCCGGCGCTCGGCCGATCGTACGCCGGCGACGGTGTCTGCCGCCTCGATCGCCGTGATAGCGTCGTCAACTCGCCCGCGAAACGTCGCGGACTCCAATTCAGCGAAGTCGAATGCAGCGAGCTTGATCAGCGCGGCGTTGATGATGGCGGCGCGCCGGAGCGCGGTTTCGAGGGTCGCGGCGTTGGGCAGTGACACATTGGCGCCGCTGCCGCCGGCCGGTCGTATCGATAGGTGTGCGTCCGCGTCCGTCATCGTGTTGGTACCTCGATACGTGCTTGCATCTCTTACTATCGATACGAGCCATACGCCACAATAGGTCAGGGTAGACCAATCATGGATGATATTCCGCCCTGCCCATGGAAACAGCGTAGGAGTCGACAATGAGCGATCCCGTTCTTCCAAAGATCGAGAGCCGGCTCACGGCGCTGGTGGCGGAGCACCGCCTGCCGGGCGCGTCGGTGGGCATCGTTCGTGATCAGGAACTCGCGTGGAGCCGGGGCTTCGGCTTCGCCGATATCGCCTCCGAGCGGCCGGCCGACGCGCATACCCTCTATCGCGTCGCCTCGATCAGTAAGACCTTTACGGCGACCGCGATCATGCAATTGCGCGACGAGGGACGGCTACGGCTGGACGACCCGCTGGTTGAGCACATCCCCGAGTTCGCAAAGGCGCGGACGCGTTCCGGCTCCATCGATGATGTCACGCTGCGCCGCCTGCTCAGCCATCGCTCCGGTCTGATCACCGAGGGTCCATTTTCTTACTGGGACACGCTCGAATTCCCATCAATGGAACGCATCCTCGCGATGCTCGACCATACCGAGGTCGTGATCGCGCCTGATTCGGCCAACAAGTACTCCAACCTCGCGTTCGCCCTTCTTGGCGAGGTGGTCGAGCGGCGTTCGGGCCGCCCATACGGGGAGTATGTGCGCGCGGAGATTCTCGATCCGCTGGGCATGGAGTCGAGCGCGTTCGCGCTGAACGATGCGCTCGCCCCGCGCCTCGCCACCGGATACGACCCCCACCCGTACGAGGACGAACCGGCGCCCGCCGGTCACACCCACACCGCCGGCATCGCCGCCGCCGCCGGTCTCTACACCACGGTGCACGACCTTTCCCGCTGGATCGCGTTCCAATTCCGTACCGGGGACGAGCCGCGCGGTGGGGGGCGAGTGCTTGGCGGGCGGTCACTGGACGAGATGCACCGGCCCCAGTACATCGACGACAATTGGACCGATGCGCGCTGCCTGGGCTGGATGGGGATGCGCCGTGGCGACAACGTGTATCTCGGCCACGGCGGCAGCATTCACGGCTTCCTCACGCAGATTCTGTACAACATGGCGCATCGCACCGGCGTGATCGTGCTCACGAACGAGGGTCGTAATCCCATGCCCAACGCCGCCGCTATCGATATGATGGACATGCTCATTGAGGCGGCGACGTCCACACCCGCGTCCGCCCCGCATGTGAAACCGGCGCCGACGCCCGCCGCGTGGAAGCCGTTGCTCGGTCGCTATCACTTCTGGCGCGGCGGCCTGGTGCAGATAGAATGCCGCGCCGGCGCACTGGTACTCGCGCCGCCCACGCCCGGCGCGATCTCGCTCCACGCCCCCGCCAAGCTGGAAGGCGCCGGTGCGCCGCACGTTTTCCGCCTCACCGAGGGTCGCGGCAATGGCGAGTTGCTCACCTTCCACACCTCACCGGGTGGCTCCATCACCGGCTTCGACATTGCCGGCTTCCGCTACAGCAAGCTGATCGACGCCTTGAACGAGGCGTGAACCGCAAAGACGCGGAAAACGCCGAGGGGGCGCGGAGAACCGGGCCGGCCGGTATACCGATGGCAGCCGGTTCACGCATGGGGCGGCTGACTCATGGGCACGGGCATGGCGAGGCAGCGGTGGAGGGCACACGCGCGAGTGCCATCAAGAATGATTCTCTCGCGTCTCCGCGTCTAGCCATACCAAACACGCATGATGCCATCGCGGAGCGAGTCCTACGTGGTCCGCGAATCCCGTTGAGCAATGCCTGCCTGCCGGCGAATGAGAACGTCGGCGGAGATGCCGAGCCGTTCGACCAGCAGGCGGATCATGGGCAGCGTCAGCGGGCGACCACGAAAGATGTTTAGCACCCGCCGCGTGCTGACACCGAGCAGCGAGGCGAGATCAGCGGTCGTCAGGTTGGCCTGTTCCATGCGGAAGCGAATCGCATCGATCGGGTTGGGAGGCAGGACAGGGAAGTGGTCACGTTCGTACGCCTCAACCAGCAGCACCAGGACTTGAAGCCGGTCGTCCTCGGATGATCCGACCGGCGCATCCCACAACCGCTCGATCTCGCGAAGGGCCTCGTCATAGTCACGGCCGTCATGGATCGGTCGGAGATGGAGGGGCGCCGGCTCAGACGATCCGGGCGTTGATGTGGTCGTATTCTGCATGGGTTCCTACAAACCTGATAAACACGGTTCTGGTTCGATATCGAACGACGACGATCAGCCGGTACTTGTTTCCACCGATGTTGAAGATGACGCGATCAGCGCTCACAAAGCTCGCGTGAGCATAGCGTGCCCGAATGTCTCGCGGGGATTGCCACTGGCTCCGTCGTGCCTCGTCATACCACGCTCGTAACGGCTGTTCCGCCTCAGGGTGCTTCTCCCAGAATTCGCGTAAGACCTTGAGGGCGATGACGTGCATTACCGGCAGGATATCACGCGAGTGGTGCTGCTGTCGGTGGGGACGGGCCGCCCCGTACCGGCACGGATACCGACGTGGATATGCCCTGCACACGGCACCCGGAGGCGCGAGCCGCGGCTTCGACATTGCCGGCTTCCGCTACAGCAAGCAGATCGACGCTTCGGGCGATGCGTGAACCGCAAAGACGCGGAGAACGCCGAGGGGGCGCGGAGCGCGGAGCGCTGGATGAGATGAACGTGGGTGGCAGCCGCGGCGCGCCCCGAGAGTTGGCCGTCGCGCACGGACTTGGCGGTGAGGTGACGGCGACAGGTTCGGACCCGGACATGGCGAGGCTCGCGCGCCGCGGGCGGGAGCCTTGAGTGTCGGGCATTCCATGAGCGGGCGCCGTGAGGGTTGATCTGCCACGGCGAGCGACTCTCCGTCGTTTGTCCCTCATCCGCGTCCGTCGAATGGCCGTGGGTGCAGCCCTCTTCCGCACGATGCGATTCATTCTCTCGTTGCGTGATAGTGCGTAAGAGGCATATCGCTTCTGAAGAGAAGAAAATCATGCATCTACGAATCCCGCGTCTCATGATGCTGGCAATCGTGATCGTGGTCGGAACCGTTGGCGCGATTCAGGTGGTCCCCGGCGCGCGGCTCGATGTTCAGGCCCGCGCGTCACGGGTGGAGGAGACCCCGGTCGGCGGGCAATTGACGTGGGTGCTCGCGCAACTCAACGGCGATGCGGAACGGCTCACGCCGGAGGACATCGTCGCGCGTACGGCTGCCGCGTTTCTGAGCGTGGTATCGCCGGAGCAAGTGGTCGCCGGGTTCCAAGATTCCGCGAACGCCGGGCCGTTCCGTCTCGCTGGTTTCGTCCGCCCGCCCACGGATACCCAGGCGGTGGCGCTGGTGAACAGCCGGGCGGGTGATTCCCTGGTGGTGGCGCTGGCGGTCGAGTCGTCGCCGCCGCACCGCATCACCGGAATCCAGGTTCAGCCGGTATCAGTTGCGGACGGCAACCCGCTCGACAGTCCCACCAACATTGCCGGCCGCTTCGACATCGGCGGGCGCGCGATCTATCTGTCGTGTCGCGGGACCGGCAGCCCGACGGTGATTCTGGAGAGTGGCTACGGTGACAGCGCCGCGTTGTGGGCGGGAATGGAGGGCGCCGTCGCACCGCGTACTCGGGTGTGTAGTTACGACCGGGCCAACACGGTCGGGGGCGCCAGCGACCCGGCGCCCTCGCCTCGCACGGCACGAGAGGTGGTCGGTGACTTGCACGCGGTGCTCGCGGCGGCGGGCGTGCCGGGTCCGTACGTGCTGGTGGGGCACTCTATCGGTGGACTCTTCGTGCGCCTCTACGCCAGCGCGTATCCCGATGATGTCGCTGCTCTCGTGTTGGTGGACTCATCCCACGAGGACCAGGATGTGCGACTCGAAGCGATCGTGCCGGCGGAAATGTGGGAGGCGCGGCGGCGTCAGTTCGAAGGCTTCGACATCGAGCGGGTGGACCTGACTGCCAGCTTTGCCTGGATGCGCGAGGCGCGCCTTGCCTCGCCACCGCGCACCATGCCGCTGGTTGTGCTGACCGCGGGCAGGCCGCTGGACCCGGCGGAATTCCCGCTGGGCTGGCCGGTGGAAGCCACCGAGCGAATGGGACGCGAACTTCATCAAGATCTCGCGACGCTGGCCGTGCACGCCACACACCGCATCGCCGAGGATAGCGGACACTACATCCTTCTTGATCGCCCTGACGTGGTGATCGAGGGCATTGGCCAAGTGATCGATAGCGTACGCGGCACGCGATGAGGCAAGCGCTGGTCGCCGCCGCGCCGGCGTTGAGGCTGGCGGACGATTGAAGGGCAGGCCCACGACCCCGCCGTGCCATCGTCAGCGTTGAATCCGGCCGGCCCCGCTCACGTACGCCGAGCGGGGCCGGCGTTCGGGTAGGAGGTGTGCGGGTCGGGTCGCGGGTATCACACGGCTCCTGGCTACACGACAGTCGCGGCGTTTTCTCGGATGCGTTCATCGATCGCTGCTTTGTGCCGCTCATAGGACGCGATCGCGGCTCGTACGCTCTCCTCGGGCACGTCGTGGTCCTTGGCGACGCGGCGCATATCACCATCAACCGCCCTCGGATACCCGGTCAGCGCCCAGACGGGCACGCCTCCTGTCACGATGCGCGCGCCAGCCGGCCCCGGTCGATCAGGATTGTCCGTGATGAGGCGTGGGATGAGGTCACGGTCGTCAGGAATCATGACATCCCTCCCCGTGCGGCCAGGTGCGACTCGTGACACATCACACCATCTTGAACTGCTCGAACGGCTGGCGGCAGGCGTTGCAGTAGTGGATGGCGCGGCAGGCCGTGGGGCCGAAGGCGCTGTCGAGGGTGGTGGCGCGCGAGCCGCAGTACGGGCACTCTGCCACGGGCAGCGCCGTGATTTGAAGCAGGTCGCCACGCGGGGGCGGCGCGAAGCCCGCGCCGTGCAACCGGCGGCGTCCCTCCTCGGTGATGCGCTCCGTCGTCCATGCCTCGTCGCGTACCAGCGCGACGCGTACCGACCCAAGTGCGCCCACCCGCGCCTCGATCATCTCCCGCATCATGCCGATCGCCGGACAGCCGAGAAATGTCGGCATCAACTCGACAACGATCCGGGTGTTGAGTGTTGGGTGTTGGGCGTTGGAGCCGGCAGGGGCCGATCGCGGCTCGTCTGCCTCGATCCGGACGGCGCGGATCACGCCCAGATCCACGAGGGAAATTGCCGGGATCTCCGGGTCGTGGATGGTGGCGAGCATCTCCCATACGGATGCTTCGAGGCTGCTCACGGCCGTCTCTCGGTCGTGCATGATGCTGCGCGTCATGGGACTTCTCCCCGTGTTTTCCTGACTATCAATCGCCACCGCGGCCGGTGCGCCAGCGTTGTCCCGATCCTCACGCTCACGCCACTGTCCCCGCGGCGGCACGGCGCCTACCACACCGCCGCGGGATCGAGCCGGTAGACGCTGGTCATCTCATCCCACATCTGCCCCCAGGCGGCGGTGTGCCGGCCTTGGCGTCCGCCGAGCCGCGGTTCGACCGATGGCTGCCAGCCGTCATCACCGCGCTGGGCGGGCAGTGACAGGCCATGGCGCGCGAACACCGGCGCCAGCCGGTCGAACCACCGATCGCGCATGTCACGCGATGACACGGCGAGCAGCCCCTCCGCGACCAGCGCCTCCTCGCCCTCCACCGGCTCGAACAGGCCAAACGCATCGGGCCAGATCGTCGCAAGCGCCCGCTCCAGTCGGGAGCGACCGTCGGCGCCGCCGCCGGCCAGTCGATCGAACCAGGTCTGAGCATGTTGGAGGTGGTATTTCTCCTCGCGGCGAACCTTGTCCACCGAGGATGCCAGCGGCTCCCACGCCGTGAGTCGCAACGACTCCAATCGCTCGGCGTCGAACAGGTCATAGAGGTAGCGGCGCACGAGCGCATATGCCCAGTCGCCGCCGCCGCCGTGCTCACCCTCCGCGGCGTACCGTGGAGCGCTGGCGTGTTCAACCAGTTGCGCGTGCAGGTACTCATCCGGACGGCGGGCGCGGTAGTCGATCTGGGTGCCGGTCAGGTCGTGCAACAAGCTGTAGAACAGCCGCGCATGGCCGACCTCGTCTTGGCCGATGGAGCTGAAGGCGATATCTTCCTCGAGCATCGGCGCGACACCCGTCCACTCGGTATCACGATAGCCGATTACCAGTTCGTCGTCGGCCATCGCCATCAGGTAGCGCTCAAACGCGGCGCGGGTTTCGAGATTCATGGGACGCACCTAACCCCCCCGGCCTCTTTCCCCGCCGGGAAGGAGGCGCACGTCTTCTTACGAATACGTCGTGGCAGACGCTCTGTTGGAAACGCCCCTTCACGGCGAGGGAAGAGGCAGCAAGCTTTCGTCGGGGACGGCCGTCCCCTGGATGCGCGCCTTGATCCGGCGGCGCTTCTCGACCGTCACACGATAGCCGCGCCCCAGCCGGTATTTGCGGTCGAGCTGGGGATGGAGCAGATCGAGGTCGGTCACCTCATGGACCGCCTCGCGCGGCACGACCCACAGTCGCTGGGCGTCCTCGCGGCGGCTGAAAATATCCCGCGCGTACTGGCACGCCAGTTCCGCGTCCGGCGCCGTCAGGTTGCCCGCGTGCGTGAACGCCCCTCCCGGCTCCTCCTGCCGAAACACCTCAAACACGGGCAAGCTCCACCTCCTAAAAGTGAGTTCCCTGACTCAATGCAGTGAGTGGAACCGCGGAGACGCGGAGAACGCGGAGAACGCGCGGAGGGATGCAGAGAGTCGGTTTCGAGGCGCCCGAAAATCCGTTCATTCTCCATTTCGCCTATCTCTGCGCCTCCTCCGCGTCCTCCGCGTCTCCGCGGTTCAAAGCGCACTGAACTCTGTCCTACCTACGCCGCGGGTGTCATCATCGCGTCGCGCAGCCAGGCGCCCTGTTCGTAGCTGAGGCGGCGGAAGGAGAGGCGGCGTTCGCTGGCGGGGCCATGGCCGGTGACGACGCTGTACAACTCGCTCCAGTCCGGCTCGGTGTAGCTCCAACGGCCAGAAGCGAGGTCTTTGCGAAGCGCCGGGTCGGGCAGGGTTAGGCCGAGTTCCCATGTCTGGGGGACGTAGCGGTCGAGGAATTCTTGACGTAATGTCTCGTTTGGCTTGCTCTTGATCCGCCAGGCGATGTCGCCGTCCTTCTCGATCGGGGTGGGCGGGCCGTGGAACATCATCAGCTCCGGCCACCAGCGGGTGATCGCCTCCTGGAGCATCTCGCGCTGCACGGGCGTGCCGCCGGCGAGCGTCAGGCAGATGTCCTCGCCCTGCTTCAGGTGAAACGCTTCTTCCCAGCAAATACGCTTCATCACGCGGGCGTAGGGCGCGTACGAGCACCGCAGCAGCGCCGATTGACTGAGAATGGCGGCAGCATCGACCAGCCAGCCGATCGCGCCGACATCGGCCCAGCTTTTCGTGGGGTAGTGAAAGACGTTGTGGAACTTGCTGCGGCCGTTGATCAGATCCTCGAACATCTCCGCCCGCGGCTTGCCCAGATCCTCGGCCACGCGGTACAGCATCTGCGCGTGTCCCACCTCATCCTGGATCTTTGCTGAGAGCGCCAGCTTGCGCTTGAGCGAGGGCGCGCGGCCGATCCAGTCGCGCTCGGGCAGCGCGCCCATGATCTCACTGTTGGCGTGCATCTCGATGAACTTGCGAAGCCGGAGGCGGTACTCGTCCGGCATCCAATCGGTCGCCTCGACCGCGCCGCCATCGTCGATGTGCTGCCGGAACTCCGCCGTGCGGATATCCTCGGTGACCATGGTCATGACAACTCCTTTGAGGACGGGTGGTAGGGAATGGTCCCGCGTGTCGTGCTCAGTGGTTCACCCAACCCCCTGGCCCCCTTCGTCCCGATCTCCTGGTTCTAATTCGGTGGGAGGTGTGGCGGGCTTACTGCCCCCGGGCGGGTGTGTTTAGACTGCCCGCGATGAAGTCGTTCATTGCCGCGCTGATCGACGCGGCATCACGGGGGCCGTCCGGGCGATACCATTGGTACAGCCAGTTGCCCAGCGATAGCACCATCAGCGTGGCGAACTTCGGATCGGGGGCGGTGAACACGCGGTCGCGCACACCGTCCTCAATCGCGCGGCGGAAGTATGCCTCGTACGCGCGGCGCTGCTCCGCGACCCGCTCCCGTCGATCGGGAGGCAGCGATCGCCACTCATGATGGAACACGATCGCGTTATCCGGGTCGCCCACGATCACGCTGACGTGCTCGTCTACCAGCCGTCGCAACCGCCGGCGCGGATCCGGCTCCGCGCGCTCGACCGCGCCGGCCCGCTCGATAAAGGCGCCAGCCGCGCGGCTGACCAACTCCCACAGCAAGTCCTCTTTCGATGCAATGTGCGCGTAGAGACTGCCGCCCTGCAGGTCCAGCTCGGCGGCGATATCGCGCATCGACGTGGCATGATAGCCGCGCCGCGCGAACATCCGCTTGGCGACCTCATGGATCTCCCCGCGCCGTGGACTCACAGTACCTAACGAGCGTTTGTTAGTCACCTGAACAGCCTAATCCGGGGACCGGGTCTTGTCAATCAGCCTGTCAGCGACTCGGCGGCGACGGCCCTCCGTGTCGTTCCTGGGAACGCCTCGCGCCGCGTGGTCGTCCCCCGCGCTATGGTCCCATATAGGATGAATCTTTCCAAATATACGCAATTGACGTATATCCGATTAGTGAGTACGCTCGCTCATGCTCCAGGAACTCATCGACGTTCGGTTGTTCCGAGAGCAGAGGAGGGGCAGTGGACGGCGAGCGCAACTATTGGACCGGTCGATCACCGCGATTGTTCGGCCGGCAGCTCGCGTGTCGTGCGCGGCAAGGCGCTGAGCATCACCAACCAGCCATTTATTGAGGCGGCGCGCACCGTCGGCGCGTCGGATTGGCGTATTCTCCGCTCCCATGTCCTGCCCAACGTTGTGCCGACCGTGATCGTGCTGAGCGCGGTGCGGCTGGGGGCGATCGTCATCACCGAGGCCTCGCTCAGCTTCCTCGGTTTCGGCATACCGCCGCCGTTTCCCACCTGGGGCCAAATGCTACAGGCGAGTCTGGCGCGCACGGCGACACAGCCCTGGTTGGCGGTGTGGCCGGGACTGGCGATATCGCTCGCGGTATTCGGGTATAACATGCTCGGGGATGCGCTACGCGACGAGCTTGATCCGCGTCTGCGCCGGACATAGGCGGAATCGGTCGGAGACGCGCGGACATTCCCCCGCGCGTGACATCGCTCCGACACCTGAAAGCGAAGGGATGGCATGGATATCAACGCCTTGAAACAGCAACTCCAGGAGCGGGCGAACCTCGACCCGGAGCAGGCCGAAAATGCCGCGCGGGTCGCACTCGAATTCTTCACCGAGCGTGTGCCACAGATCGGCGGCCTCGTCGAGAAGGCCGGCGGCGCCAATGGGATCGCCCGCCGCCTCGGTGGTCTGTTCGGACGGCGGGAGTAGTCCCGGCGCGTCTCCCATCCCTCGCTAGCGGAGTTCATTACCAGAACGTGGGCGACCCACCGGGTCGCTCCCATGGACAAACGTCGGACATGCCCCGGCCCCGTCCCTCGTACACACGCCCCCAAATCGCAGGGGCGCCGCCGACCCTCGCACTAGCCACCTTTCCAGGTTACCTCCTGCCTGCTCAGCCGGTGTGGCGCGCACGGCCGTACGCCATGCTGTGTGTACAGCAACCCCGGCAAGACGGGGCAGGAGAAAACAGATATGACAACGGGCAACACATCCACCAACGTCCTTACCCAGCTCTCTGATGCGCTGGCTGACGCGGTCGAACGCGCCGGGGCATCCACCGTGAGCGTAATCGCGCGGCGGCGGCTGCCGGCGAGCGGTGTCGTCTGGTCGGCGGACGGCGTGATCGTGACCTCGGACCATGTGATCGAGCGTGACGAGGACATCAAGATCGGCCTCCCCGGCGGTGGCGAAGCCAAGGCGACGATCGCCGGACGCGATCCAGGCTCCGACCTCGCGGTCCTGCGCGTCACCGGCGCCACGCTGACCGTCGCCGAGCGGGCTCCAGAGAACAGCGCGCGGGTCGGCCACATGGTGCTGGCGGTCGGCCGGCCGTCGCCCGAAGGGCCAATGGCGTCGAGCGGTGTGATCGGCGGCATCGGTGGTCCGTGGCGCACCGGCCGCGGTGGACACGTTGAAGGCTATATCCGCGGCGACGCCACCTTCTATCCCGGATTCTCCGGCGGTCCGCTGGTCGATTCGGCCGGACGCGTCGTCGGCATTAACAGTTCGCGGCTGGGCCGGGGCGCCGGGCTGACAATCCCGGTGGCGGCGGTTGCCAAGATCGTGGAGATGCTGCTCGCCGGTGGGCGGGTCAAGCGCGGCTATCTCGGCATCGGCAGCCAGCCGGTGCGATTGCCCAGCGCGATGGCATCCAAGGTGAGCGGCGGCCAGGAGACCGGTCTGCTGGTGGTCTCGGTCGAGTCGGGCAGCCCCGCCGATAACGGCGGCCTGCTGATCGGCGATATCCTCGTGACGATGGCGGCCACGGCCCTGCGCGACACGGACGATCTCCAGCGTCAGCTTGGCTCGGAGCGTGTTGGCCAGGCGACTCCAATCGCGGTCCTGCGCGGCGGTGAGTTGCGCGAGCTGAGTGTGACCGTGGGCGAGCGACAGTAGCAGCCCATCCCTCTGATGCCCGTCGTCGCGTGCCGTGCCAGGCCACCCCTTCGAGGCACAGCGATCCCGCTCGTGTGCACCAGCACCACGACCCGTGCCGCGACCTATGACCTATGACCTATGACCTGTGACCTATCATGCCCTCACAGAGGGATGGAGCAATAGCGATGACAACGGGTACCTTTAATCAATCAATCCTTGGCGCGTTTTCTGATGCGTCGGCGGAGCTGGTCGAACGGCTGCGTCGGGGCGTTGTGGTAGTGCGGAGCCGCTCGGGCGGCGGCGCCGGCACGATCTGGAGTGAGGACGGTCTGATCCTGACCAACAACCATGTGGTGCGTGACGACCGCGCCGAGGTGGTGACCTGGGACGATCGCGCCTTCTCCGCCGAGGTGGTCGCCCGCGACCCGGAGCGCGATCTGGCCGCGTTGCGCGTCCGTGCGAACGGCCTGCACCCGCTGCCGGCCGCCGACTCGGACGCGGTGCGCACGGGGCAGCTCGTGCTCGCGGTCGGGAATCCGTGGGGGCTGCGCGGCACGGTGACGGCCGGGATCATCCTCAGCGCTCCCGGCACGACCCACCACGAGAACCGCGTGCCGCTCACCGAGGTGATTCGCGCCGACGTGGGCCTCGCCCCCGGCAACTCCGGTGGGCCGCTGGCCGACGCCGAGGGACGGGTGCTCGGCATCAACTCGATGATCGCCGGCGGGATGGCGGTCGCCGTCCCCAGCAACATTGCCGCGCGCTTTGCCAGCGGTGAGGCGCCGGGGCAGGCGTTCCTCGGTATTGCCGCGGTGCCCGCGCCGGTGCCGCCGGCCATCGCCGCATCATACGGCGTGGGCGACGGTTTCGGCCTCCTACTGACGGACATCGTCGACGGTAGTCCCGCGGAGCGCGCCGGCCTGATTCCCGGCGACATGCTGCTGGGCATGGACGGCGACCGCGGCGGTGAGGCGGTCGCCCGCCGGCTTCAACGGCTGCGTCCCGGCGCGCCCGTGCGGCTCGCCGTGCTGCGCGGCGGCGTGGCGCGCGAGCTTGAGGCGGTGCCGGGGCCGCGGGTGAGTTAGATGAGAACACCTACCCCCCCATGGACCTCGACCAACTCTTGAGGTGTTGTACGGTTTGCCCATGACGATGATTCGTGTGCTGGTGGTCGCGGCGTACCCGGCGCTGCGGGCGGGGCTGCGTGCCTTGTTCGATGGCGCGGAGGGTGTGGACGTGGTCGGGGAACGGTCGCCCTCTGCCCTGCTGGCCTTGCCGGATGAGGAGGAGCCGGCCGACGTGCTCGTGCTTGACCTGGGGGACGAGGCGGACATGCTGCTCGCCTCGCTCGATGAGCTGATGCTGCGGATGCCCACCGTGTTGCTCGCCTCGGATCCGGAGGATTTTCGCGGCATTGACCTCAGCGGGTCAGCGCCGCGCGCCTACCTGCTACGCGAGGCGGGGGCCGAGGAACTCGCGGCGGCGGTGCATGGGGTGGAGCGCGGGCTGGTGGTCATGGACCCGTCCGTCGCCCATCTCGTCACCGAGCGCCGCCGCGACCCACTCCGCGCCGCGCTCGATGCCCCGGCCGAGACGCTCACCGAGCGCGAGTCGGAAGTGCTGGCGCTGGTGGCGCTCGGCCTGCCGAACAAGGGCATCGCTCTGCGCCTCGGCATCAGCGAGCATACCGTTAAGTTTCACGTCGGGGCGATTCTCGCGAAGCTCGGCGCCGCTGGTCGCACCGAGGCGGTGATGGTCGCCGCCCGTCGCGGGCTCCTGCCGCTGTAAGGGGTGTGGCGGCAAGGGACGAGTCGCGGAGCGTACGGGGAGTACGCGCGGCAAGCGTGTCACGGAACCGCGGAGACGCGGAGAGAGCGCGGAGGGCGCGGAGGGGCAGAAGTAGGCTATAGGTCGTCAGCGGCGCATGCCGTCGCGCGCTCGCGCTGCCGTGATCGGGTAGTCGGTGAATAGCCCATCGACGCCGAGCCGGTAGAACAGCTCGTATTCCGCGGTCGGGTTGCCGCGCAGGTTCGTCGGAAGGAAGTCGTCCTCGTCGCGGAACGTCCATGGGTGGACGACGAGTCCGGTGGCGTGCGCATTCTGGACGAGCGATGTGGGCGGGCGCAGATTGCCGGCGGGGTCACGCGGGATGATCAGGTTCTTGTTTGGCCCCACGCCGCGGGCATAGGCGCGGATCTCGGCCAGGCCGGCCGGTGTCGCCAAATCGGCGTACGTGCGGAAGTCGCCGGACAGCGTGAAGTCATAGGGGCGGCCGCTGTCGTTGAGCAGTTGCACCAGCGGCAGATCCGTCATCGTGGCGAGCTGCTTGAGGTTGCCCACCTCGAACGACTGGATAAACACCGGCGCGTCCGGCCCGGTGTAGCCGTTGTGGTGGAGTTGGTCCACCAAGCGCTGCTCAAACGGCAGGCCGATCGCCGCGAAGTAGCTCGGATGCTTGGTCTCCGGGTATATGCCGATCGTGCGGCCGAGCGCCGCCGACTTGTGTCGAGCAAGGTCAATCACTTCTTGGAGCGTTGGGATGGCGAACATGCCGTCATAGGCCGCGTTGTCCGGCCGGACGGCTGGGATACGCTCCCTCGCCCGCAGCGTCTTCAGCTCGGCGAGGTCGAAATCCTCGGTAAACCAACCGGTGGTCTCTACGCCGTCGATCTGCTTGGTCCCGCGCCGTCCGGCGAATTCCGGGTGGCCGGCAATATCGGTCGTACCGGTGATGTCGTTCTCATGTCGGGCGATGAGCATGCCGTCGCGTGTGACCACCAGATCCGGCTCAATGAAATCCGCCCCCTGGTCAATCGCCAGTTCGTACGATGCGAGCGTGTGCTCCGGCCGGAACCCGCTCGCTCCCCGGTGCCCGATCACGAGCGGACGGGGCGGTCCTCCGCCGGTAGTGACAGCCGGAATCACGGTTGAAGCAACGACCATCGCGAGCATCAGCATCGAGCGCACCACGCGAATTCCCCTCCCGAGAGATGTAGGGGCGGCGCAACCGTTGCCTCGACACGGGCGACTGCCACCACTCTCCGAGAAGGATGACTGCCGGAGATTAAAGGGCCGTGAACGCGGGTTGCCGCGATGTTAAAGCGCCAGCCGCAACGGGTGTTCGAGCAGGTCACGGATCTCGGCGATGAACCGCGCACCCTCGGCGCCGTTGGTGACGCGATGGTCGGCCGACAGCGCGATGCTCATCGTTTCGCGCGCCGTCACCGCGCCGTCGCGCACCACGGCACGCGGCTCGACCGTGCCCACGCCCAGGATCGCGCTCTGGCCGGGCTGAATGATCGCGATCAGTGTCTCGACACCGTACATACCGAGGTTACTGACCGTGAAGGTGCCATCCGCTATCTCCGGTTGGCGCAGGCTGCCGCCGCGGGCGCGCTCGGCCACATCGCGCGCTTCGTGCGCGATAGTGCCCAGGCTCTTGCCCTGGCAGTTGAGCACGGCCGGCACGATCAGCCCGTCATCGAGAGCCACCGCGATGCCGATGTTCACCGACTTGCTGACACGATAGCCGTCGTCGGTAAAGCTCATGTTGAAGCGCGGATACTTCTCCAACGCCAGCGCGCATGCCTTCACGATCAGGTCGTTGACGCTGATACGCGCGTCTTGGCTGTTGCCATCGGCGGCGTCTGTTCCACCGCCTGTCGTCAGAGTGGCGTTGAGCTGCTTGCGAAACGCCATCGCCTCGACCATATCCACGCTCATCGTCACGTAGTAGTGCGGAATCTCGCGCTTGGCCGCGGACATCCGTCGGGCGATCACCTGTCGCATCCGCGAGAGAGGCTCCACTCCGCCGGCATACACCGGTGTCTGGACGGGCAGGGCGGCAGGCTCGGCCGTCTCCGGCGCGCTCGGTGACGCGGGTCGCACGGTTGGAGCCGTGGCCGTGGGCGATGAGGCAGGCGTGGGCGGCGCCGCCGCGACCATCTCCGGGGCCGGCTCGGCCGTGGCGCCCCACGCGGTCGTTTCCGGGGCCGGGAGCGTCGGGGCGGTTGCGACAGTCGCGGCCCGGTCCTCGGGCAGCGTCGACGGAGCCATCCGGGGGGCGGGCGCCGCCTCTGCCATCACGGGTTGTGTTGGGGGCGCGGCCGGGGCCGTGCTTCGCGACCGGGCAAACTCCTCAACATCGCGGCGCATGATCCGTCCGTCTGGGCCGGAACCACGCACCTCGCCGAGGTCAACACCCAACTCCTCCGCCATGCCGCGCGCCACCGGTGAGACACGCGGTCGCCCCCCGGCCGTGGACGGGGTGGCGCCCGACAGGGCCGATGCCGCGCGACGGGCGCCGTTGGCAACTGCCGGTGACGTGCCGTCGCGTGACGCTGCCACCGGATCGGACGCCTCCGCGGCGGGGGGAGCCTTCTCTGCCGGAGGCGAGACGGGGCGAGGCGCATCGCTCGATGCGGCGGGGCGATCGGTGGCGGCCGGCGGTGGCGGCGCGGGCGCCGCATCGGTGGCCGTGGCCGCCGGCTGACCGAGCGGGCGAGCCGCGTCGCTGTCCGTTTGTGAGGGCATGGTCGCGACCGACTCGCCGGGGGCGACCGGTGGGCCGGCGCTACCCTCGCCCGGCGCCGCCGCCACCGGCGCTCCGGCGGCTTGCCCGGTCCCCCCTGGTAACGCCGAGCCAGCCGTCTCGTTCATGTCCGGTGCGGCCGGCGCTTCAGCGGCCGGTGCAGACATGGACGCGGCCGCGGGCGCGGAAGGCTGGTCGCCCCCGGCCGGGGCCGGGGCTGGGGCCGGTGTCGACGTGGCCGGTGTGGCCGCCGCTTCCGCGTTCGGCGCCGCGATGGGTGGCCCCCCTCCTGGAAGCGCCTCGCCCTCCGCGCCGAGGTAGCCCACGATCGTGCCCACCGGCACCGTCGTGCCGTCCTCGATCACCGCGCCGAGAAAGAACCCTTCCTCAAACGATTCGAGGTCAACCGTCGCCTTGTCCGTCTCGATCTCCGCGATAGTCTCGCCACGGGTGACGAACTCGCCCGGCTGCTTGATCCAGCGGACAACCGTCCCCTCTTCCATTTCCGCGCCCATCTGCGGCATGACGATCTCAGAAGCCATGGAGGTCCTCGCTTGCTCGGACGGTGATGGGTGTTAGGTGATGGGGACGAGGACACGATTTCTCACCGTCCCCATCACCTAACACCTAACATCCATTCACCTATCTCGGTAATCGGCGGTGGAGCCGGGTAGGGTGGCGCGAACGGCCTGGATGATGTCGTCGGCGGTTGGGTAGGCCAGCGCTTCCAGGCTCTTGTTGTAGGGCGCGGGTACGTCGGCGCCGTTGACGCGGGTGGGCGGTGCATCGAGGTCATCGAAGGCGTGCTCGCTGACGAGCTGGCAGATTTCGCTGGAGAAGCCACCGGTGCGCCAGGCGTCTTCGACCACCACTAGCCGGTTGGTGCGTTGCACCGACTCAACGATCGTATCGAGGTCGAACGGGCGCAGGCTGCGGAGATCGATCACTTCCGCTTCGATCCCCTCGCGGGCGAGACGCTCGGCCGCCTCCAGCGCGAGTTGGGCGGTGCGGAGATAGCCGACGATCGTCACGTCGCGACCCGGGCGGGTCACGCTCGCCGAGCCGAACGGCACCGTGAACCGTTCGGCCGGCACCTCGGCGGTCGCGCGGTACAGCAAGCTGTGCTCGATGAAGATCACCGGGTTCGGCTCGCGGATCGCCGTGCGCATCAGCCCCATCGCGTCGTAGGGAGTAGCAGGTACAGCCACGAGCAGGCCCGGGACGCGCGCATACCACGCCTCGAGGTTTTGTGAGTGCTGCGCGCCGAGCTGACTGCCGCCGCCCGTGACCATCCGAATCACGCACGGCACCGAAATCTGACCGCCGCTCATGTAGTGCAGCTTCGCCGCGTGGTTGACAATCTGGTCGATGGCGAGCAGCGAGAAGTTGATCGTCATCATCTCGACGACCGGCTTCAACCCGCCCATGGCCGCGCCGACCGCCGTGCCGACGATGCCCGATTCCGCGATCGGCGTGTCGCGCACCCGGCCCTCGCCGAACTCGTCCAAGAACCCTTTGGTCACGACGTACGAGCCACCGTACGCGCCGATGTCCTCACCGAGGAGGAACACCCGCTTGTCCGCGCGCATCTCCTCGCGCAGCACCTGGGCAATCGCATCGCGATAGCTGATCGACGGCATGGAGGGCCTCGCTTCGCTCGGCGGTGGTGGGTGATAGGTGTCGGGTGATGGCAACCAAGGACGGGAACCGGCCCCCCATGCGTCCCCAACACCCAACACCTATCACCCGTCAACCATCACCGGCGGTGATGAGATTCGTGCTGGATACCGGCGTAGACGTGCTCCCACAGATCGCTGGCCGGCGGGTCGGGGCTCTCCTCGGCAAAGCGGACGGCCTCATCGACCGTGCGCTCGACCACGGCGTCCATCGCGTTGAGATCGTCCTCGGTCGCCATGCCCTCCTGCACCATGTAGGCACGCAGCCGGGGAATCGGGTCGCGCTGCCGCCACTGGGCGACTTCCTCTTTCGTACGGTACAGCTCGGGGTCGGCCATCGAGTGGGCGCGGAAGCGGTAGGTCATCGCCTCGATGAAGTACGGGCCGTTGCCGGCGCGGGCGTGTTCCACGGCTTTGCGCGTCACGTCGTACATGGCGAGCACGTCCATGCCATCGGCGCGTTCCGAGGGCATGGCGTACGCTTCCGCGCGCCGGAAGATTTCTTGCACGGCGGAGGCGCGGGCGAGGGCGGTGCCCATGCCATAAAGGTTGTTCTCACAGATGAACACCACCGGTGTTTTCCACAAGGAGGCGAAGTTGAGCGCCTCATGGAACTCACCCTCGTTCACCGCGCCGTCGCCGAAAAAGCACATGCTCACGCCGCCGTTGCCGAGTTGCTGCGCCGCGTAGCCAAGCCCGACCGCGATCGGCATTTGACCGGCGACGATCGCGTAGCCTCCGAGAAAGCCGCGCGAGGCGTCGAACAGGTGCATCGATCCACCCTTGCCGCGGCTGCATCCCGTGACCTTACCGTACAACTCGGCCATCACCGCTTTCGGATCCATCCCCCGCGCCAGGGCGTGGCCGTGTTCGCGGTAGGATGCGACCACGGTGTCGTTGGGGCCAAGCGTATTGATCGCGCCGACCGCGACCGCCTCCTCACCGATGTATAGATGCAGGAAGCCGCCGATCTTGCGCCGCTGGTAGCCGACCGCCGCGGCTTCCTCGAATCGCCGGATGAGTTGCATCTGGCGATAGAAGTTAATCAGCTCCTCGCGGCTCGGCACGCGCTGGCCAACTGACTCGACCATGGTGTCCTCTCCTCTGACCGAAGCCTCGGGCCATCCTCCATATGGGAACGACGGGAAATGGAAGCGTAAGCCCGCGTCGTGGGCTGGTCGCTCTCATGGTCGCACACGCGCGCCCGAATCTGTAGGGGGTGATAGCATTCGGCATCCCGCTCCGACGAGGCGATGCCGATTCGCGCCAAGTGGTGCGGGTGCGGCGGAGGTGGTGCCGCTGCCACACATGTGAACCGTCACACGGGAGCGGCGTACAGCCAGCTACTCCCGGACAAAACCACCCCGGCGACGCGCCAGAGCCATGACGCCGGCAGCCAGCCCAAGAGCAAGCAGTCCAAGCCACATCAGGCCGCCCAGCGGCGATTCTGACTCACTGCTTGGCGCGGAGCCCGTGCGCGACATAGCAGGGCTGGGTTGGCAGGGAGGGCCGATAGCCGTGTACTGATGGCTGACCGCTTACGAGTGGGACCTCCGACCAGACACTTGATTATCCGGCGGTTATGCCGACCCATCCACGCGGAACCGGCCAGGTCGCCTGATTCTGCACGGGGGGAGGAAGCCGTGAACGGCCATGAAACAGCGGGTGAACCGTGAGAGGATCGTGGCGATAGCCGGTGATCGTGTGCCACCGTGAAGGTGGGCTCTTTTCCTCGGAGCCGGCGTTGATGGCCGAACCGCGATCCGTGATCCCTGACCGCCTCGCTGAAACGGTCATCGCCGTACACGGCGCCGCCGG
>JBBQJF010000044.1:0-22139 GCA_038325665.1 Dehalococcoidia bacterium | reverse complement strand
TGGCTATTCATCCGGTACTTCTCCAGCCCCGAGGTGACGGCGGATTGGGCGCCGGCCACCGGCTACTTCCCGGTGCGCAAGAGTGCCGTGAATATGGACCCGGTCAAGAAGCGGATCGAACAATTTCCGGCCTACGGCGTGGCGCTGAACCAGGTGCTGCCCACCGCGATCGCCGAGGAGAGTGTCTCCGGCAGCCAGGACGTGCGCACCTTCATCGAAACCGCGATGACCGCTGCCGTCCAGGATTCGGGGAAAAACTCGAAGGAACTGCTCAACGAGGCGGCCCAGAAGGCTCAGAAGGCAATCGGCCGCTAATCGGACAGGCACGCGAGGGGGCGCCGCGGTTCGGACGCCCCCCCTGGTTACCCTCATGCAGGAACCGCCGTACGCGAGGAGTAACGAGCAACGAGTCCCACCCGCTGACCCATTCGGGAAGCACGGTACACCTCCGCGTCGGGTGAGTCAGTCGCCGCGCGCCGCCGCGATGTGCTTCGCCGTATCGACATAGTGGCGGAAGCGCGCGACCTTCCCCGTGTCGTCAAAAGTCCAAAGGTGCATCTCCTGATCGCGGAACGCGGCGCCCGAGGGCAACTGCACAGCGATCTCGATTTCGGCGCATACTTGATTGCCGCCCGCCATCAATCCGCGCACCTGGAACTCTGTGACCTTCCACGTCCCGACAATCTGAAAGAACTCGAGCGCTCCCGCTTCGCCATGTCGTTCCTGCAGCCAAGGCACGCCAGCCCGGTGCGGCGACCAGTCAGTCCAGTCTTCCCAGCGAACATCGTCGGCCAGTTGTTCGATCATGAACGGGATGTCGCCGCGTCCGAACGCCTCATAAATCCGTGTGACAGTCTCGAGATGGTCGACCATGTGGCAGCCCTCCTACGGCGCAATCCGAGCCAACTGACGGTCCAAATAGGACTATCTGAAAAGGACTACGGGTGAGCCGGCAGCGCGGATCACATGGTACGATCCATACCATGTCAACGACGCGACTTGGCCCGACCTCCTATCTGGTACTCGGCATGGTGGCCATCCGCGGGCCGTCGACGCCGTACGAGTTGAAGCGTGCCGTGCGTCACTCGGTCGGTCGCTTCTGGCCGTTTCCCCACGCCCAACTCTACGCGGAGCCTGCCCGCCTGGTGCGCGCGGGTCTCCTGATGGAAACACGCGAGGAGGTGGGCCGGCGGCGGCGGATGTACACGATCACCACCGATGGCCGGGAGGCCGTGCGTGCGTGGCTGCGGGAGCCGGCCACGAGTAGGATGGAGATTCGCGACCTCGGCGAGCTGAAGCTTTTCTTCAGCGAGCTTGTCGGACCAGAGGACATCGTGGCGCTGGCGCGAGATCAGGCCCGCCTCTACCGCGAGCAGTTGATCGAGCTTGAGGTGATCGAAGCGCGCTTCGGGACAGATCGCGCCCGCGCCCGCCGCATGGCGCCCTTGCGCCTGGGCATGGCGGTCTATCGCGCGGCGGCCGAGTTCTGGGACGAAATGGCGCGTAACCCGCCCGACCATGACCCAGAACCTCGCGGCGGCGCGTGAACCGTGGCACCGCGATCGTGCGTCACGGAAATGGCGGTACACCGGGAGGCGGCGGTAGCATGGAAGCAACAAAGGGTGCGCCATGAACGACCTCAACCCGTACAGCCCTGACGAACTGCGCCATATCCGCCGGTTAATCCTTGCCTCCGGCGTCACGGTCGAAGCGTGGGCCGGCCGGCTGCGGCGTGCCGCTGACTTCCTCCAGGGCCTCAGCCCCGCGCAGGCCGAGGTGGTCGCCCAGCAAGCGCTCGCCATCGGCGCCGACCCGGACGACTACGGTGATGAGGACGCGCTCGTGGCCGTACGGCGGGAACTCGCGCTGGTGCCGGAGGGGGAGCGGCTCAAGTACATCTCGCGCCATGTGATCGCGGCGCGACGACGGTACTTCCCGAACATTCCCGAGGATGAGTAGTCGGGCTGCCGCTGCCCAGGGTCACGGGTCATAGGTCACAGGACCGAGGGGCAACCAACCTGGGAGACGAGGAGTGATCCGTCTGCTCGGTCGCGGGTGTCCCATGGCGTTTTGCAGACGCTCGGCGCGTGGGTTCGCCGCCGCGGCGGTGATGAGACCGCGACCTCCGGTGCAACATCGTGAGAGCCAGCTCACGACCGCGATGAAGATGCCCGCGCGGGCTACCTCGTGATAACCTCCAACACAATCGCGCCCGTCCGCATCGTAGACAGGGCGGCGGACGAGGGGTGTAGCACAGGACGATGACGAACGCTGCCAGTTCATCCGGGGTGGCGGGCCAGCCGCCGGCCGAACCATTGGGCGCGCCGTCACGGCCCGGGGCGATGCGTTCGTCCGAGGGCGTGCGCACGCTGCTCTGCACCGAGCATGGCATGCTCCAACCGGAGCTGCGCCCGGACGAGATCAACAGCTTCATTGCCGACCGGAGCAACCTGCTGTGGCTCGACATCGACACCACCGGCAGCGCCGACCTGGGCCTGCTCGATCGCGAGTTCGGCTTTCATGAACTCGCGATCGAGGACGCGCTCCGCCACCATCAACGCGCGAAGGTCGATCAGTACGATAGCTTCACGTTCCTGGTATTCTACGCCGTCGATCATGACACGTCGGTGATGCAAGGAACGCGACTGATCCAGATCGCCATGTTCGTCGGCCCAAACTACCTGGTCACGGTCCACAAGGGACCGCTGGTCGAAATTGATGAGAGCGCGGCACGCTGGCGGCGAAACATCGACAAGATCGACCGCAGCATCAGCTCGTTGATCTATTCGCTGCTGGACGCGATCGTCGATGGCTACTTCCCCGTGATCGATGCGGTCGCCGACCGGGTGGAGGACATCGAGGAGGCGGTATTCGAGGAGTTCCAGGAGGATGCGCTGCAAGATATCTTCCGGCTGAAGAAATCCTTACTGGCGATGCGCCGGGTGGTCGCCCCCGAGCGGGACGTGCTTAACACGCTGATCCGGCGCGACTCGCCGCTATTCGGACCGGAGAGCGTGCCCTACTTTCAGGACGTATACGACCACCTCGTTCGCGTAACCGACTCGATCGATATCTACCGCGACCTGCTGACGAGCGCCCTGGACGCGTTTCTCTCGATGTCGTCCAATCGGCTGAATCAGGTGATGAAGGTTCTCGCATCCTGGACGATCCCGCTGATGGCCGGGGCATTGATCGCCGGCATCTACGGCATGAACTTCGCGCACATGCCGGAGTTGGATTGGCGGCTGGGATATCCGGCGGCGCTGTTGGTGATGACGGTGACAATGATCGCGATTGTCCTGTACTTCCACCGCAAGAAGTGGCTGTAGCGCACTGATCCATCGATCACTTGCCGGACGAGTGCGCCGGTCGCTATCCTCGTCGAGGCAGCCCCGGCTGCTGTCCCTCCCCACGAACGCTCGTTGAGGCTCTGCCGCGCCGCTATATGGTCACGCCGAGGAGTCCATATCGGGACGCTCCCACGGCACGGCCAACCGGTGAGCGCCGTCAGGGTCGTTGTGGGGGCACGGATGACGCTGCTACACTTCAAGGAAGTCGCACACAAGTTCGATTCTCTCGGAGCCAGGCCTGTGCCCCTCGACGCGATCGTGGTTCGCGGCGCCCGCGAACATAACCTCAAGAATATCGACGTCACCATCCCTCGTGACAAGCTGGTCGTGCTCACCGGGCTATCAGGCTCCGGCAAGAGTTCGCTCGCCTTTGACACGATCTATGCCGAGGGACAGCGGCGCTACGTCGAGTCGCTGTCGGCCTATGCCCGCCAGTTTCTCGGCCAGATGGAAAAGCCCGATGTCGATTACATCGAAGGGCTGTCGCCCGCGATCTCGATTGACCAGAAGGGCGCCTCACGCAATCCGCGCTCGACGGTCGGCACCGTCACGGAGATTTATGACTACCTGCGGTTGTTGTACGCCCGCGCCGGCACCCCGACCTGTCCAAACCCCAAGTGCGCCAATTTCGGCAGCCCGATTCAGCGTCAGACCATCCAGCAGATGGTGGATACGGTTCGCGGGCTGCCGCCGGGTCGCCGGTTGATGATACTCGCGCCGGTGATCAAGGACCGCAAGGGCGAGCACGAGAAGGTGTTCGAGGATGCCCGCCGCGCCGGCTTTGTCCGCGCCCGCATCGACGGCCGGGTGGTCGATCTGGGCGAGGATATCTCGCTGGCGAAGACGAAGCGTCACACCGTCGAGATCGTGGTCGACCGCCTCGTCACCGAGTCGCCCGAGGACGAGGACGGCGGCACGGATTCGCGGCTGGCTGACTCGATCGAGACGGCGCTGAAGCTGGGCGGCGGGACGATGCTCGTGTCGATCGAGGCGGCGACGGACGATGATGCGGCGGATAGCCGTTCGCCGTCGGGCGCCGCCGAGGAGCGGTTATTCAGCGAGCATGCCGCCTGTCCGGTGTGCGGCACCAGCCTGGGTGAGATCGCCCCGCGCAACTTCTCCTTCAACAGCCCGCACGGCGCCTGTCCCAGTTGCACCGGACTGGGCGTCAAAATGGAGCTTGACGCCGAACTAGTGATCGCGAACCGCGACCTCTCGCTGGCACGGGGGGCGGTGCTGCCGTGGGCGCGCGCCGCCACCACTAGCACCTGGTTCTCTAAGATCCTCGAAGCGGTTGCCCAGCAATACGGCTTCTCGGTGGATACACCGCTGCGCGATTTGTCGGACGAGCACATTGAGGTGATCTTGCGCGGCAACGGCGGCACACCGGTCACGGTCAAGTACAAGAACCAGTACGGCCGCACCCACACCTACGATACTTCGTTTGAGGGCGTGATCCCCAATCTCGAACGGCGCTACAAGGAGACCGACTCCGACTACGTGCGCGGCGAGATCGAACGCTACATGGCCGCCAATCCCTGTCCGACCTGCAAGGGTCAGCGGCTGAAGCCGGAAACGCTGGCGGTGAAGGTGGCGGCGCGCAACGTCGTCGAGGTCACGCGGCTGAGCGTCACCGACGCGCTGTGCTGGGCGGAGGAGCTGGCCGGGTCCTCCACTCCGCTGACGGAGACCCAGCAACTGATCGCCCATCAGGTTCTCAAGGAGATTCGGGCGCGGCTGACCTTCCTGGTCGACGTGGGTCTCGACTATCTCACGCTCGACCGCGGCGCGGCCACCCTCTCCGGCGGTGAGGCACAGCGCATCCGGTTGGCGACCCAGATCGGCTCCAGCTTGATGGGCGTGCTGTACGTCTGCGATGAGCCGTCGATCGGTCTTCACCCCGTGGATGACGAGCGGCTGATCCGGACGCTGGAGCGGCTGCGCGACATCGGCAATACCGTGCTGATCGTCGAGCACGACGAGAACATGATGCGCGCCGCCGATTGGATCATCGATATGGGTCCGGGCGCGGGCGAGCACGGCGGCCGGGTGATCGTGGACGGACCGATCGAGAAGGTCATGGCCTGCGCGGAGTCGATGACCGGCGCGTATCTGTCGGGGCGTAAGGAGGTGCCGGTGCCGCCCTTCCGTCGTGAAGGGAACGGCAAGGCAATTACCGTGCGTGGCGCCCGCGAGAACAACCTCAAGAACATCGACCTGTCGATCCCGTTGGGTGAGTTCGTGTGCGTCACGGGTGTATCCGGCTCGGGGAAGAGCACCTTCGTCGAGGACATCCTGTACAAGAAGGTCGCACAGGTGTTGTACAACGCCAAGGACCGGCCCGGCGCTTGTGACGCGATCGATGGCCTGCACCACGTCGATAAGGTTGTGGACATCGACCAATCGCCGATCGGCCGCACACCGCGCTCGAATCCCGCGACCTACACCGGCGCGTTTGGTCCGATGCGCGAGTTGTTCGCGTCGGTGCCGGAGGCGCGGGCGCGAGGCTACACCGCCGGCCGGTTCTCGTTCAACGTCAAGGGCGGTCGCTGTGAGGCGTGCCGCGGCGAGGGCTACATCGAGATCGCGATGCAGTTCTTGCCGGACGTGACCGTCCCGTGCGAGGTGTGCAAGGGCAGTCGCTACAACCGCGAGGCGCTGGAAGTCCACTACAAGGGCAAGACAATTGCCGAGGTGCTGAACATGACGGTGGCGGAAGGGCTGGAGTTCTTCCGCGCCGTCACCTCGATCCGCAACAAGCTGGAGACTCTCGCCGATGTTGGCCTCGGCTACATCCGCCTCGGTCAGCCGGCGACGACGCTATCTGGCGGCGAGGCGCAGCGTGTCAAGCTTGCCACCGAGCTGTCGCGCCGCTCGACCGGCCGCACGCTGTACATCCTCGACGAGCCGACCACCGGCCTGTCGTTCGAGGATACGGCTCACCTGCTCACGGTACTCCAGCGGCTGGTGGACACCGGCAACACGGTGCTGGTGATCGAGCACAACCTCGACGTGATCAAGAGCGCCGACCACCTGATCGACCTTGGCCCGATGGGCGGCGCCCGCGGCGGCGAACTGGTCGCCCAGGGCACGCCTGAGCAGGTGGCCGAGGTCGAGGCCAGCGCCACCGGCCGCTACCTCAAGCTGGTGCTCGAACGGCACGCGGCGCGCCGGCCAGCGGTGGTCGCGGCGGTGGGAGATTGAGCAGCGCGCGGCGGCGACCATCGTGAACGAGCGGTCAAGGCGGTGCGGTGGCCCTGGCGCAGATCAGCTGCGAAGGCACGGTGTATGCCGTCCGGCGGCTGGCTACGGCTGCACCGTGCGGACGTGAGGATACGCCAGGATCTGCTGGTCCGACGTCACCAGCGGAATGTCGAATACCCGCGCGGTTGCCACGATAATCTGGTCGGCCGGGTCACGGTGGAAGCTCCCTGGGAGTCGATTCGCCTCGATCGCGATCCGAGGGGTCAGATCCAGGAGTCTGATACCGGGGTACGCCAATGCGCGATCAATCCACTCATCCAGCGGCCGAGGTAGAACCAACCGGCCGAGCGCTACGAGTTTGGCGACCTCCCAACAGCAGATGACACTCACCCCAAGGCCCTCGCGTTGGTGCTGATCGATGTAGTGCCGGTGGACGGGCGTCAAGCGTGGCGACAGGCCCACGTACCAGACCCAGGTATGCGTGTCCAAGGCGATCAGCGCAACGCCTCCCAGTCGTCTTCAGCTACCGGGTCGGTCGGTCGGTCGTAGCGTAGCGGGGCGCCAGGTAGCGCATCGTCGCGCATCGCAAGCGGCGCGCGATGCACGCCCAGAACAATGACTTCCACCCGCTCCCCAGCTTGAAATGGGAGGGCGTCGAGAACCAATGTTCCGTCCTCGGCCAGCGTGATCTCGGTTCGATACGCGTTCATGTCATACACCCACGGCAGGCATCAAGGCCATCCTAGATAGAGCAACCTGCACTGACCATTATACGCGCCCCGACGCTCACGAAGCAGTGACGCCGCGATGCTCGTGCACAGTGGCGAACTGACCTCGCGTCGTGACATGCCGGCGAAATACGACTGCCGGCGCATTGGCAGGACCGGCGCGTCATGTCACAATCAGCGGCACGAACGAGGAGATAGCCGGCGACGGACGGCAGGCGGAGGCAAAGGGGAGCCACGGCCCCCCCCTGCGCGTCGCCGGCGCCGCGCGCTGTCAGGAGCGGAGGCCGACATGAAGTTCGCGGATCGGATGGACCGGCTGGGCACGGAGACGGCGTTCGAAGTGCTGGCGCGGGCACGGGCGTTGGAGGCAACGGGGCGCGACATCATTCACCTCGAGATCGGCGAGCCGGACTTCGACACGCCGGCGCATGTGATCGCCGCCGCCAAGCAGGCGCTGGACGACGGCTACACCCACTACGGACCCGCGGCTGGTCTCCCGGAGTTGCGGGCGGCGATCGCCGCGCATATCAGCGCCACCCGCGGCATCAGCGTCGAGCCGGACGAGGTCGTCGTCACGCCAGGCGCCAAGCCGGTGATGTTCTTCGCCGCGCTGATGCTGTGCCAAGAGGGCGATGAGGTGCTCTATCCCGATCCCGGATTCCCGATCTATGAGTCGGTGGCCGCCTTCTCGGGCGCGACGCCGGTGCCGTTGCGGCTACACCCGGAGACGGGGTTCCGGCTCGATCTGAATGAGTTGCGCGAGCGCATCACCGATCGCACCCGGTTGCTGATCCTCAACTCGCCGCACAATCCCACCGGCGCGGTGCTGCCACCGGCCGATATCGCCGCGATCGCCGAGATGGTGCGCGGGCGCAACCTGGTCGTGCTGTCGGACGAGATCTATAACGGCATCCTCTACGAGGGCAGATTCTCCAGCATCGCGTCGCTGCCGGGGATGCGCGAGCAGACCATCATCCTCGACGGATTCTCCAAGATCTACGCGATGACGGGCTGGCGGCTGGGCTACGGCGTGATGCCGCGTGCGCTGGCCGAGCGGATGGCGCAACTGATGGTCAACAGCGCCTCCTGCACGGCGGCGATGGTGCAGCGCGCCGGTCTGGCCGCGCTCACCGGGCCGCAAGACGATTCTGTCGCGATGGTCGCCGAGTTCCGCCGCCGCCGCGACGCGATCGTGGCTGGCTTGAACGGCATCCCTGGCATCTCCTGCTTGACCCCGGAGGGCGCATTTTACGCCTTCCCTGACATTCGTGGTACGGGGCTGACCAGCGAGGTGATGGCCGACCGACTGCTCCAAGAGGCGGGCGTGGCGGCGCTCGCGGGCACGGCATTTGGCGCCGGCGGCCAGGGCTTTCTGCGCCTCTCCTACGCCAACTCCCTCGCCAACATCGAGCGCGCGGTCGCGCGGATTGGGGAGCTGGTGCGAACCATCCCGGCGGCGGCGGGCGTTCGCGGCAGCTAAGCCAGGGGCCAAAACGAGCGACGCTCGCCTGCCGGGACCGCACCAAATCTATGATTTGCGAAGCGTACGCTTGCTTTATCCCTTGCGCGGTGGCCCCGCGGGCCATAGCATGAAGCCGCGAACAGTCCGGGAGGAGCAACCACCCGGTGGGAAGGAGCAAGTCGCACCCATGACGTACATCATTACCTCGCCGTGTATCGGCACCAAAGACCGCTCCTGCGTTGAAGTGTGTCCGGTCGATTGCATCCACGACGACGGCGATGAGGACATGATGCTCTACATCGACCCGGCGGAGTGCATCGACTGCGGCGCATGTGAGCCGGCCTGCCCGGTCACCGCCATCTTCGCGGAAGATGACGTTCCTGACGACGAGAAGGCGTACACCGACGTCAACCGCCAGTGGTTTCAGGATAAAGAGGCGGCGCGGGCGCGGGTCCTGGAGCTGACGGGCTAGCACCGGCGCGGACCTTCGGCGCCGTGGCGGGCGGACCTGTCCGCGGGGTCGCGGGATGCGCGTGGGTGACCCGGTGGGTCGTTCCTACCCACGCCGACCTGCCATTCCTCTGTCGGGGCGCACCCGCTGGGTCGTCCCGGCCCCGCCCACATGCTGGACGCATTCGCCGAGAACTGAGGAAGCCGTCTGGTCACGCGCCATGTAGGGGCGACGCATGCGTCGCCCCTACGACGTGTCAGCGCCAGCGTGCCGCACCACCCACCGCGACGCGACGGTCGCCAGCACATCGATCACGCCGTCACAACCCGCGCGATCGAACCGTCGCCGTGCTTGATGACCTCGATGCGTGTCTCGAAGAGGTCCTTCAACTCATCGATATGCGTGACCACGAGCAGGCAGCGAAACTCATCCTGGATGGCGGTGATCGCCTCGATCAGGCGCTCGCGTCCGGCGGTGTCTTGGGTGCCGAAGCCCTCATCAATCACGAGCGTCGGCAACGGCGCGCCGGCACGGCGGGCAAGCAACTTCGACAAGGCGATCCGCAACGCCAAATTGATGCGGAACGCCTCACCGCCACTGAACATCTCATAGTTACGCGTGCCCCACTCGTCCGCGATCTTGATATCCAGGGTTTCGGTCACCGTGCCCTTCTGGGTCTGGCGCTGGGTGTCGAGCGCGACGTGCATCCGATTGTTTGTCATGCGCGCCAGCAGTTCATTAGCAACCGACTCAATCTCGGGCAATGCCGAGTCGATGATCAGGGCCTGCGCGCCGCGCTTACCGAACGCCGTGACGAGCTGGTCGTAGACCGCGTGCTCGCGCTTGGCCTCGTCGAGCTGACTCCGGCGCGCGGCGGTGTCGCGCTCCATCTCTTCCAGATCCTCAATCTGCCGCTCGATTCCGCCTATTTCGCCGCGTAGCTCATCGCAGCGTGCCACCAGCCGTCGGACCGTGTCCTCGACCGGACGCAACCGGTCCTCGATGCCCGCGTGCGCCGCCAGTTGGGTCCGCAGCTCCGCGACGCGCGCCTCGGCGTCCTGTCCTCGACGAATGGCGCCCGCCACGGCCTCCTCATCGGCGGGCGCCTGCTCGCGCGCCGCGACCAGGCGCGACTCGGCCTCGATCAGCGCGTGATGGCGTGTCTCGAACACCGCGAGCGCTGCCGCGTCCTGTCGGAGGCGTTCATGCTGCTGGTCGAGCGTCGTGAGCGTCGCCCGAATCTCGGCCAGCCGCGTGGCGGTGTCGGCGGCCTGGTCGCGGGCGCTCGTGAGCGCCGGCTCCTCGCTGGCAATGCTGTCGCGAGCGACCGCCAGCCGCGACTCGGCCTGCTCCAACTCACGGTATTTGGCCTCGAAGGGTCCAAGGCCGGCGCTGGCCTCGCGCGCCCGCGTATGCGTTTCTTGGTGATACGCGGTGGCCGCGATTTCCGCCCGCACCGCCTCCGCCCGCTCTCGCTCGTCACGGGCGAAGTCACCGGTAGCGAGCGCGGTAGCCAGCGCGGCAACAGCGGCCCGTGCTTCGATCAGCTCCTTGGCGGCAGCCTCGGCCTCCGCCAGGTCACGTTCGATCTGGGACGACTGGCGATGCCACACACCACGGCGGCGGGTCAGTTCCACGTCGAGTCGCGCCGCCTCCTGAGCGCTGGCCTGAGCGGCCGCCTCGTGGTCAAGCATTTCACCCTTGTTCGTGCGGTGACGACCGGCCTTCGCCTTGCCGTCAACCTGATATGACCGCTCGATCTCGCCCAGTCCTTCATGTCCGACCGGCGTCCGGCACAAAGGGCAATCGGCGTCGCCATGGTCACGCGCCACTTTCAACTCATCGACCTTGCGCCGGAGATCGGTCATCTCCTCGAGCAGCCGGCGGTTCTCAGACTCCAGCGCCAGCAGCGCCGCGCGGTGGCCGGCTTCGTCGGCGCGAGCAGTAGCGAGGCATCCCTCGATCACGTCGAGTTCCACCTGCTCGCGCGCAACCGCCATCCTCCGCTCCTGCAGATCCGCGGCCACGGCGGCAACCCGCGCCAAGCGTGTGACGTTCGCCTCGTGCATCTGGTGGTCGGCGCGCAGCGTCGCTTCGGCGGCGCGGATCGCGGTGTCGAGCGGTTGCAACTGGCGTTGTAGACCCATGAGCGTCGCCAGGAATCCTCCGTGCAGCGTCTCGTCCTCGCGCGCCTGCCGCAGTTGGCGGTATCCCTCGAGCACGGCATCACGGCCGGCGAGCATCGCCTGATCGCGCGCAATCGCCGTCTTGCGGATGGCGACCCTCTCCTCGGCCCCCCTGAGCTGAATCTGAGCCTGATCGGAGGCCCGTTTCGCACCGTGAAGCTCACGCCCACCCGCGTCGATCTCCGCCTGGACTTTGTGTAGCGCCGCGTGCGACGCCTGGAGCCGGCTGTAGCCGTCGCGAATCATGACGGCTTCGGCAACGACGGCGGCGTAGCGCTCGATCGTCGCCCTGCGCTCCGCCGCGCGCTCCTCGAGGCGCCCGCGCTCGCGGACGGCCTCGTCGCGGTCGCGCTCGGCCTTGGTCATTTCCCCGGCCAGGGTCGCGGCCAACGCCGCCGCCTGGCGGAGGCTGTCTCGCACGATGGTCTGGTGGTCACGCTCGGATGTCAGCTCGGCCAGTTCCGTTTGAAAGGCGGTGCGGTCGTCACGGAGCGCGGGCAGCCGCGCCAGCGCCGCCTCCGCGTCATGCACCTGCTGCTCTGCCCTGCTGACAATGACGGCGCGGTCGTTCCGCCGAGTCTTGGCGCGCTCCTCATAGATGTCGTACTGCGCGAGGTTAAGGATCTCCGCGAGCACTTGTTTGCGTTCGCCGGCGGTCTTGACGGTAAAGGCGTCGGCCTTGCCTTGCACGAGGAAGGCGCTGTTGACGAACGTGTCATAGGAGAGCTTGAGTACATCCTGCACGGCGCGCTGCGTCTCCGCGAGTGTGCTCCCCGACTGGTCCTTCCACGCCTCACCGTTCTGCACATGAAAGTGGAGGGTCGCGTGGGTAGCTCCCTTCGAGCCGGTGCGCTGCGCCTTGCGAATCACACGGTAACGCGCGGCACCCACATCGAACTCGAACTCGACCTCCATCTCGGTCTGACCGAGGCTGATCATCTCGGCATCGCGGCCGCGTGCCCTTCCCCACAGCGCCCAGGTGATCGCGTCGAGCAGCGCCGATTTGCCGTTGCCGTTTTCGCCGGTGAGGCAGGCGACGCGCACATGCTCGAGATCGACGGTGGGGCAATCACGGTAGCAGAGGAAGTTACGCGGTGTGAGGCGGACAGGAACCACGCGGCAAAGCCTCCGGCATGGGTGTTGGGTGCTGGGTGCTGGGACGCGGCACAACTGATCAGTTCACTGAACGGGAGTCCTGACCCGCTCGTGCGTACTCGGTTCCAGACGGTTACTCACGAATGTTCGACCCGCATTCTAGCAGGTTGCGTCGCGCCCCTGTCGCCGCGATGATGACATCACGGGTCGAGAGGCGACGCTGTCCAAAATGCCGGCCAAGGCGCGTCAATCGAGCCAAACCCAGCTTTCGTGACCACCGTGCACAACGTCTCCAGGGAGCGAGAGTCATGCCGCACACCGAGACCAACGGTATCCAGACGTATTACGAGGTTGACGCGGGACCGGAGGACAACGGCCGTGAGCCGCTGATGCTGTTGCACGGCTTTACCGGCAGCATCGCGCAGTGGACGGTGGCGCGGCCACTGCTGGCGGCCGAGCGGCGGGTCGTCGTCTATGATCTGCGCGGTCACGGGCAGACCGACGCTCCAGAGGACGCGTCCGGCTACACGATGGACGCGTACGCCGGCGATCTGCTCGCCCTTCTTGATGTGCTTCGCATCGCGCGGGCAGATATCCTCGGAAGCTCGTTCGGCGGCATGGTGGCGCTCGAGTTCGCCATGCAACACCCTGACCGGGTGCGCGCGCTGATCTTATCGGACACCTCGGCCGGTCCGCGGCAGATCGAGCTCTCGGAACAGATCGCCGCCCGCGAGGACGGGATCGCCCGCGCCCTCGCATACGCACGCGAGCATGGTCTGAATGCCCACGTCGAGCGCGAGCTGGCGACGAACCCCGACCTGCGCGCCGACCCGCACCGGCGCGAACGGTTTCACCAGCGCTGGCAGCGGATGACCCTGCATGGCTTCCTTGGCGCAGGCAAGGCGCGGGCGGAGCGGCCCGATCACCACGACGACCTCGGCCAGCTAACGATGCCGGTGCTGATCATCGACGGCGACCGCGATGTGCTGGTGCCGGCGGCCGAATATATGCACGCCCACATCCCGCACAGTGCCTTACGGCTGATCAACCACGCCGGCCACCCGGCGGTCACCGACCAACCGCACGGGTTCGTGGCAATGGTGCGGGGCTTCCTCACCGGCCTCGACCCCACGCACCAGCGCCACCTCGACCCCGCGACGGCACACCGATTGCGCGGCGATGATCATGTTCCACCCGCACGGGCGGAGTCTGTTCCTTCGCCGGGTGGAGCCGCGCACGCGCGCACAGCCACCCGTGATGAGGGCGTTTCATAGATATACGCGCGGTTTGGTGTCTACCGCTTGACGGCGACCCGCGCGCCGTCGCGCCACACGGCGCGCACCTGCTCCAGCGCCTCCACGCCGGCGAGTGGATCGCCTCCCACCAGCAACAGGTCGGCGCGCCGCCCGGCGACGATCGCGCCGGTATCGGCGGCAATGCCGAGCAGATCGGCGGCGGCGGAGGTCGCGGCCATCAGCGCCGCACGCGGGGTCAGTCCGGCGGTCTCCACCAACAGTGCCACCTCCCGCCGCACGGCATGGACCGGCGCCGCCGCCACGGCGTCAGTGCCGGCGGCGATCCGTATGCCCGCGCGATGCGCGGCGTGGGCAGCCTCCGCCGCCGCTTCCCACCGCTCGCGCGCCCGGCGGGCATCGCCGTCGGGACGGCCCGGACCCAGGTGAGGCGCCTGCGCGCGTTCCATCGCGACGAGCGTGGGCACGAGCCAGGTTTGGCGTCGGGCCATCTCGGCGATTGTTTCCGCATCGAGCCGGTAGCCATGCTCGATGCAGTCGCAGCCGGCCAGCACGGCATCGCGCGCCCCGGCGAGACTATGCGCGTGGGCGGTGATACGCAGGCCGGCGGCATGGGCGGTATCGACCGCGGCGCGGAGATTGTCGAGGCCGAAACTGCGGGGCATGTCGGGGACGGGCGCCGGCGGAACCGGAGAGGCGATCACCTTTATCACGCCCGCGCCGGCCGCTGCCTGCTGTTCGACCGCAACCCGAACCGCCCCCGCATCCGCGGCCTCGACCGCGACGCCGGTCATGTAGCCGCCGGGCAAAGATACCGGACGGCCGGCGGCGATGATCCGCGGTCCCGGCGCCGCCCCCCCGGCGATCAGCCGCGCCGCCGCGATCACGCCATGGTTTGGGGCGCCGAGGTCGCGCACGGCGGTCAGCCCAACATCGAGCGCGGCGGCGGCGTGGGCAAGGATCGCCGCCGCCGAGTCAGCCGGGGTCGGGCCGCGGACCATACCGAGGTGAATGTGGGCATCGATCAGACCGGGTAGCAACACACCGCCGCCGCAGTCCACCAGCTCCGCTGCACCCGCGCTGTCCGGGGCGTCCGCCTTGTGACCTGCCCACGCGATGCGGCTGCCCTCGATCAGCACCGCCGCGCCGTCCATCGCGGTTTCGGCCAGCCCGTCCCAAAGACGCAGATTGACAAGTAACTCAGCCATCGCCGCTCACGATGACGGTTTGCGATGCGACGGTCAAGAGGGTATAGGTCATAGGTCATAGGGCACAGGTCATAGGGCACGGGTCACGGGGTCACGGGTCACGAGGTACGGGGGCACGGGGCACGGGTCACGGGGAATGAGCATGGGACGGAGGGCACGGAGAAGGGGTACACGTCAGAGGGTGCAGGTCTTGGGATTCGGCGACAGGGTGGAGTTCGAAAGGGCACAGGTAGAGTGCCCGCCGGTTCTGCTGGCGACCCCACCCGGCTGCCTTCGATGCCCCCCGAGCTGGTCATTGGTTGGCTCGGCCGCCGTATCCTCTCCCCTGTCACCCGTGCCCCGTGGCTCCGTACCTCGTGACCCGTGACCCCGTGCCGCATGCCCTGTGCCCCGTGCCTCGTGACCCGTGACCTGTGCCCCGTGCCCTTCGCCCGCTACACTGGCAGCGCGAGGTGTGACTCATGGTGGAGTCGAACTCCGGTGGCAATCGCGAGGTCGCCGCGCTGCTGCGCGATGTGGCGATGGCGCTGCGCATCAAGGGCGCGGATCGCTTCCAGGCAGGGTCGTACGACATCGCCGCCAATGGTGTCGCCCACACGACAATCCCGGTGCGGGAGTTGTGGCACGCCGGCCGGTTGACCGACATCCCTGGAGTCGGCTCGACCATCGCCGGTCATCTGGACGAGTGGTTTCGCACCAGCCGGTCGGTGCGCTTTGACGAGGCTCTGGAGGACATCCCCGACGTGGTCCTCGAACTCGTGCGCATCCCCGGTGTCGGCCCGGCAACCGCGCGGAAGCTCGCCACGGCGGGAGTCGAAGACCTCGACGACCTCGAACGCCGGATCGAACGCGGTGACCTGGGAGCATCCGGCCTTGGCGCAAAGATGCTGGAGAAGATCGCCGAAGGGCTGGCGGAATTAGCGCGGCGACCGGACCGGATGTTGTTGCCCGCGGCGATCACCGCGGTCGTCCCGCTGCTCCATCACCTACGCGGAGCGGCCGTCTGTGACGAGGCGGAGGTCATGGGCAGTATCCGGCGGCGGTGTGCCACGGCCGGCAACATCAACATCGGCGTCGCTACCCGTGACCCCGACGCTCTGCTCGCGCACCTCCGCGCGTTCTCCGGCATCGATCAGGCCGCGCCAGTCGCGGCGACTGGTGGCCGAGGGTCTGGCATGACGCTCACGCTCCACAGCGGCCGCCGAGTAGAGGTGTTAACCGCACCGCCGGAGCGATACGGGGCTTTGCTCCAGTGGTACACCGGTTCGACCGCGCATAATGTGGCACTGGCGCGACGCGCGGCCGAGCATGGCCTTAGCATCGGCCCGGATGGCGTACGCGACCAGCACGGCGGATTCATCCCGACGCGCGAGGAAGCGGAGGTGTACCGGCTGCTCGGTCTCGATGTCCCTCCCCCGGAGCTACGCGAGGACGCGGGCGAAATCGCGGCGGCCGGCGACGGCTCCCTACCGGCGCTGATCGGCGCGGAGTCGATTCGGGGCGACTGCCACAGCCACACCACATGGAGCGACGGACGCGACGACGCCCGCCGCATGATCGAGGCGGCGCGGGCACTCGGGCGCGAGTATCTGGTGATCAGCGACCACTCGTATCCTAGTCTCGCCTTCGCGCGTCGCGCGGTGGAACTGAGCGAGTTGCAACGCGCCTATCCCGACATTCGCCTGGTCAACGGACTCGAGGTCAATATCACCGTCGAGGGCGAATTGCAGGTTCCGGACGACGTGCTCGCGTCGCACCAATTCTGCCTCGCGTCGATCCACACTGGCTTCCGCCAGCCGCGCGATGTGGTGACGCGGCGGCTGCTCGCGGCGCTCGCCCATCCCTCGATCAACGGCATCGCCCACCCGACCGGGCGGCTGCTGCTGCGCCGCGAGGGCATTGAGGCCGATTGGGATGCCGTCTTCGACGCCTGTCTACGTTATGACAAGTTCCTGGAGATCGATGGCCCCGCCGACCGCCTCGATTTGCCCGACGACCTGGTGCGCGAGGCCGTGCGCCGTGGCGTGAAGATGACGGTTGACAGCGATGCCCACGCCACCGAGGAGCTACACAACCTTCTGGGCGGCATCGATGTTGCCCGCCGCGGCTGGGTGGAGACACGAAACATCCTGAACACGCTTTCCTTCGCCGACTTCGTGCGGGAGGCGAACGTGAGAGGATGAGCGCGTGGAAGCGTATCGCCACGCCGAACGCTCTGTATGTAGGGATGTCCGGTGGGTCGCCCCCGGGCACGGGATGCGCTGTGTTGGGCACGTCCCTACTCCCCACACAATGCGCCGCCCCCGGAAACGGGATGCGCTGTCCGAGCCTGTGAGTGTGTGGCGGTCGTCGTCTGGCAACCCCCGCCCCGCTCCCGGCGGCTTGATTCACGAATAGCCAGTCTGGCGATGGGCCAGATCGTCGTGGCGTTCGAGGCACTCCGGGGAGCGCATCCAAGGTCCGTGCGAACGGGTTCGGCCCGACCCGCGCGCCCTCTTGCCCTTAACCGGGCGCGACACGAACCCGACGCACCCGGCCCGCTATCCCTCGCGCCAGGACTGCACCAGCGGGGGCAATTCGGCGAGGTGCGTGATGATCGCGGTCGGGACGATCCCCTCGGGCCGGGGGCGGGGTGCGCCGTTGGTCTTCCACACCGCGCGCATACCCGCGTTCAACGCGCCGGAGATATCGTCGATCGGCCGGTCGCCGACCATGACGCAGGCGGACGGTTCGGCGCCGAGCCGCGCGGCCAGGTCGAGAAACACGGACGGATGTGGCTTCGAGTGCGGCAGATCGGATGTATAGCTGATCTCGTCGAGCAGACCGGCCAGGCCATGGGTGGCGAGGTCGGCGTTGTGCCACTCCGCCGCCCACCAGGTATTCGATAGCAGTCCCAGCCGGCAGCCGAGACGGCGCAAGGCCGCCAGCGTGTCGCGTGCGTCGGGAAACACCGACGCCCAGCCATCGACGGCGCGGGCATAGCCATCGAGCGCCGCGAGCAACTCGTCTTCGCCCACATGGACGCCGAGCCGGCGGAAGCCGTCGTGCAACAGGCTGGAGGGCGGCCCGCTCCAATGCTCCGCCTCCACCCGCGCCCAGTGCGCAAGCTCGGCCTCGCGCATCGCGGCGGCGTACTGTTCGCGACTCGGCCAGTGATCGCGCGGCACGGCGGCGGTGAGATGGTCGTATGAGATTGCCCACCGGCGGGAGGCATCCGTGTCCCAGTCCGACCAATCCACCAGTGTGCCGCCCAGATCGAAGATCACGACCCGTGGGATAGTCACGACCCTCGCGCCTCCCACAGTTGCCGCGTGAGCTGCATGTGGCCGATGTGCTCCGCGACGTGGGTCAGCGGCGTCAGGATCACGAACCGGCGGGTGTGCATCTCTCCGCGTCGCGCGTGATTAATGGCCAGTTCAGCAGGCTGATCGAGCTGTGCCGGATCGATGCTCGCCAGCGTCGCCGCCGCGTCATCGTACGCACCGTTGATCAGATCAGTCAGCGCGGTCGCGTCCTTTCCGGCAGCCGCAAACTCGCTCTCGCGACTGCGCCCCGTGTCCTTTCCGGTCAACCCTTCCACCATCCACAGCCGCAACAACCCGGAGCAGTGATGGGCGAGCACGCTGAGCGAGCTGGTGTCGCGTGGGAGCGGCGCCCAATCGAGCGCCTCGACCGGCAATCCCTCGACCGCCGCGATCAAGCCGGCCCGTTGCCGCTCAATCGCCTCCATGTACTCCGAAATCTCGAGTGCCATCCGCGTCCTCCCGCGAGCAATCGCGCGCTATCACCGGGATCGAACCGGCGGTGTAAAGCCGGCACATATGACCACGTCCGGCGCGATGTGCGCTCCGCGGATTCACGGCGACGACGCACGGCCGGCGCCGCGACGCTTACCCCTAACCCGCGTGCTCGGCGCGCATCCGGCGGACCAAGAGTGACACGGTTTCGAGTGTTCCGTACTCGCGCTGGCGGCCGGGTGGCAGAGCGATGACGCCATCGTGGAGATCGTCGCGCGGCAACAACAGCGTCACCATCCCATCAGAGACGCCCGCGATGAGCGACTTCGCCACCCACACGATCGGCGGTGATTCCGGACGCCGCACGCGCAGATGTGTGTCCTCATCGCGTTCGACCACACCCAGTGGCTCGCCATCCGAACAAATCACCCGGTCACCGATCACGGCCGATTGAGTTGGTGACATCTTGTTTCCTCGCGGGGCCGGCGCTCCCCGACCGATTCAGTGAATGGCGCGGCGGGCGATCCGCTCAGACGTACGCTTCGACGCGCTCGACGACGCCCTCCGCGAGTAGCTCCAACTGCGTGAACATCTCCTCCGGCGGACACACCGAGCGCAGCACGAACTTACTCGCGCCGGCCTCGACGTATCGCTCCATCAAGCCGGCGCAATCGCGAGCCGTGCCGATCGCCGTGTACTGCTCAACCGGCACATCAGGACGCAACCGCCCAATCCCGGGAGCGTACCGCGCCAGCGCCGCCGCGCGGTCATCAGTGATGTAGTACGGCAGGATCACACCGTAATGATCGTCCTCGATCGCGCGGCCGGCTTCCTCGGTGTAGCGTTGAATCATGGGCACGGCTTCGCGTACCTCGTCGGCGGTCACACCGGCCGCCAGCCACCCGTCCGCCAGCCGTCCCACCCGCCGCAGCGCCGGCTCGGAGCGACCGCCAAACCAGACGGCGCGGTGCGCGAACGACGGACGCGGACGCACGGTCACATCGGTGACGTGGAAGTATCGTCCCTGATGCGTGACGTGGTCCTCGGTCCATAGTCGCCGGAGCAGCCCCATCGCCTCGTCGGTACGACCGGCGCGCTCGGATTTGGGTACGCCGGTAGCTTCCTGCTCGCGGGCATCGTCAGTCCCCAGACCGAACGCCGGCAGCAGCCGCCCACCTGACAAGAAGTCGATGGTGGCGACCTCGCGGGCGAGTACCACGGGGTTACGCGCCGGCAACACGACCACGCTCATGCCGAACTTCAGCGTGCGCGTGCGTGCGGCCATCATCGCGATCGCCGCGAGCGGCTCGAGGAACGGCCCCGGTCCGGCGAGCCGCTCGCTCAGCCAGATCGAATCCAGCCCTAACGCCTCACATTGCGCCGCGTATTCGAACAGCGACTCGGGGTCTTGGCCGGGGAACTGCCATCCCGCGAGACTCACACCGACACGTATGCTCATAGCTGTGCCACCTCAGGCCAATCATCGAGACTTGGGCGGGTTTGGTCAAGCGGAGGGCGGCGTCATACCGAGGTGGCATGTGGCACAATGGCCGCACGGGAGCGGGCGCGCACCCGCGAGTCTCGGGAGCGCCCACGAGTGGAGAAGGAGCATACACACCATGGTCGTACAGCAAGGCCGGGAGCTTATCGTGCCAACCGAGCGTTTCGACGCGGCCAAGACGTACGAGCAGTACGTCGCGTCGATCAGCTCTAATCAGGAGAAGTTTGCCGATAACCTCGCGAAGGCGTCGGTGCCGGACGAGCTCGCCGCACGTTTACGCGCCGTGGTCGCGCGGCCGGGCGGACCGACGAAGCTCATGGTGATCGGTGAGGATTGGTGCCCAGATGTCTATCGCGGTCTGCCGGTCGCGAAGCGTATCGCCGATGCTGCCGGGATGGAGCTGCGAATGGTCGAGCGTGACCAGCACCTCGACCTGATGGAGCCGTTCAAGAGCGGCGATTTCCTTTCGATCCCGGTCTACGTCTTTATGTCGGATGATGGCCGCGTGCTCGCGACATGGGTCGAGCGGCCTGCGAGGGCGAACGCGGAGATGCGTGAGGCGATGAGTCCGGTGTTCGGGCCGTCCGGCACCCGCCAGCTCACCGAGAAGCTCGGACGCGAACCGACCGCCGAGGAGAAAGAGACCGCCAAGATCGAGGCCCAGCAGCGGTACGACGCGTTCCAAGCCGCCAGCCCCTATTGGGCAGGGTGGCGTGATGCCGCCGTCGTCGAGGTGGTGGAGTTGCTTGAGAGCGCGACCGCGTAGCGGCGGTGGGTGTCGCGACGAAATGGTGCGGGAGGGGGGCCGGCGGTGCGGGGCCAACCGGCGATGGTCGGGCGCTACGAGTTGCGGGGGGAACTGGGCACGGGCGGTTTCGCGACCGTCTATCGCGCACACGACCCCGTGCTCGACCGCGATGTCGCGCTCAAAGTCCTCCACTCCCACTTGGCGCGGGACGCGGCGATCACGGGACGATTCGTGCGCGAGGGTCGATCGCTGGCGCGGGTGCGTCACCCGAACGTCGTGCAGATCTTTGACGCGGGTGAGGCCGGCGGTGTCACCTACCTGGCGATGGAACTGGTCGAGGGTCAATCGCTGGCCGCGCGGGTGGCCGGCCAGGGGACGCCCGACCTTCTCGAGGTCGTGCAGATTGCCGGCCAGATCGGCGCGGCGCTCGCCGCTGTCCACGCCCGCGATCTCGTCCACCGCGACGTCAAGCCGGCCAACATTCTGATCGAGGATGATACCGGCCGCTCCGTGCTGCTCGATCTGGGCGTGGCGCGTGCGCTCGACAGCACCAGCGTCACCAACACCGGCTTCCTGATCGGGACACCCGGGTTCATGGCGCCCGAGCAGGTGCGCCCCGGCGAGCGGATCACGCCGCAAACCGACGTTTACCAGCTCGGCGCCACGGTGTACGCGCTGCTCGCCGGCCGTCCCCCGTTCGAGGACGATCCCACCCGCGCGCTGTACGCGATCGTCCACCAGCCGCCGCCCGACCTCGGCGAACTACGGCCGGACCTTCCGCCGGGTGTGGTCGCCGTCATCACCGAGGCAATGGCGAAGGATCCTGCCCGCCGGCCGGCGGGTACGCTGTCATTCGCCGCGCAATTGCGCGCGCACGCCGGTTTTGGCCCGCTGCCCGCCACGGGGCCGATGCGCGCACCCGAACGCCGTGTCGCGGACGCGGACTCCGATGCCGCCGAGCGAGCGGTGAGGGCGACGGAGCTGCCGCCGCTGCACCCGACCGACGCGATCACCTCCCGACAGACGGCGTCGGTTGTCCGTCCTGCTCCCGATCCGGATCAGGCGGCGGTCGCACCGAGGCGCATCGCAGCGCCATCGCGGCCGGGCGGCCGGTCGCCGATCGTGCTGGTCGGAGCAGGGCGGCTGCTCGCGACCGCGACGGCGTTCGCTGTCTTACGGCTGGGGGTTGGCGACCGCGAACGCCGCCGCGGCCGCT
>JBBQJF010000043.1:0-22203 GCA_038325665.1 Dehalococcoidia bacterium | reverse complement strand
CACACATCGCACTCCTGCCGTCACCCGCCACCGTACAGGCGGAGCCGTTCATCGAGTGTGTCGGTTTGTGTGGCGACCGCACGGACGCGTGCGGGCGCGCGGGTTAAGCGCGAACCCGCGCGTCCAGAAACCGGACGCACCCCGTTGGTCCTGGGGCTTCCTTTTCCGTCCGATGTTTGTGACAATAAACACGACCGACACGTCGGTCGGCTTTCATCCGGGCCGAGTGGCGTGGTCCGCGAGTCGCGCGGCGCCGCTCCGTGAGCTGTGAGCTGTGACCCACATGCAGGGGAGCGTGGAATGCGCACTGGGCAGGAGCGAAGCCGTGAGCGCCGCGAACGCATTCTCCAGGCGGGCATGGCGGTGTTCTCGCGCGGCGGCTTTCGCGACGCGGCCGTGGACCAGATCGCGACCGAGGCCGAAACCTCGAAGGGCGGCGTCTACTTTCACTTTCCCAACAAGCAGGCGATCTTCCTTGCCCTCCTCAACCGCATGGGCAACCTCCTAATCGAGCGGGTCGAGGATGCGATGCGCGGCGTCGCGGATCCGGTCGAGCGTGGCGACGCCGCCCTGCTCACGGTGCTCCGCACCTTTGCCGGCCACCGCTCGCTCGCCCGCCTGTTTTTGGTCGAGGCGATGGGCGCCGGACGTGAGTTCAACGCGGCGATGACGGAGCTGCATGGCCGTTGCGCGGCGCTAATCAGCCGGCATCTCGATGACGCGGTCGCACGCGGGCTGATCGCGCCGCTCGATACCGACTTGGCTGGCGCGGTGTGGTTCGGCGCGCTGTACGAGGTTGCCACGCGCTGGGTGCTGACCGGTAACCCCGCCGACCTCGAGGATGCGTTCCCGCCGCTTCGCGCCATGCTCAGTCGCAGTGTGGGCCTCGCGGTCCCGGTCGAGCACGCCGGTCCCGTGCGAGGATTTGAACCCGATACCGAATCGGGCGCGGGTGGAACGCGGGCATGATGGGAGCGGGGTTCTTCCCGCGGTGGCCGGACGGTCCCGGTGAGGGAAACGATGATACGGAGGGACGACGCCATGACATCCATCGGTCGATCCGGTCCCGCGGCGGCGCGCGCCTCATCCTGCCGAGATGCGGCTCGGAGGCGGCGCCTGCTTCCGCTCGCGCTCATCGTGGGCGCCGTCATACTACTGGCGGCGTGCGGCGGTGGGAGCGATACGGGCGGACAGGCGGCCAATCCGGCGCCGATGAGCACCGCCACCGCGGCCGCCGCGCCGCCGGAGAAGGTCACGGTCGGGTACATCCCCATCCTGATCGCGGCGCCGTTCTACATCGGCGCCGAACGCGGCTACTTCCGTGAGCAGGGAATCGAGCTTGATTTGCAACCGCTGCCCGGCGGCGCCGACATGCTCACCCAGACGGCGGCCGGCAACTTCGATATCGGCTCCGGCGGCATCGGCTCCGCCTACTTCAATCTCGCCGCCCGCGCGAAGGGATTGAATCAGAAGCAGCCGATCACGATCGTTGCCCCGCTTCATGCCGAGCGCCCGCGCCTGACCACACCGCTGGTCGTCGGTAAGAAGGCGTTCGACGACGGCCGGCACACCACGATCGCGGAACTCAAGGGCAAGAAGGTCGCGATTAATGCCTTTGGGGCCGCGACCGAGTACTGGCTGGAGCGCGCGCTCAACGCGGGCGGCCTCACGAGTAAGGATGTTGAGGTCGTCGCGATTCCGTTTCAGAGTGTGGCCCAGGCGCTCGACTCCGGCGCGATCTCGGGCGCGATGCTCGGCGAGCCGTTCACCGCGCTCGGGGTGGCCCAGGGCCAAATCAAGGTGCTGAACGATTCCTTCCTCGATGGCGACCAGCCCACCGCGGTGTACTACAACGCCGGCTGGGCGACGAAGAATCCCCGCCTCGCCCAAGGATTCATGACGGCGTACCTGCGGGCCGTGCGCGACTTGGAGGCGGGCGGGTGGTCGGACCCGGCGACGCTGGGCGTGATCTCGAAGTACACCAATGTCCCGGTCGAGACGATTAAGGCTGCCGCGCGACCCTACGGCGAGCCGGATGGCGCTGTAAACCTCGTGTCCCTCCAGAATCAGCAGACATTCTTCAAGCAGCAGGGGCGGCTCACCTACGAGCAACCGCTCGATATTGCCGCGCTCATCGACGGCTCCTACGCCGCCGCGGCGGTGAAGACGCTCGGCCCGGCCAAGCCGCGCTGACGCACCGCGCGGCCGGCGACCCGCCATGACGCGACGCCGGGGCGGTACACGGATCGGATGAAGGTGACGGACAGTACATGGGCACGATGATGAGCACGGCGCCCGGCGGCGCGACACCAGCGTCCGCAAGTGCCACCGCGGAATCTCCCGCCAGGGTGCAGATCGCCGGCCTCTCGAAGTCGTACGCCGGGGCGCAGGGCACGATCGACGCGATCGGGCATGTGAGCATCACGGTGCGCGACGGCGAGGTCTGCACGGTCGTTGGCCCCAGCGGCTGCGGCAAGAGCTCGTTGCTGCGCGTTCTGGCCGGCCTCGAACCCGTGTCGGGCGGTGTCGCCACGGTCGTCCCCAGCGGGCGGCGGCTGCCGACAGCAACCGTGTTTCAGGGCGCATCGCTGTTTCCATGGCTTCGGGTCGTGGACAACGTCGCCTACCCACTTTGGATCGCCGGCGACAGGAAAAGGGCGCGTCGCGCGGCGGCGATGGCGGCACTAGAGCGCGTCGGGCTGGCGGACTTCGCACGATCCTATCCGGCCCAGCTCTCCGAGGGCATGCGTCAGAGGGTAGTGATCGCACGGGCGCTGGTGGCCGATGCCGGCGTGCTGTTGATGGACGAGCCGTTCAGCGCCCTGGACGAGCCGACCCGGTTGCTCTTGCAAGAGGAGTTGCAGGACATCCTCGCGCACACGCGCCAGACCGTGCTGTTCGTGACGCACAGCATCGACGAGGCGGTGGTGTTGGGCGACCGCGTGCTCGTACTCAGCGCCCGGCCGGCCACGATCCGCGCGGAGTTCACCGTGCCATTCGACCGCCCACGTCGCTTCGCCGACCTGCGCCGCGACCCCCGCTTCGGTGAACTGACAGTCGCGGTGTGGGAGGTGTTGCGCGCCGAAGTCGAGCGTGGACGGAGCCGGCCATGACCGACATCAGTGCGCGGCGGTCGGCCGGTAGCCAGGTGGCGCCCGCGCGGTTCGGCGGCCGCTCGATGCGTTGGGCGTGGGCGCCGAACGCGCTCCTGGCCCTGCTCGTTCCTCTCCTCTTGCTCCTACTCTGGGAAGGGCTGGCGCGCGCCGGCGCGCTCAACCCGCTGTTCTTTCCGGCGCCGACGGTCGTGCTGCGCGCGTGGTTGCGCCTGACGCGGGACGGCAGCCTCGTGGTTGATATCCGGGTCAGCCTGGTGCGGCTGCTGGTCGGGTTCGCGGCGGGCGCGGCGCCGGGGGTGGCGCTGGGGATGGCGATGGGGTTGTGGTCGCCGGTGCGGCGGGCATTGCTGCCGACCGTCACCGCGCTGTACCCGATACCGCGCATCGCCATCCTGCCATTGGTGCTCGTCATTTTTGGCATCGGCGAGTCGGGAAAGATCTTCATGACCGCGTTCAGCGTGTTCTTCCTGATGCTGTTGCAAACGCTGGCGGGCGTGCGCGGCATCGATCCAGTGCTGCTCGATGTGGCGCGCTCGCTGCGGGCCTCGCGCTGGCGGCAATATCGATCGGTGGCGTGGCCGGGCGCGCTGCCCTCGATCGTCACCGGGGCGCGGGTGTCGCTTGGATTTGCCCTGATCGTGGTCGTGGGCACCGAGTTCCTCGCCGCGAAGCAGGGTGTCGGCGCCCTGATATGGCGCTCCTACCAAATTCTCGACATCGATTCGATGTACGCCGGCCTCGCGACCACCGCGCTGATCGGTTGGGGTCTCAACCTCGCGATCACGGCGGTCGAGCGGCTGGCGCTACCGTGGCGCTCGCCGTGAAAGGTCAGCCATTAGCGCGTCACGGTCAGCCCGCGCGTTCATCCGCCGGACAGCCGTCCGCCGGCGACGGCGACCGGGCCGGGGTCACGCATCCCCACGGCGCGGCCACTGAGCGCTCAAGGCTGAGCGCTGAACGCCTACAGACAACAAGGGGCAAGGAACACGGGATGGACACCACCGCGACTCCGCTCGGGAGGCACGAACGCGAGAAGGCGGGCATGGTCGGTGCCATGTTTGACAGCATCGCCCATCGCTACGACATGCTCAACCGTTTGATGAGCGCCGGACAGGACGTTCGCTGGCGGCGGGCCGCCGCCGCGTCGTTGCGCCCCCTGCCCACGGGGCCGCTGTTGGACGTGGGGACCGGCACCGCCGATCTCGCCCTTGAGTTGCGCCGGCAATTCAGCAAGCGCGCCGTCGCCGGCGTCGATCTGTCCGAGGGAATGCTCGCGCTCGGCCGGCAGAAGTGCGTCGCGCATGGGGCGGCCGGCGTCGCGCTGGCGCGCGCCGACGTGCTACGGCTGCCGTTCGCGGGTCAGTCGTTCGCCGGGGCGGCCACGGCGTTCACGCTGCGGAACGTGGCCGGCCTCGACGCCGCGCTCGCTGAGATTCGCCGGGTGTTGCGCCCCGACGGACCATTCGCCTGTCTTGAGATCACCCGCCCTAGCGGAGGTGTCGCCGGCTGGTTGTTCTCGTCCTATTTCGCGCGAGTGATGCCGCGGCTCACGGGCGCGATCTCCGGGCGGCCCGAGGCGTACCGCTACCTTCCCGCGTCGGTCGAGCGCTTCGTGTCCGGGGATGAATTGCAGCAGGCAATGCGGGCGGCCGGCTTCGTGGAGGTGCGAATGCGGCGGTTCTGGCCCGGCGCCGTGACCCTCCACACGGGGCGCGCGCCTGTCGCCGGAGTGGGACGCGCGTGAGCGGTCCCGGCCATTCCAACGCCACGCCCCCACGCCGCCCGCAAACCCGCTCACCTCACCGCCAGGTAGATGATCGCCATGACCAGCCGAATTTCTCTCCGCTCGTGGTACCGCGCCGCCCGTCCTCGCACGCTCAGCGCCTCGGTGGCGCCGGTGCTTGTGGGCTCGGCGCTGGCGCTACCGGATACGTTCCACCCCGTTCGCTTTATCCTGGCGCTCGCGGGCGCGGTCGCGCTCCAAGTGGGCACGAACATGCTCAACGAGCACTTCGACCATGTCCAGGGACTCGACCTCACACGCGAGCGGCGGGCAGACATGGTCGTTCAAACGGGAGAGTTGCCCCCCGGCGCCCTGTTCCGCGGCGGTCTGGTCGCCATGCTCACCGGCTCGCTGTGCGGCGTCGCGCTAGCGCTGATGACCGGGCCATCGCTGCTGGTACTCGGCGTCTTGAGCGTGCTCGCTGGCTACGCGTACACCGCCCGCCCTTTCGCGCTTGGCTATCGCGCGTTGGGTGAGGTCACGGTGTTCATCTTCATGGGACCGGTGATCGTCCTCGGCGCCTACTTCGTCCAGACACAGCGATGGTCGGGACGCGCGCTTCTGCTATCCATCCCGATTGGGCTACTGGTTGCCGCCATCTTGCATATGAACAATGTCCGCGACATGGCGGATGACCTGGCCAACGGGAAGCGCACGCTGGCGAACCTGTTCGGTCGTCGGGTCGCCGAGTACGAGTACATGCTGCTGACGCTCGGCAGTTTCGCGGTCCTCTTGGGGCTGGTGGTAGCACGCGTGGCCCCGGCGCCGTCGCTTGTCGCCTTTCTCACGCTCCCGACGGCCGTGCGGCTGACGCGCATCTTGGCGACTGGCACGGGTGTGCCCCGCCTCGATCGACTGATGATGGGCACGGCCCGGCTCCACCGCGACTTCGGTCTACTGCTCGCCCTCGGCGTGTTCGCGCACGGGTTATGGCGATTGTCGTGATGTCAGACTCCCCTATGAGCGTCGTGCTCCAATCCGCGCGCCCAACTCCGACGTGCTGACCTGCCATCGCGTGACGGGATGCCGGATCGACAGGTTCAGGCTGCCATCCCGCCGTTGGAGCACGGCCGTGATCCTGGTATCATCGTTAACCTGGGAGGCAGCGGAATTCGATAGGAGCCTTCAATCGTTGTCGGAGTACAACGCGCGACGATCGCTCGCGGCGACGGGCAAGTGCCGAGACTGATCCCCACGCCGCGAAGCGTTCACGCCCCTGACGCGGGCGGCAAGCGGCCCGGAGCCGATCGCGGACAGCATCTCGTGCATACCGCGGCTGCCTGTCATGTGACGGGCCGGTGTGTCACTGAAGGAGCATTCGATGGAGTTGGGACAGCTCGATGCGCTCCTGCAGGTCGCCGCCTATCGAAGCTTCAGCAAGGCGGCGGAAGTGTTGTTCCTGACACAACCGTCGGTGACGGCGCGCATTCAAGCGCTCGAGCGCGAACTTGGCGAGGAGATGTTCGAGCGCAGCGGCCGCTCTGTTCGCCTAACTGATGCCGGAACCACATTCATCGAGTACGCGCAACGCGCGCTGAAGGCGGTTCAGGAAGGCCGTGACGCCCTGGAAGCCTTGCGAACCACCGAGGTCGGGACGCTTCGCCTCGGGTCAGCGCCGACAATCAGCGCCTATGTCCTCCCCAAGATCCTCAAGATATTTCGAGGCCGGTATCCGAGCGTCGATGTGTCGGTACGCAATGGCCGCTCCGATCAGGTGCTCGACATGGTGCTGAGCGACGAGGTACAAGTCGGCCTGGTGCGGTCGCTCGTGCATCCCGAGATTGAGACGGTTCATCTATACGACGATGAAGTCGTCCTCGTCACCGACACCACCCACCAATTCGCCCGTGAGCGCAGCGCCCGAATTGAGGACGTTGCCCGTCAATCGCTGATCTTTTTTGATCGCGCATCGAGCTACTACGGACTCATCCACGGGTTCTTCCGCGACGCCGGGATCGTCCCGCGACATGCGATGGAACTCGATTCGCTTGAAGCGACCAAGATGATGGTGGAAGAGGGGTTGGGTATCGCTATCTTGCCGCGGGTGGCGGTGGAGCGTGAACTGAAGCTCAATCTCTTGGTGGAGATCGAGGTCACGGGCGTGCCCCGGATCAAGCGGCAGATCGCGCTGATCTATCGCCGCAATCGTCGCCACGCGCGCACGGTCGGCGCATTCATCGAAGTGCTCTATAAGCTCTACCGGTTCGATCTGCCCGAGAACGGACGCGCGATCATCGCGAAGCAGGCGGATCCCACGACTCCACCTGCCTCGGAGCCGGAAGCCTCACCCACGGCGGCAGTGTAAGAACGACCGGCGGGCGTCGGTCGCCCACTGACCGGATACTCGCGAGGCAGTGATGCGCGACGTGGTGCTCTACGAACGACGCGGTTGAAGCACCTGCACACGAGCGCGGGAGTTTCTCGCGCGGAACGGTGTTGGGCTTCGGACGCGCGACATTTTCCGCGAACCGCTGAGCGAGTCTGAACTCAGGGACTTGGCCCGTTTCTGCCCATTGTCCGCGCTGTTTTCGTGGAAGAGTCCAACCGCTCGGCAGCGCGCGCTCACGGCCGGCTCGCTCACGGACGACGAGATGATCCGGCTGATGGCGGCCGAGCCGCGGCTCATCCGCCGGCCGTTAATCTTCGTTGGCGATGCTCTTGTCATCGGAGCGGACCTCGGCCGGCTCGCGTCGCTTATCTAGGTCACGCCGGCTGTCACCCCGCGGGGGCGGCCCGAGGATTCGCCTCACCAGGCCTGGACCACTTGGTTCGACCTTGCTCTAGCAGACCACCTCGGTCGCGATGCGCTTGAGGATGTCGACGTTCTCTCGATCCGGACCCTTGCCGGCAAATCCCGGAACCTCCAGGATGAACGGCAGGTCGCGAAACGCCGGGTGCGCCATGGTTGCCCGAAACCCCTCCTCGCCGAGGTGTCCTTGACCGATGTTCTCGTGTCGATCGAGGCCCGAGCCGAGGCCCGCCTTGCAGTCATTAGCGTGGACCACGACCAGCCGGTCGAGGCCGATCTCCCGGTCGAACTCGTCCATCGCCGCCGCGACCCCGGCAGCCGTGCGAAGGTCGTACCCGGCCGCGTAGCAGTGGCATGTATCGAGGCAGATCTGCACCCGTGGACTGCCCACGGCGCGGACGATCGCCCCGAGTTCGGCAAAGGTCGAGCCGATTGTTCCGCCCTGCCCGGCGCTATTCTCCAGAATCAAGTTGGCCTCGTCGGGCGTACCGGAGAGCACGCGCTCGATGGCGGTGGTGACGGAGGGTAGCACGGCGTCGAAGCCGGCGCCCTTGTGGCTACCGACGTGGAAGATCACGCCGCCCCCGCCGGCTCGCCCGCAGAACGTCATGTATTGCGTCAGTGAACTGATGGACCGCTCGACCATCGTTGGATCGGCGGAGGCGAGATTGACCAGGTAAATCCCGTGCACGAACAGCGGCGCGATGCCGTATTCGCGCGCCCGGTCCCGCAACACGTCGATCGCCTCGTCCGAGTGCGCGCTGGGACGCCAGCTTTGCGGCCCGGACGCGAATATCTGGATCGATTCCGCGCTGATATCGCGGGCGCGATCGACACACTTGTCGAGCGTTCCTGCCGTCGAGACATGCGCGCCGATCTTCACAGTTTCCTTGCGACCTCCGCGTTCTTCCCCGCGGGCGGTCAGCAGTGAGAGATCCGCTCCGGGGGAACCACCCGCGTTCGTGGGCGTTTCGTGTCCCCGCGCTGACCGCTGACGGCTGTCCACCCGCGCGGCAGTGTATCAGACGGTGTGCGAGCAGAACGACTGCTGGCGCGACCGCTACCCAATGAAATAGACCTGCAACGCCCGCTCGACCAGACCCGGCGCCAGCTCGGGTTCGCTACCGTCGAAGCGGGCGCTGTCAAGGATGATCTGTATTAGGTCGCGCGGATAGGCGCCCTTCGGTTCCTGCGCCGCACGGAACACCGTCTCGACGAAGTTATCGAGCTGGGCGTCGGTGTGCTTCAGACGCTTCGCGGTCGCGACCCGACTCGCGATCTCTCGGAACTGGACGCGGTCCGGGCTTGGGATCTCAATCTTGTACGGGATGCGGCGCAGGAACGCCTCGTCTACCAGATCCACGGGGCGCAGGTTGGTCGAGAACATCAGCGCGATCTCAAACGGCACCGTGAAGTTCTCGCCGGTGAGCAGTGTTAACAGGTCCGAGCCGCGCTCCATCGGCAGAATCCAGCGGTTGAGCAACTCCTCGGGGCGTACACGCTGACGGCCGAAGTCATCGATCACGAACATGCCGTCCTGGGCCTTGAGGTGCGGCGGCGCCTGGTAGAAGTGCGCCACGGGGTCGTACGAGAGTTCGAGGCTCTCCTGCGTCAACTCTCCGCCGACCACCACGACCGGGCGACGGATCCGCAACCACCGCTGGTCGAACCGGTCAGTGCGACTCTGGGGCTTGAACAGACCGTAGTCATCGACCGGTTCCGGCTTTGACGCGACCGGCGCATGCATGGCCGCGTCGAAAATGCGGATGATCTGCCCGTGAACGTACAGCGCGTGCGGAATGATGATCGTGTCGTCCGTGTACCGCGCGTACTGCTCGAGGATCGATGTCTTGCCATTGCCGGACGTGCCGAATATCAAGGCGGTGCGGCCCGAGTGCAACGCTCGTGCCAGCCCGTCGATCGTCTCCGGGTTAAGCACGAGTTGCGATAGCGCCTCGAGGATGCGGCCGGGCGAGGGCGGCGTGCCGCGCAGCGATTGCTTGCGTACCACCTCGGTGTACTGGTCGAGTGTCACCGGGACCACGCTGGCGTACCGTGAGCGCTGCAACGCGTCCTCGGCCTTTTGATCGCCTTTAGACGTGAGACGGTACTTAAAGCTCATCTCATTGAAGCGGTTGGCGCCGACGACCTCCACCACATGGTCGGTCTTCAGATCATCAAGCAGTTCTTGGACAAGGTCGAATCGCAGGCCAATCCGTGCCGAGATGTGTTCCGTCGCGCTGGGACCGGCATAGTAGATCACCTTCGTCACGAGATCCTGCAAGAACGCGGAGGATACGCCCACGTCCGCGAGGGTGCTGGGCGGCGCCGGCCATATCTCCGCGGGATCCTTGAGCCAGTTCCACGCCCCATCGGGCGCGGCAGGAGCGTGAGTGCCCGGCCAGACCACGGGCGGCGCCACGAAGTCCGGCACGTCTCGCGGTTCGATATCGACGGCTTCCTTTTCCCACATGACTGTTCCCCTTGTGAATCGGGAAACCCGGCGGTCCCCAATTGCTCCTGACGGAGGTAACGCCCTCGCTCGTGAGCGTGACCTCCACGAAACGGCCAGACCCATAGAGCTGCCTGTTTGAGTATCGGCACATGGGGTACGCGGGCTGAGCCGCTGTCCTAGCCGCTGGCGCGCTCGCGGCCTTCGCCGGACGAGCGTTTCGGCCCCCGTCCGAGTCCAGCTTGACCGAGGCCACCCGTCGCGCCTATTGTCCGTGTGACCCCGGCGGCGTCCGCGGCCGGCTCAGATCCCTGCCAGCGCCATCCCGCCACCCACGACACCTGTCCAAACGCCAGTGAGCGGATGCGTTCACAGACCCTTCTCACGACCGATTCTCGACCTTCCCCGCGGGCCAGGACGCCGGGGCTGGACGGTCGGACGTGAGGATTTCACGGGAGTCCCTCATCCACCTTCGGGGCGCCAGAGGCTCATGCGACGCGGTGGCCTCCCCGATGCCTAACACCCAACACCCATCACCTATCTTCAAGGGAGACGCAGTCGGTGGCCTCTGACCACGCGGCCGAGATATCGCTCAACGTTCGTCGCCTTCGCCCCGACGCACTGTTGCCACGACGCGCCAGCTCGGGGGCGAGTGGCTTCGACCTCTATGCCTGTATCCCCGATGCGGGCCGCGTCGAACTGTCGGCCGATCCCACCCTCATTCCGACTGGCATCGCGATCGAGATTCCAACTGGATACGACGTTCAGATCCGGCCGCGCTCCGGTCTCACCGCGCGGGGTGTGTTGGCGGCGTTCGGGACCATTGACGCGGACTATCGCGGTGAACTATTCGTGACCATGTACGTGTATGGATCGAGGCTCTCGTTCGTGGTTAGCCATGGTGAACGAATCGCGCAACTGGTTGTCGCGCGATTGGCGCCGCTGGCCGTTGTCGAGGTCGAGCGTTTGTCATCAACCGAGCGAGGGGAGGGCGGACATGGCTCGACCGGCGTGCGCTGACAGCGCGTCATAGTTTGGCGCCAGCCGGTGACGCAACGTGGGCCGTACACGACGCCGTCGGGTGATATTCTGCCCTCATGATGAATAACAAACCGCCCCCTATGGAATCGTGTCCTGTCTGTGGTCACCCGGTGGTCGCAATCAAGGGCGCCAAGTCCGCGGTCTGTCGGATTTGCGGATTCAAGGATTCGTGCTGTTAAATAGTTCCGTACCGCTCAGATTCCCCCATTCGCGCCTTGACCCACCGCATCGCTCGTTCATACGATCAAGGGGCCGGCAGGATCGTGGAACTGTAACAGCGGCAGCGCGGACCACGAGCCTGCCCGCGTTCCCCCCCGCACCGTGTGTCCGCCGCGGCCTCTCCCGCGCGTGGCGCGTCTCAACGAGAGTGCGACCCAGACCATCACTTCAGATGCGCCGGCAGTCGCCGGCCCGGGGAGTCAGGCGATGCTCGGACCGGTTGCGGTAACCCCTAAGTCGATCGAAGCATATCGGCCGATCATCGGCGACGCGCGAGTTGAGGAGATTCAGCGGCTGGCAGAGCCGCTCAAGGGCGCACGCGTCTTGCATGTCAACGCGACGGCGTTCGGCGGGGGAGTCGCCGAGATCCTTGCCACGCTGGTCCCGCTCATGACTGACCTCGGCATGCGCGCCGATTGGCAAGTCATCCGGGGCGCGGAGGAGTTCTACAACGTCACGAAGGCGATGCACAACTCACTTCAGGGTATGCTGCTGGAGTGGACGCCGCAGATGCGCGAAATCTGGGTCCGGTACAACCAGATGAACGCGGACGCGTTCGACCAAGATTATGACTTCGTCGTCATCCACGACCCCCAACCGGCGGCCATGCTCAATCTGATTGAGCATCGCACCGGCCAGCGGCCGCACGGTCGCTGGGTGTGGCGCTGTCACATCGATTTGACCGATGCCCAGCCGGAGGTATGGGACCTTCTCCATCCGTACCTTGAGAGTTTTGACGCCGCCATCTTCACGATGCCGGAATACGTGCGCGAAGGTCTCACTCACCCAGACGTGTACACGGTGCCACCGGCGATTGACCCGCTCAGCCCCAAGAACGTCGAACTCTCGCGCCAGACCGTCGAAGAGATCCTGACGCGCTACGGCGTGGACCCACAGCGCCCGATGATCCTCCAGGTTTCGCGATTCGACCCGTGGAAGGATCCCTTGGGTGTGATCGATGTCTATCGTGCGCTCAAGTCAGATTTCCCGGCGATGCAATTGGTGTTGGTCGCCTCGATGGCGCACGACGACCCCGAGGGCTGGGCGTGGTACGAACGCACGGTGCGGCGGGCAGGGGAAGACTACGACATCCATATCCTGTCGAACCTCAATGGCGTGGGCAACGTCGAGGTCAATGCCTTCCAAGCTCACGCTGACGTGGTGATCCAAAAGTCGGTGCGCGAGGGCTTCGGCCTGGTCGTCAGCGAAGGGCTGTGGAAGGGCCGGCCGGTCGTCGCTGGCAACGTCGGCGGTATCCCCTTGCAGATCTTGTACGGCCGCACGGGGTACCTAGTGAACACGACCGCCGAATGCATCAACCGGGTACACTACTTGATGAAGCATCCGGGAGCGGCGGACAGAATGGGCGCGGTTGGCCGTGAACATGTGCGTGAGAACTTTCTAATCACGCGCTACCTTCGCGATTACCTCGCCATCTTCAACGCGGTGGACGGGCGTATCCCCCATGAACGCGTGCCGGTGCGTGCGCTGTCCGGAAACGGCCGCGCCAGATAGGCGGCGCATCGCGGGTGTTCGATCTACCTCAAAGTATGTGGCGAGAATCTTATGTCCCTTGGCCCACGGGACGGAGACGGATCGTGAAGAAGGTGTTGGCCCTAATCCTCGCCGGCGGCCAAGGCGATCGGTTGAGCATCCTGTCTGAACAACGGGCGAAACCGGCGGTGATTTTTGGTGGCAAGTACCGGATTATCGACTTCGCGCTGAGCAATGTCGTGAACTCGGGTATTACCACGGTTGGGGTGCTCACCCAATATCGACCGCGCTCGCTCAACAACCATATCGGCACCGGCCGCCCCTGGGACCTCGACCGCGACGGTGGCGGTGTCTTCGTGCTTCAACCATATCTCGGTCGCGAAAGTTCTGATTGGTATCGCGGCACCGCGGATGCCGTGTACCAGAACCTGTACTTCATCGAAGAGTCCCAGGCCGATCTGGTGCTCATCTTGGCCGGCGACCACATCTATACCGCCCAATACGATGCTCTGATCGACTTTCACGTCTCCAGTGGCGCCGACGCCACGGTACCGGTGTACGAGGTGCCGCTGGCGGAAGCGTCACGGTACGGTCTGATCTCGCTTGATGACCAGCAGCGCGTCACCGAGTTCCAAGAGAAGCCCGCACAGCCCACGTCCACATGCGCCTCCACCGGCATTTACGTGTTTAACAAAGATGTCTTACTCGACCGGCTGGTGGCGGACGCGGCCACGTCCAGCTCACATGACTTCGGGCGGGACATCATCCCCGGGATGATCGAGGGATATCGAGTGTTCGGCTACCGGTTGTCGGGATACTGGCGCGACGTCGGTACGGTTGACGCCTACTGGCAGGCGAACATGGATCTGCTCGTCGATCTTCCGGAGCTGGACCTCTACAACCCGGATACCGCCGTACGCACCCGCGAACCCCGCTATCCTCCCGCGAAGATCGGGCCGCGCGCCTATGCCGCCCGGTCGCTGCTCAACTCCGGCGATATCATCAACGGTCACGTCGAGCACTCGGTGATCTCACCGGGTGTGTATATCGAGGACGGTGCGATCGTGCGCGACTCAATCGTCCACGATGGTTGCCGGATCGAGCGCGGCGCGGTGGTCGACCGCGCGGTACTGGATAAGCAGGTGTTTGTCGCCGAGGGCTGCAACATCGGCGCCAGCGACGACTACACTCCGAATCGGGAGCGGCCCGACCTGCTCTCCAGCGGCATCACTATCGTCGGAAAGCGCGCCCGATTTCCCGCCGGCGCTCAGGTGGGGCGCAATTGCATCATCGGGCCCGACGTGCGCGACGACGACTTCTCGAATCAGTGGGTCGCCAGCGGCGAGACGGTCCGCTCCAAGCGGCCGCTCGGTCCCCTGGGAGTGTAGCCACCGCGCTGGACACGCGGCGTTGGGCTGTCGGAGCTTGCCTCCCGTGGCACACGCCCGAATCTGTCGCCCATCCTCGCGAGCGTAGGAAGCACCATGTCTGTTGGCGCGTTCACCTTCGTCCTTCACAGCCACCTGCCGTATTGCCGCAGGGCGGGCCGCTGGCCGCACGGCGAGGAGTGGATTCACGAGGCAGCCTCTGAAACGTACCTGCCGCTGCTCGATGGCTTGTTCACCTTGCAGCGCGCGGGGGTACAAACGCGCCTGACAGTCGGACTGACTCCCGTGCTGGTGGAGCAACTGGCCGATCCGCTCGTCCTTGCCAATCTCGAAGACTTCATGACCGAGCGGCGCGACATGGCGCGGGCCGATATCGCGCGATTTGATCGCTCCGGTGAGGGCCACCGCGGCGCGACCGCGCGCTGGTATCGCGATCGGTACGACCACCTGCTCCGGCTGCTGACCGACGACTTTGGACGCGACATCATTGGCGCGTTCAAGCGACTTCAGGACGCGGGCATGATCGAGATCGCCACGAGCGCCGCGACCCACGCCTACCTACCGCTGATGGAGCGTGACTCCACGATTTGGGCACAGGTCGCGGTCGGCGTACAAACCTATCAGCGGCACTTCGGCCGGCAGCCGAAGTCATTTTGGCTGCCCGAGTGCGCCTACCGGCCAGCTCACCGACGAGATGTTGGCGGGCAGTCCTACATCAAACCTGGCCTCGAATGGTTTCTCGCGCGACATGGACTCGAGATCTTCTTCGTCGAGACGCATACGATCGAGGGCGGGACGCCGGTTGGCAAGGCACTCGGCGACGCGATCGGCCCCTACGGCGACATCCCCCGACGATATGTCGTGCCGCCGCCCGATTATCAGCCGCCGACGCAACGCACGACCTACCTGCCGTACTGGGTGGCAGCGCCCGAGGTGGCGGCACTTGGTCGCAATAATCGCACCGGCCTTCAGGTTTGGTCCGGTGCGCATGGCTATCCCGGCGACTTCGACTACCGCGAGTTCCACAAGCGCGATGGCGAGTCGGGCCTGCACTATTGGCGGGTGAGCGGCGCCGGGGTCGATCTGGGTGAGAAGGAGTTGTGGTCGCCCGAGGTCGCCTTCGGGCGCGTCAACCAACACGCCGATCACTTCTCCGCACTGGTCGCGGAACTGTTGCAGCAGTTTCACGACGAGAATGGGCGGGCAGGAGTCATCTCCGCCGCGTACGACACCGAACTGTTCGGCCATTGGTGGTTCGAGGGCGTCGACTGGCTGACCGCCGTGCTCGACCGGCTCGCGCGCAACCCCGCCGTCGAATTGACCAGTGCCGGTCGCTACATGGAAGCCGCGCCTCCCCAGGACGTGCTTGCCCTTCCCGAGAGTTCCTGGGGCCAGGGCGGCAATCATTTCGTGTGGCAGAACGCCGATAACCGCTGGATGTGGCCGGCGATCCACCGCGCTGAACTGCGGATGGAAGAGATGGCCGCCCGCTTCGCCGGCGCGACCGGCGCTCTGCGCGACGTGCTCAATCAGGCGGCGCGCGAGGCGCTGCTGCTCCAATCGTCCGACTGGCCGTTTCTGATCACGACTGGGCAGGCGCGGGAATACGCGACCGAGCGATTTCAGAACCACGTCGATCGATTCGAGCAGCTCACCGCGCTCGCCGAGCAACCCGAGCGGTTAGCCGAAGCGCGGGGGTTGGCGTCGGAGTACTGGGAGCTGGACAAGGTGTTTCCTGATATCGACTTCGCGCTTTTCGCCGAGCGGGAGCAGCCGATGACTGACTGACTGGCGCCACTAAAGCTGGGGACAGCCGATGAAGCGTCTGTTCACCTTGGACGAAGCCCGCGCGCTCTTGCCGCGTGTCCGCGCGCTCGCGCTCGCGATGCGCGCGCGGAAGGCCGAGTTCGAGCGCCACCAGCAGGCGCTCGCCATCCTCGGTCGCGAAGCGGACGCCACCCATGCTGCCCATGGCGAGGCGGTCGCCCGTCACCGCGCATCGGTCGAGGCGATTGCCGCCGACATTCAAGGGATGATCGAGGAGGCGTCGGCGCTCGGGGTGGAGGTCAAGGGCATCGACCAGGGATTGTTAGACTTTCCAGCGGAGCGCGACGGCCGTGTTGTCTATCTGTGCTGGATGGCGGACGAACCCGACATCAGCTATTGGCACGACCTCCACACCGGCTTCCGTGGCCGCCAACCGCTGTAGGACGTGGGGGCGATTCGCCGTGGCCCGTCAGACAGTAGGGCCCGCTAATGTCTGCCTACGGCCGGCGCAATCGTGCGGTAAGCACCGCCGGCGCGCTCCGATCATGCGGCTGCCGTTCGAGCGTGACCAGCATCTCGTATTCCTGGCCGCGCCAGCGACTCGCATCGATCATCATCTGCGCCTTGCCACCGTCATCAAGGGTCACGGCGCCGGCGTCGATCACCCGCTGACCGTCGATGATGTACCACAGACGGTAGGAGGCGCCGGACTCGGGTGGCGGCAAGTTGTCGAGGACGACCGCGCACACCTGACGTTCTTGATTCCAACTGGCAGCGCCCACCGCACCCTTGATGTCGCCGAGCGACTGGAAATCGGACTTCAGGCTGGACGGCATCGCGAGCATCAAGAGTCCGTCGCTCCGGCGTTGAATCACCTCACTGCCGGCGCGCAGCGTATTGACGTCGCGCTGCAACTGGGCCACCCACAGAGCCAGCCCCGCCATTGGTAGCAGAACGAGCACGGCAGCAGCCGCTCCGTACCGGGCCACCCTGCCCCGGCCGCGTGAGCGCGCCGGCGGTGGCGCGGAGGGAGCGGGCGCCGAGCTATCCTGCCGCGATTCAGCGTGCACCGCCGTCATCAGTGAGGCGCGCAAGGACGCGGGCGCCGGCACGAGCGGCACACTCTGACCCAGCCGCGCCGCCACGGCCTCCCCTGATAGCAGCAGCGGTCCACAGTCGGGGCAGGTGGCCGCGTGCATGCGCACACGCTCGTCTTCGGCGGCAGGCAACGTGCCTACCACACATAAGTCAATATCGTCGCGGATGTCATCGCAGTTCATTGATGGTCGCCGATGGTTGTTGGAATGTCGCTCACGATCCGGTCAAACTCGATGTCGTTCGCAAGCGCCAGACGCAGCTTTTTCATTGCCAGTCGCGTGCGTGTCTTTACCGTGCCCAAGGGTTGCTGTAACAGCCGCGCGATCTCTTGTTGGGTTAAGCCTCCGAAGTACGCGAGTTCCAGTGCCGTGCGTTGTTCCATCGGCAGAGTCAGCAGCGCACGGCGAACACTCGATCGTTCGCCTTCCGTCTGTGCGATCCCCGCGGGGTCCTCAGCCTGCCCATCGGGCAAATCCTCGGGCATCGACGCGGACCCCACCTCGCGCAGCCTGCGGCGGCCACGAACGCGCACCTCGTCCACGGCGCGATTGCGGGTCACGCTCACGAGCCAGTTCGCGAAGCGGCCGCGGCTCTGATCGTAACTCCCCGGCGTCCGCCAGACACGCAGAAACACCTCCTGCGCCACGTCCTGCGCCAGCGGAGGATCCGCGAGAATGCGGAGCGCCACCGAATACACCAGATCCGCGTACCGCTGGTACAACGATTCGAAGGCGCGCTCGTCACGCTCGCGAACGAGCATGAGAAGTTCCTCGTCACCGCGCTCAAAGCCGTTCACATGGCTCCCACGACTGGACGGGCGTGAACTCCCATCCGTAATACGACACCGGACCACTCGCAGATTCATCCCGTACGGGGCAGTGTACCAGAGGCGTTCCTCAATAGCAGAGATTGCCGCCAACTATCGGCATCGCTATCGTGAATTGGAATGACCGGCTGACATCGTTTGGGGAGGGCGACCGTGCAAATCCTATTCCCGATGGGCGGGCGCGGCACGCGCGTGCGGCCACATACGTATATCCGACCCAAGCCGCTGATGCGAATCGCCGGCAAGCCGGTGTTGCAGCATATTATGGACTATCTGATGGCGCTGGAGCCGTCCGAGTTCATCTTTATCACCAACCCCGGCGACCACGGGGAGCAGGTGCGGGACTTCGTGGCGAGCGCGTATCCGGACGTGGCGGCACGGTACATCGTCCAGCAAGAGGCCCGCGGTCAGGCGCACGCGGTGGGACTTGCCGAGGAGTACGTGCGCGAACAACTGCTGATCATGTTCATCGATACGCTGTTTGAAACCGACCTGGCGGCGCTCAAGGGCTGTGCCGGCGACGGCGTCGTGCTCACGCATTATGTCGAGGATCCCGAGCGCTTCGGCGTTGTCGTCTCCGAGGGTGGCCGCATCGCCCGGTTCGTCGAGAAGCCGCCCGAGCCGGTCTCGCACGACGCGATCGTCGGTATCTACGTTCTCAACCAGCCGGACCACCTGTTCCGCGCTATCCGCACCCTGATCGAACGCGGCGGCACACGCGGCGGCGAGTACTTCCTCGCCGACGCCGCACAGGTGATGGTGGATGAGGGCGCCAGCCTCGCGGCGCTGCCGGCGACAGCATGGCAGGATACCGGCACGATTGACGCGATCGTGGGCAGCAGCGGCCCGCCGTTTCAGGCGAATCACTATCTACTCGAACGCAATTCGCTCGTCGAGGGCGCGCGAGATCACAGTGTCATCATTCCACCGGTGTACCTGCCGGCCTCCGCGACCGTGACCGAGAGTGTCATCGGGCCGTACGTGAGCGTCGACGACGGCGCCGTCATCCGCCGGAGTGTCATCCGCGAGTCGATCATCGGCCGCAACGCGCTGGTCGATGGCGCGCATCTCGTCCATAGCCTCATCGGTGACGACGCGACTGCCAGCGGCCGCGCGGCGGAGTTGAACATCAGCGACAGCTCCAGTGTGACAACGTGATGCCGATCATGTTCGTGGTAGGCGCTGCCCATGGATGACTCTCTCGACCTTGCCATGCCCGACGATCATACCCAGCCCAGCATGCCCATCAGTGATGACCGCGGCCGGCGGCCGTGCCGCCGCATCGTGGTCAAGTTTGGCACCAACCTGCTGACCGCGGGCACAAGCCGGCTCGACCTCGAAGTGATGGCCGCGCTGGTGGGACAGGTCGCGCGGCTGATCGGTCAGGGCCGCGAGGTCGCGATTGTCACCTCGGGCGCGATCGCCGCCGGACGGCACCGGCTTGGCGAGTCGCATCGCCGCCGCGACGTACCGTTTCGTCAAGTCCTCGCCGCCGTCGGTCAGAGTCACCTGATGCACTCGTATGACCAGTTGTTCAACTGGCACGACCTCGTGATCGCACAGGTGCTGCTCACCAAAGGCGCTCTGACCGACCGCATTGGTTATCTCAACGTCCGTAATAGTCTGCTCGCGATGATCGAGTTGCGAGTGGTGCCGATCGTCAACGAGAACGATGTCGTCTCCCTGGACGAAGTTGCCGAGGCCAAGATCGGTGAGAACGACAACCTCGCCGCGCTAGTCTCGAATTTGATCGATGCGGACCTGCTGGTGATCCTCACGAACACGGAGGGGTTGTACACGGCTGATCCGACGCTCGACCCGTCGGCGACGCTGATCCCGCGGGTCGAGCGGATCGACGAGGCGACGGAACAGATCGCCGGCGGCCCGCGCGACGCCAGCAGCCGCGGCGGCATGCGAACCAAGCTCCAGGCCGCGCGCCTCGCCACGTCGTCGGGTGTCGACGTCGCGATCGCCAGCGGTCGCGCGCCGGACGTTATCACCCGGCTCGCGGCGGGCGAGTCGTTGGGCACCTTCTTCCCGGCCGCGGCTGACCGACGGGAGAGCCGCAAGCGGTGGATGCTCGCGGGGCTGTCCTCACGCGGGCGCATCGTGATCGATGCCGGCGCCGAGCGCGCGCTGCGCGACCAGGGCACCAGTCTTCTCCCGGCGGGCGTGCTGCGGGCCGATGGCGCCTTTCGTCGTGGTGACCCCGTGCTAATCGAAAGTGACGCGGGCCGGCGCGTCGCCTACGGGATCGCCAACTACGCGGACGGCGAACTGAACCGCATTCGCGGCCTGCGCTCCGACAAGATCTTCGACGCGCTCGGGTACGCGTACGGCGCGGAGGCGGTCCACCGCAACAACCTGGTCGTGCTGTAGGGATGGACATCACTGGTGAGCGCATCACGCGCGGCGACACCGCCGTGACCGGCGGTTCGGGGATGGGTCAGCCGTGCTCGTCGGAGACTACCCATCTCAGGCTATACTATCGGAGTAGCTCCGTTCCGGCGGCGCTTGACGTGACCACGCAGGAGCGTACCCGTGACGACCACCATGACTGAACTCGCCCAGAAGGGCGCTGCCGCGAGGGCCGCCGCTCGTCGTCTAGCCACGCTCGGCAGCGCCACCAAAGACCGGTGGCTGCATGCGGTCGCGGACGCATTGGCGACTCGCCAAGACGCCATCCTTGAGGCAAATTTGCAGGACTGCCGGGATGCGCGCGACACCGGCCTCACCGACGCGCTGATCGACCGGTTGCTCCTCACGCCCGAGCGCCTCACCGGCATCGCGGCCGACGTGCGGAACGTGGAGCGGCTTCCCGATCCGATCGGTGAAGTGATCGAAATGCGGACACTCGATAGCGGCCTTCAGGTCGGCCGGCGGCGTGTTCCTCTGGGAGTGATCGGTACGATCTACGAGAGCCGGCCGAACGTGACGGTGGACATCGCTAGTCTGTGCATCAAGGCCGGCAACGCGGTGATCCTGCGTGGTGGCAAGGAGGCGCGCCGGTCCAACCTCGCCCTGGGGCATCTGCTCCGCGAGGCAGCCGCGGACGCCGGATTGCCGGTCGATGCGATCCAGGTCATCGAGAGCGCGGACCGCGAACTGGTCGGCGAGATGCTGCGGATGCGCGATGTCATCGACCTGATGATTCCTCGGGGCAGCGCTGACCTGATCCGTCGCGTGTACACGGAGGCGACAATGCCGGTAGTCGCCGGCGGCATTGGCGTCTGCCACACATATGTGGATGCCACCGCCGACGCGCGCATGGCGATCGACATCGTCGTCAACGCCAAGACGCGGCGCTACACGATCTGCAACGCCCTCGACACCGTGCTCGTGGCTGACGCCATCGCACGGTACGTCCTGCCGGACATGGCACGGGAGCTAGTCGCCCGCGGCGTCGAACTGCGTTGCGACCCGGCGGCAGAGTCGATCCTGGATCGAGCCGGCATCACCGTGACGCCGGCCGATGAGAGCGACTGGGGCCAAGAGTTTCTCGCGCTGGTCGCGGCGGTGAAGGTAGTCGATGGGCTGGATGGCGCGCTCGCGCATATCGAGCACCATGGTTCGGGCCACTCCGAGGCGATCGTCACCGACTCACACTCCAACGCCCAGCGCTTCCTGAACGAGGTGGATGCGGCGGCGGTATTCGTCAACGCCAGCACGCAGTTCACGGACGGCGCGCAGTTCGGCTTGGGCGCGGAGGTCGGGATCTCGACCCAAAAGATGCATGCCCGCGGGCCGTTGGGGCTGCGTGAGCTAACCAGCTATAAGTGGATCGTGCTCGGCAGTGGGCACACGCGCCCGTGAGCCGGCGCCACCGATCAGCGACATCAGCCGGTGCACCGCCGCGCGTCAGCGTGGCCGGCCGTCTCGGGCCGGCGGTGGAAAACGACAGAGGGGGTCAGCATGCCGTATCGCTTTGAGCGCGATGCCCGCACTCCGTACTCCGAGGTTTATGTGATCGAAAACGAGGAGGGTGACGAGGTCGGCCGCATCGATTTGCACTTCACCTCGTCGATCGTCTACGCGACCCTGTGTGTCGTCGATGATACCGATGAGGACGACGTGCAGGAACTGATCGACGAGATCGACGAGCGTCTCGTTCTGACCGCCGATCCCTATCGTGAAGATTTCGTCGTCACGGTGTGGACGGGACGCGAGACCGGTGTCTATTCCGAGGACGACGAGGAAGTGGAGGACGAAGAAGAACTGCTGACCGACGAGGAACAAAACGGCCACCGGGGATGACGGCCCGATCATGTCC
>JBBQJF010000042.1:0-22308 GCA_038325665.1 Dehalococcoidia bacterium | reverse complement strand
CGGGCCGCCGTGGCGGCGCACCGGCGGGGTGTACCACCTGGAGGTCATGGGCACTCCCGTGCAACGAGGTGTGGGGAACGCCGCCGCTCGTCATGGGCTGGTGGCGTCCCCGTGGGGGCATGCGCGACTGCCGGGAGAATCGATAGTCGGGCCGGGCGCATGAGTGGCAACGGCAGCGGTGCGCGGTGTGTGTTCGTGTGCATCTCCGCCCGACACGTGCAGTGTTGCGCGGCCGGTCCGCGTTGCCATCGTGGGCGACCACGTAGTTTTGCTGGCCGAGTACGTAGATGTGCATGTGTATGTGTATCCGCGCCTCCTGCTCGCTGCTTCCGAATGCATCGCGGGACCGTCAGGCCGCCGCAATCTCAGCGCCTTACCGCGCCGCCCCGACATAGAAGGCATAGGTTGCGACGTATGGGACCGCGCGCTCGACGCCCGCTGCCGGCCGATCACATCCGTCCGGCGGCGCGACACCGCCGGCGGTCTCCAGCCACTGAATGTAGGTGACGCCGCTAAAGATACCCGCGCCGTCGGTGGACGTGGCCTTGAGCAGCAACCAGGGAATCGCGTCAGGGGCTGCCGCGCCGGCGCGTGCCACGACCACCCCGACCACCATGCTGCCATCGTTTGCCTGCCAGCTCGGGCCGCCATAGTGGATTCCCACTCGTTCGCCCGCGTCGTTCCACAGGTCCGCTTCGGGGGCCTTGAATGTCCAGGCAAACTGGTCAGCGGCATCGGTTCGCGCCGTGCAGGTGTAGATCTGCACACCGGTCGCGAATGTCGTGACCTTCATGTCGTTGCCATCGGGCGCCTGGAGGGTGTGGGGCACGGCCGCCGTACCGGTCTGCGCCCCAACCGCGGGGGCTGTCGCGACGGCCATTGCTACCATGAGGCAAGCCTGGGCGATGCGCCTGATCATGTCAGTTCGTCCTTTCGTCGTAAGCGTTCAGCCATCAGCCGTGAGCGTTCAGCACCCAGCCGACCACGGTCGGCGACCACCGCATGGACGCGGGCGCGGCGAGCGCGGATTATCCTGACGGTGAACTGGCGGGCTGATGACTGAGCACCGATGGCTGAACACTTACCTCTCCGCGCGCGTGCAGGTGCAATTGAAGCGCGGAGTTCAGGGGCACACGTAGGTCGCGGAACCAAGGCACACGGACGAGATCCGGTCATTCCACCACGAGGACCCGATGCGAACGCGCTGGTTTGGCGCGAACCAAAGCTGAGCGCCGCCGGCGTTGGGGTTCTCGTAGAACTTGCCGCGGTACGTGTTCGTGGCGAAGCTGCTGATGCGGTCGTTCCAAGTGAGGAACAAAGGGAATCCGTGGATGTAGTAGTTACTCAGGTTGGCTATCCCCTCGCCGTAGAAGCAGAGTCGCTTACCGTCAAAGTTCGAGTCCTGGTGGATGTAGAGGTCGTTCGGGTAGCACACGCCGATTCCTTCGTACAGTCGTGGTAATCGTCATTTCGACCTCCATTAATGGTGATGTTCAGACGGTTTGATCTCCGCCCGACCGTTGCAGTGTCAGGCACGCGGCGCGCGCCGCCATCGTGGGCGACCACGGAGATCTCCTGGCCGGCCACGGAGATCTCGCGACACGGCATGCAGATTTCCGGGCAGACCACGCGGGCCGCGCCGGGGCGCCGTTTGGTGTGCAGATGGAAAACGCTATGGGCGAGTGTGCGGCCCCGGGGACGGCGGTGTGCGACGCCCCGAGCGCATGCCCAACCGGGCGGGTCGCCGCGGTGTGCTAGTATCGACGGACAGGGAGAGACGACGCGGTGGCCGTGGGGGCCATCAGATGAAGGGCGGGTTGTGAGGTGCGGCCATGACGAGCATCCCGAGCGTCGAGGGGATGACCGCCGAGGATCTGGCGGCGCTGCCGGACGACGGATGGTTCTATGAACTCGACCGAGGAAGGTTGGTGCAGATGGCGCCCGCATCGTCACGGTCTGGAGTCGTCACGTCACGGGCGCATCGACGCGTCGGCGACTTCGTGGAGGACAACGATCTGGGGATTTGCGGGAGTGCTGAGATGGGCTACGTACTGGCGCGCGGTCCCGACCGGGTGCGCGCCCCTGACATCAGTTTCGTGCGCGCCGATCGCGTTCCGGCCACCGGCATCCCGAACACCTTCTGGCCCGGTCCACCCGACCTGGCGGTCGAGGTGCGCTCGCCCACCGACCGGCTCTCCGACGTCCTGCGTAAGATCGCCGACTACCTGGAAGCGGGGACGCGGCTGGTGTGGTTGCTCGAGCCGGACCCGCGCCGCGCCACGGTCTATCGCCCCGACGGCTCCATCACCGTCGCCGGCGCGGATGGCGTGCTTGACGGCGAGGATGTGCTGCCCGGCTTCCAGCTCCGGCTCGCCGAGGTATGGGCGTAGCGGCCATCGCCTCCCCGCGGCCGGTCGCCGCTCCGGCGGGCGCGCCTATGCCACGCGGGCGACCAGCCCCTTGCCCACGGCCCACTCCGCTATCTGGGCGCGTGAATCCACGCCGAGCTTGTTGAGGATATTGCTGACGTGCGTCTCCACGGTGCGCTCGGCCAGCGTGAGGGTGGTCGCGATCGCGCGGTTCGCGTGGCGGTTCCCAATCAGTGCGGCGATCTCGCGCTCGCGCGTCGTCAGTCCGTCGTATTGCACGGCGCTCACGCGCGCTGGTGACAGCCGGTAGGCGCGCGGCAGCCGTGCCGTCGCGTTCTGCAAGAACTCCGCGCGCACCGCCTCGTCCGGCAATCCAGCGCCAATCGTGTCGATCACCGCACGCGCCGAGATCAGCACGCGCCGGGCATCGTCCGGCCGGTTGGTCCGGCGGTAGAGGTCGCCCAGCGCCGCTCGTGCCCGCCACAGGAGCGGCAGCAACTCCGCCGACACGGCGGCGTCGTGAACGCCGAGAAGCACGGCCTCCGCCTCGTCCATCCGCCCCAGCGCGGCCAGCGCCTCTCCCCGCGCCAGCGCCTGATGGGGCGCCTCGGGCCGCACCAACCCGTTCGCATTCAGATCCTCCAACAGCCGCAACGCCGTCGCCGGCTCCTTTTGCGCCAGCGCCAGGAGGGCGCGGGTATGCACCATCCGCCATGCCCCGAGCGAGCGCACGGGGGCGCCGGCCGGGCGAACGCCGTCGAGCAGCGCCTCGGCCTGGTCCAGCTCGCCCTGATAGATGAGGATACGGGCCAGCATGTTGGACGACAGCTCCACCCACAACCAGGAGCCGACGTCACGGGCGACCGTGAGCGACTCTTCTAGCAGGCGGCGAGCCGTCCCCAGCGCCAGCAACTCATGGTGGATCATGCCGAGCACCCCGTGGGCGGCGGCCAGCCACTGACGGTACTGGAGTTCCTCCGCGCGCTGCCGCGTGTGGGTGGCCAGCGCCAGCGCCTCCGCGTACCGGCCCCGTTCCCCCAGCACCGCGGCGAGATTGAAGCCGGCAATTACCTCACTGCCGCGTGAGCCGATCGCACGCGCGATGTGTACCGCCTCCTCGCCGTCGCGTACGCCGCCCGCGACATCGGCGGTGGCGGCGGTGATCGGGTTCACTTCCGTTGCCCCGGCCCGCGTCGCCAGCATCGAGAGCATCTCGGCGAGCGCCGGGCGGTGGTCCATCTCCCGAAACAGGGAGACGGCGCGCGCAAAGAACGGCACACTTCCCGTGAGATCAGCGCCCTGATAGTGGATTGTTCCCAGAAAGCCGAGGCTGGTGGCAACGCCATGGCGGTCGTGCAGCCCCTCAAAGATCGCCAGCGCTTCCTCGTGCAGCGGCGCGGCCTGCCAGGGGTCGTCGCCGGTGTTCGCGCGCCAGTTCCCCAGCCGGTTGAGTGTGCTCGCCACGGCGGCCGGTTCGTTGAGATTCCGCGCCAATGTGAGTGCATAATCGAGGCATTCCCCGGCGCGGGCGTAGTCTCGCCCCGCCCACAGGGCGCCGAGATTGAGCCACGCCTGCCACTCCAACCAGCGGTCGCCGCCCTGATGCGCCAGGTCCGCCGCAACCTCGTAGCCGGCCCGTGCCCGGTCAAAATCGCCCACCGTCTCGTACGCTCGCCCCCGATCCCGATGGAGCGCGGCCACGGCGGCGCGGGACAACTCCGCGCACCCGCCCCCCGCTGCAGCGAGATGGGCGGCGGCGTCCAGCGCACGGCTGAAATGCTCAATGGCGGCGTACGGAGCGTGGAGCCGGCGCGCATGGGCGCCCGCCGCGCCGCCGTGGCTCAGCGCCTTGTCCCAGATTTCCGCCTGGTGGAAGTGATAGGCGAGATCGCTGACACGGCCGTCATCCGCGACACCAGGCCGGTGCTCCAGGGCTTCCGCCACCCGGCGATGCACGGCGATTCGCTCCCGCGCCAGCAACTCGCTCACGACTGCCTGACGGGTGAGCGCGTGCCGAAACGCGTAGCGGTCGCGCGATTCCTCCACCACCAACCCAACGCTGACCATCTCGCGCATCAGGGCAAGCAGCGCCGGCTCGTCCACTTGGAGCAGATTCTCGATCAACGCGATGTCAAACCACCTGCCGGCCACGGCCGCGATGCGTAGCGCCTCACGCGCCGTCGCACTCAGACGCTCGACCCGTTGGAGCACGGCGGTCTGCAGACTGCGCGGCAGACAGGGAAGTGGGAGACTGCCGGAATCCGGGGTGTCATCGGGCTGCCCGCCGGCTGCTCGGCCGGCGCACGCGGTGACCAGTTCCTCAATAAAGAATGGGTTGCCCTCTGCCAGCGCCGCGATGGCCGCGGCGATATCCACGGGCAGCGCGTCGCGCGATCCGGTAGCGGCCTGAATCAGCCGCGCGACCTCGCCGTCCGCCAGCGGGCCGAGCAGTAGGTCCGTCGCCAGCCGGCCGCGGTTGAGCTGCGCCAGCCAGTCGCGCAGCCGCCCCTCGACTTCGTCGGGGCGGAAGGTCACCAGCAGGAGCAGGGGCACGCCGGGGGCGCGGCGCGCCAGGTTGAACAGCACGTCGAGGCTGGCATCGTCGCACCAATGGAGATCCTCGACGATCACCAGGACCGGCTGGTCCTCGGCGGTCGCGGCCAGTAAGTGCGTCAGCGCGGCCAGCAGCCGGCGGCGCTCGGGCTCGGCATCAGCCGAACTCGGGACGGGCGGAGTGCCCAGGATGGCCGCCAGTTCCGGCAATACGGCCGCGACCTCGTGCGCGAACGCGCCGGTGCAGGCGCGGATCGTCTCGGGTGTTAGGGTGGCGAAGCGGGTGCGCAGCAGTTCGACAAGCGGCGCGTGGGGGTAGCCTCGATCGTGGGGGAAGCAGGCGCCCTCGAGCACCAGCGCGCCGCCCGCCGCCGCGTACTCCCGCGCCTCGGCCACCAGCCGCGACTTGCCGATGCCGGCGTCGCCGGTGATCACGATTGTCGATCCACCGCGACCACTCAGTTCGTCGATCGCGCGGCGCACCATCGCCAGTTCTGTGGTGCGTCCGATCAGCGCCGCGGCAGGGCCGGTCCCGGAACGTGAGCGCCCGCCGGTAGTGAACGCGGGCGCCACGCGATTCGCTGTAGCCGGCATGGACATAGATCGTTTCCCTCCACGCGTCGTGCTCGAACCCATCGGCTACGGAACCGGCACCTGGCGGCAATCGTATGCCGCACCCATACGACTAACACGAGACCAAAGACCGGCGCGGCAGTGGTCGATACGCCGCCACACGGTGGTCGGAGGTCGGATGCAGGCCCGTCCAAAGGTACGTGGACTATCTGTCCGCTGATACCCCTGGGGGCGACCTCTCCGACCGAGGGAAGGGAGATGGAGTTTCGTACGGCAGCCTCGCGTTCTCACGGCTGGGTTCGCATGGCGCCCCAGAGTGGTTCACGGCGGTGAGCGCCAACGTTCGCGGCCAGCCCGCTTCCGTGGCACGGGCCGCGAACGTGAAACTGTCGTATGAGGTTGACTCCTCGTTCTTATCTTGCAGAGGCGAGGGCCGGGGGGTTAGGTGTCTTTGTCAGCACACTCCCTCATCAGCGGCTTAACGCACGCGTCAGGAAGTCACCCACTAGCGTGGACAACGCGCGCTCATGGCCGGCCCAGAAGTGGTCAGTTCCCGGCACGATCTCCGTCTCGGCCCTGTCGCCGAGTGACTCCCCCAGGGCGCGCAGGGCGGACGCGGCGCAGACATGGTCGCTGTCTCCGGCGACGAGCAGGATCGGATGAGGGTAGGCCGCGAGGGCGGGAGCGGAATCCCGGCCCGCGCCCAGCGGCAGGGCAACCAACACCAACGCCGGCGGCGCCGGCCCGACAGCAGCGGCGGCCATCCACGCGCCGAACGAATACCCGGCGAGGGCGACACGCGCCGGATCGATTCCCGGCAGCGCGGCGGCGTGGGCGAGCGCGGCGCGCACATCGTCCTGCTCGCGGTTGCCACCATCATGGGCGCCGCCGCTCCGACCGACGCCTCGGAAGTTGAAGCGCAGCGCCGCGATCCCCCGTCCCACGGCTCCGGCGACCACGGCCATCACCACGTTACTGTGCATATCGCCGCCGTATTGTGGATGCGGATGACACACCACGACCGCCGGAAACGGCCCCTCACCCTCGGGCACATGCAGCGCACCTTCAAGGGTAATATCGCCGGACGGGATGGTCACGCGGCTCTCGGGCATGACGTGCTCCTCTGGAATTGGGTTGTGGGTGTTAGGTGTTGGCGGCCGGCGGGATGTCCGGCGTTCCTTGCCGGGTGGCGCTCCGGCGGGGCATGGATAACTCCTGTGCACTTGAAGAACCGATGGCGCGCCAAGCTCCTCCGGAGGGGCCTCTGCCCCCCGCGGGTCCCGCGGCGCCCAGCGACTTCATCTCGCGGTCTGCCGCCCTACGCGCCATCCGTGCCCGGGTCTCGTGTGAGTACATACTGCCGGCGGTTCAACGCTTCTCGCGGTTTGCTACCGCGCCGCCTGCAACGATACAGGGTCTTTGAGTCCGCTGCCGGTGACGGCCACCAGCACGCGCTCGTCCGGCCCGACGACACCGCGCCGCGCCAGCTCCGCGAGAGCGGCGAAGGCCACGGCCGAGGTCGGCTCGCACACCAGTCCTTCGAGAGCGGCCAGGGCGCGTAGCTCATCGAGGATAGCGGCGTCGTCAACCGCCGCGGCGCGCCCGTTCGTCTCCTGCAGCGCCGTGAGGATCAACCGGCCGCGCGCCGGGCGTTCGATGGTCACGCCGCCCGCCACGGTCGGGTGACGCGCCACCGGCACGGCATCATCCGCGCCGCTCGCGGCGGCTGCCGCGAGCGGCGCGCAACCAGTGGACTGGGCGATGTGCATGCGGGGAATGCGTGCGATGCGGCCGGCGGCGTACCACTCGCCGAAGCCGAACCACGCGCCGGTGTACAGCGAACCGCCGCCCACCGGCATGATCAGGTGCTCGGGCGGCTCCATGCCGAATTGCTCGGCAACCTCGAAGGCGAATGTGCGGGTACCTTCGACGAAATAGGGATTGGTGTTGTGACCGGCGTAGTACGCGCCGCCAGCAGCGCCGGCCATCGCCGCCGCGGCCACTGCCTCGCGTGTCCCCGGCACGCGCACCAAGGCCGCGCTGGCAGCGGTGATCTGGGCGAGCTTCGCCTCGGGGGTGGCGGCCGGGGCGTAAATCGTGCAGGGCAGCCCGGCGCGGGCGGCATAAGCAGCGACCGCGGCGCCGGCATTGCCGGATGAGTCTTCCACCAACCGGCGGGCGCCCAGTTCGCGCGCCCGTGTGACCATCACCGTCGCGCCCCGGTCCTTGAACGAGCCGGTGGGCGAGAAGTATTCGAGCTTGGCGTACACCCGCCGCAGTCCCACCCGTGCGCCCCATCGGGGCAGCGGCACGACCGGCGTGTTGCCCTCGCCCAGACTGACAATCCTCCCCTGGCGGCCGGCGCGGATTGCCGCGGCATATCGCCAAAGTCCGAGCGAGGGCTGATCGGAGAGGATCGTGCCCCCGGCAACAGCACCGGGCGCGGCAGCGCGCTCCACCACGAGCACGCCGCCGCAGCCGCCGCACACGACCGGCAGGGCCGTCTCGTCGCACAATCGATCACAGACCGTGCAGCGGAGCATCCCCGCCATGGTCTTGCTCTCCCTCGGAATTGGGTGTTAGGCGATGGCGGGATGGTCTCACTTTTTATCCCCGCTAGCGGGCCGCGGGGACATGGATTACTCCCCTGGCGGTACCGACCGCCGTTGCCCGCTTCTCTCCAACGGGACCAAAACCACGCGGCACGCATCCCCCGGTAGGCCGGGGGAGAGGTTGAGCCGTCTCACGGTGTGACGCTGTCCAAAATCAGCGTGGGGCCGCGGGTGATGTCGTAGCGCACGAGGGCGCGGGTGTCGTCGGCGCGATACCAGGCGGTGTTGACCACGCCGGCCGAGCGGAACTGCACCCGCCACGCCGGGACCGTACCCGAGGGCAGGCGCACCTCCTCACGTCCAATCACCTCGACCGTGCCGAGCGCGCGACTGATCGTGCCGGAGCGCGGATCGATCACCACGTTGACGTAGCGCACTTCCGCGCCGACCGATAGGTCAATCGTCCGCCACAAGAACAGCGATTCGAGGTTGTCGTAGGCCGATTCGGAGAGCGGCGCCTTGCGCTCGCGGGCGCGGCGACCATCATCGAAGGCGACGGTGACACCGGTCGCGTCGTACTCGGCGCGGGTCACATACCGGCGATCACCGTCCACGACCGTGCGTTCCGCGCGCACCGGCTTCATGCTGTCCCGCTGTACGATGACACTGCCGGTGTCGGTACGGTCCCCACCGAACTCATAGGCCAAACCGAGACGCAGCCCGTCACCCTCGGTGGTGATGGTCAGCACGGACGTGCCGATCTGCGCGCCCTTGCTATCGAGCAATCGGTACCGGGCCTCCTCGCGGGCCGGCAACTCCCGTGTGATCGGGAAGACGCGCGTGGTGATCGTCTCACCGCAGGCCGACAGCGGCAGCGCGCCGAGGGCGACCACCGCGACCAGCAGCAGACGGATGTACGGCTTTCTCACGGCGGCCTACACGCCCGCCGGAACGGGGGCGAGCGCCCGCATGCGCTCAACCGCCTCGTCGAGCTGGGGCCGCTCGATTCCGTGGTGAGTCACCAGCCGTATCCGGCGTGGACCGAAGCTCGTGGCGAGCACACCAGCAGCGGCCAGCCGCTCCAAGAACTCGTCTGCCGTACCCTCCCGTAAGTCGAAGAGCACGATGTTCGTCTCGACCCGCTCGGGATCGATCGCGACGTAGGGCAACGTGGCGAGCAAGCCGGCGAGATAGCGCGCGTTCGCATGGTCCTCGGCCAGCCGCTCGACCATCGTTTCCAGCGCGACGATGCCGGCAGCGGCGACCGCGCCGACCTGGCGCATGCCGCCGCCCACCATCTTGCGGTTGCGCCGCGCCCGCTCGATGAACGCGCCGCCCCCGCACAGCAGTGAGCCGACCGGGGCCGCCAAACCCTTCGACAGACAGAACATGACCGAATCAGCCTCGCGCGCCAGCGCGGCCGGCGGCATGCCGAGAGCCACCGCCGCGTTGAAGATGCGGGCGCCGTCGAGATGGACGGCAAGACCGTGGCGACGCGCCGCCGCGATCGCCGGGGCGGTATCCTCGGGCGTGAGCGCCGTGCCGCCGCGGCGGTTGTGGGTGTTCTCGATGCAGAGCAGCGTGGAGCGCGGGAAGTGAACGTCATCCGGCCGGATGACCGCCTCAACATCGGCGGCGTCGAGACGGCCGCGCGGGTCGTTGGCGATCGTACGCAGCACGACGCCGCCGATCGCGGAGGCGCCGCCGACTTCATAATGGAGGATGTGCGATTGGTCACCGAGGATGACCTCATCACCGCGGCGGCAGTGGGTGAGCACCGCGACGAGGTTCGCCATCGTGCCGCTGACCATGAACAGCGCCGCCTCTTTGCCGAGCAGTCGCGCCGCCATCGCCTCAAGGCGCAGCACCGTCGGGTCGTCGCCGAACACATCGTCGCCCAACTCGGCGTCGAGCATCGCCCGGCGCATTTGCGGGCTGGGCCGTGTGACCGTATCGCTGCGTAGGTCAATGACCACGGCGCCCTCCCTACTCCCGCTCCCACAGCGTCTGGTAACCTTCGCCACCGCGGATCGCGGCGAACACCTCGCGCCGCTCGGAGGCCATCAACTCGCCCCATACATGATCGCACATCGACCGCGCGCTCTCATGGCCGGAGTCCACCATGCGCTGGATGATCCGGTCCCACACGCCGGTCTCCGCCAGCATCGAGACGTGGCGCGGCCAGCGGAACGACATGATCTTATCCGGCAGGTCGAACCGGGGGCGGAGTTGTTTCAACCCGCGAAACCGGTCCTCGACCGATTCGGCGCGCGGCACCAGCCGGATCAGCGGCGCATCGACCTCGGTGCTACGCGCATCGACAAGCAGGCGGGTATCCGCGATGATCTGGAAGCGGATGATTAACACATCCGCTGTTTCGACCACTTGAAAGATTTCGTCCAGGTCTAAGCCGAAGTCGTTGCTCATCGTATGCCGTATCGCATGGTCCCGTGGGGCGACCCTCATTCTACGGGGCGGTGAAGGCGGGGGCAAACGTCACAATCCCTCGCCCAGGCCAAACAGGTCGAAGTACTGGTTGAGAACCGTCATCCGGTTAGTGAAGATCAGGATACCGGCGCAGATCAGCAGCACGCCGCTGGTCATCTCCACCACCGGGATCCAGCCACGCATGCGCCGGAGCGCGGCGGCCGCGCGGTCGGCCAAGAGCGCTACGGTCAAGAACGGTATCGCCAGGCCGAGCGAGTAGAAGGTGAGCAGCAGTGCGCCCTTGCCGACCGTGGCCGACCCGGCAGCCAGTGTGAGAATGCTGCCCAGCACCGGACCGACGCACGGCACCCAGCCGATCGATACCGCACCCCCCACCAGCGCCCAGCCAATGTACCCGCGCGGGTTGCTGCTAGCGCCGGCGCTGAAGCCGCGGTACAGCAACGGGATGCGGAGAATGCCCGACTGGTGCAGGCCCAGCACGATCAGCAACATCCCGCCGGCGCGCGCCATCGTGTTCAGGTGATCGCGCAGGCCGTAGCTCACCAGTCCCACGCTCGCGCCCAGCGCGATGAACACCGCGCTGAAGCCCATCACGAAGGCGAGCGCGCGTACCAGCGTCTCGCGGCGGCCGGTTGTCACGCCGGCGACCGACGCGCCCGCCAGTTGGGCGACGTAGATCGGCACCAGCGGCAGCACGCACGGCGACAAAAACGACACACCGCCGGCCAGCAACGCCACCATTGGTCCGAATGCGCCGTTCACATTCACGGTCGTCAACTCCTGAACGGTCTGAACAGGCACTCGTTCAGACCGAGTCGTTCGATTACTCTGCGGACGTGGGCGACCCACCGGGTCACCCCTGCAGGGGACGTTGCCTATGCGCGGGTAAGGGCGACGCGGCCGGTCACCCGCGTCTCATGTCGCGTCCCGGCGGACGTTGCAGGACGCCGCCGTCCTCCCAACACCCAACACCAATCACCCATCCACCTCACTCCTCGGGCGGAAAGGGGCTGTCCTCGTCGCCGCCGTCCGGCAGTCCCAGCAGCTTCGCCCGCGCTGACTCATAGCGCTCCTTGGAATGGCTTTCCCGGCGGATGAGCGCCACGCGATGCAGTGGGTCGAGCGGCTTGCCGTCCAGCAATACCGCGTGAAGCTGGTGCAAGTCGGCGCTCCAGCGCTCGTAGGCGGCACGGTACTCTCGTGTGTCCTGCTCGTCCATCGTTCCGCTCTCCGTTGGGAGGCAACCCGCCACGGCCGCCATCTCGCGCGGGGACACGGGCAAAATGGAGTCCGCTGCCCGTGCATGGGAAAGGTCGCTCCCCGTCAGGGCAATCCGCCGCGGCCATGCGTATCGGTGTCGCGGCGCCGTCATCTTTATGATACGCGGATCGCGAAGCGGCGCGCATCGTGTGACGCTCATGGTTGGGCGTCAGGTTCCCGTGGTCAGTCTGGTGGTGTGCGTCCGGCGATCGTAGTCCCTCCCCTGTCCGTCATGTGTTTGGCAGCCTCCGTCTGCCGGCGTTTGACGCGGAAGATCATAGGTCAAGCGTGTACCGAGAGTTCTTCCCGCGGTATTCCCGTGATGGATATCGCCGAAGGCGGGCTGACAGCTATACCGACCCACGCGTATACTAACTGCCGGTCGCTCGTTGCCGAGTGAAGTCGCGTGTTGTGGCGCGATCCGAAACTCTGTAGTCTTAGCAGAGATGTTCGCCCACAACATGCCGGCGTCTGCCGGCTGCCGCCACCTCCGAGGAACAACAGCAGCGCCCGGCGCAACACGGTCCAGCCGCCCTGTGCGACCGGGGTGAAGGAGAATACCATGACAGAGGGCGGCACGGTCCGCGTGCTGGTCGTTGATGACAACATCCTGTTTCGGGACGGATTGGTCAGCCTGCTCCGCCAAATCGAGCGAATCGAGGTGGTAGGGGCGGCCAGCAGCGGCGAGGAAGCCATCCGGCGCGCGCCGGTGCTCCGCCCGGATGTGGTGCTGATGGATGTGGCGATGCCCGGCGTGGGCGGTGTCGATGCCGCGCGCCAGCTTCTCGCCGCCTACCCCGACGCCGCGGTCTGCATGCTCACCCTCTCCGAGCAGGAGTCGGACCTGTTCGCGGCGATCCGTGCCGGGGCGCGCGGCTATCTGGTCAAGAGTGTCAACCTCGACGACCTCTCCCACGCGATCCACGCCCTCGCCGAAGGCGGCGCGCTCGTTTCACCCCATCTCGCCCGCGACCTGATGAGCGCCTTCCAGCGGCTCGCCCCGCCTTCCGAGGGCACGGGTATGGAACGACTGACGGCGCGTGAGCGCGAGATCCTCGGGCTGGTCGGCCGTGGGATGAGTAACCAGGAGATCGCCGATCAGTTGGTGATCGCGGAGAACACCGTCAAGGTCCACCTACGGAACATCCTCGACAAGCTCCAAATCCACTCCCGCGCCCACGCCGCCGCAATCGCCGCCCAGGCCGGCCTCACCGGCCCAATCCGACCGGACAATGGTCAGGACGATAGGGCGTAGGTCACAGGGCGTAGGTCACAGGGGGTAGGTCAGCGCAAAGCGTGGGAACTAGCGGCGACGCGGCTCGGGTTGCTGGGGGCCGAGTCTCTAGCGCCTGGCCCCTCCCCCGTCCCCTGTGACCTGCGTCCTCACCCATCACCCACCCGTGTTGGAATCGTCCAGGTCGCGCTCTGGCGGACGCATACGGCCAGGCGGTCACCGCGGTTCAGGAGGAAGGGTTCGGTGGGGCCGGTGCGGTCGGCGGTCCAGCCCTGCCAGACGCCGTCAACCTCCAGCCAGACAGATACGGTGCGCTGGGCGTCGGCAGGGGTGAGACCCAACACGGCATCGGTCACCAGGAAATCGTCGGCGCCGGGCCACGTCAGCGGCGAACAGCCGGCGTTCAGGCTCAGGCTGGTCAGGGGCGCGCTCCCTGTCGCGCCACCGCGACCGCTGCTCGTACCGCTGACGGCGTTCGTCCCGTTGGTTGAGCTGGTTCCGTTCGTCGCGGTGGAGGTGGCGGTTCCGCCCGACCCCGTTCCCGGCGCACCCGGCATCGGCCCCGACCCGGATCCCGAGCCGGAGGCCGGCCCCCTCCCGGTCGGTGATGCCGTTGCTGTCGCGGAGGCGGACGGTTGCACCGTGATCGTGGGCGTGACATCGGTGCTGATGGGGGGCCCCGTGAACGCGCCGCTCACCGAGGGCCGGGGAGTGCTGCCCGGTCGCGGGATCGTGGTGGGTGCGCTCGTGACCTCGGCCTGGTTGCGGAACGGCGTGAACACGATCACCCCGAGGCTCGTGTCGTCATAGGCGTGCCACAGCACCCCCTCGACATCGAGCTGGCGGCGCAGGCCCCAATCGTTGTCGGTGGCGCGCACCGAGACCGTCACACCATTCAGCCGGATCGCGCAACCGATCACCGAGGCGCACGGACCGGCGAACACGATCACGTTGCCGGTAATCTCGGTGTCGATTGGCTGAGTGCCGGGGTCGTAGGCGAAGGTCGAGGGCGTGATTAAGATCGCGGTGCGGTTGCCCGAGATCTTGATCTCGTTCTCACGTAGTTGCGTGGTGCGCGCGCCAAAGACATGCACGCCCACCGTGTCGCGGATCAGCACGTTGCGTTGGAGCAGATTGTCGAGCGGCACGATCGGGTCGGCGACCCAGCCGACACGAATGCCGGCGGCAGCCGGCGCGATGTGCGACTCCACCCGGTTGCTAGCGACATCATTCCGCAGCGACGCGCCGTAGAGAATGATGCCATCACTGCGGCCGTCGATCAGCGTGTTGGTGCTCACCGACGTATCGGTCACGTCCTTGAGCACGATGCCGCGGTAGTTGTTGCGCAGGGTGTTGCCGGAGATCTCATGCTCACCCGCGCCGTCCGAGCACAGCCAGATGCCGGCCAGCCACTGATTGGTGAACAGGTTGTTGGCGATGCGCACGCTGTCACTGACACCGGCGGGCGCGCCGCCGAGACACTCGAACGTGACCACGCCGAACCCGGTGCGATTCTGTCCGACGGTCAGCACGGGCGTGAACACGAACCCCGAGTTCCCCTGAATCGTGTTGTCGTGGATGTCGGTGTGGTCGCTGTTGGCGAGAATGATGCCGTTGTCGATCGGCAGATCCTCGGCCCCGATCGTGTTGGTAGCAATCTCGGTGTAGCTGTCGTTGATCAACCGGAACGCCGCCGTCGCCGATGTCCGGGTTGTACACACGGGCGGAGCGAGAGTCGCGCCGTTGCCGCTGCCGCCACCGTTGCTCCCGCTCATGAGCGGCGTACACCCACCGATGATGAAGTTACGGATGATCGCCCGCCGCTGGCGTTCGTTCTGCGCCCCCGGGCCGCCCTGCGCCGTGACCTCGAAGATCACAATCGGCTTGGTGGCCGAGAGCACGACCTTGCCAGTGTCCGGCTGGATGGTCACCAGCTTGGTGACGCGAATCGTCTCCGCGATCCGGAAGAAATCGACATCGGGCAACACATTGATCGTGTCACCGTCACGCGCCGCCGCCAGCGCACGCGTAATCGTGAAGCAGGGGTTAGTTCGCGATTGGCAATTGTTGGGCACACCGCTGTCATTGGCATCTCTGCCCTTGCTCTGCGATACGAAGAAGTTCGAGCCGGGGGGAACAAGGCGAAGGCCGGTGGCAACTACGAGCGTTGCTCCAACATTTTGCCGGATCACGTCGGGAGTCAAGGACGTAATAGTCAGGGTCTCCGTGACCGTCAATGTACTTCCACACGCAACATCAGCAGTCGGCGGAGTGCAAACCACCACGAATTTCGTTGAAGACGGAGTAGCCGCCGCTACGCAGTTCTCCGACGTACACTCGGCGCTAGTGAAGACATAGTTATTGTCTGAGGGCAAACGAGCGATTGTAACCTCCACGATAGCAAAGTCAGGAGGCGTTGGGTTGACCTTGATGGTTAGGGTACAGGTGACGACATCACCTACAGAGGCGGTCGAGCCGCTTTCTGGGCCAGAACACGTCTTGGTGCTGCCCGCGAACGTAAATGTTGGTGTTGGTCGTGTTTGGGCGTCCACCGATGAGGAACTGTCTAAACCAATGATGACCAGCACAAGCGCGAACAGCACCGCGCTCCCAGCGAATCGCCGAATCGTGAAAATTGAGGCAACGAGCACGGGGAGTCCTCCACCGAGGCAACGTCGGTATCGCGGCGAATCGTACCACGCGATGCGCGTGACGCGCACGGGCGTAACTGCAACGGCTGGCGCGTTCAGCGGCGCTTAACCACGGTATCGCGGCGAGGGGTGACGAGATCGAGCGGATCGGCGCGGGTGTGCGGAGAGACGGTCGATACCGGTGGCCTCCGCTCGCCGTCCTCGTTGGAGCTCGTGCGAGGACGGGCGACCCAGTGAGTTGCCCGTCACCGCTGGGATGCGGCCCGTCGCCCGCGCCGTGGTATGCTCACCGCAGCGCCAACCGAGGCGCAAGCCATGTGCGAGGTGTGCGATGGATTATCTCCCCTTCCGCCGCCGCCCGAGCCGCGTTGAGCAGCTCCGGCGTTCACTCGACCGGCAGAGCCGGTCGGCAACTGCCGCCGTGCGCCGAACGGTCGCCGACCGCGATCTCTCGCTCGAGCTACCGCCGTTCGGGCGCATCACCGAAATCTCTCGGCGCGTGCTGCCCGGTCACGAGCCAGAACCCGAACCGACCGCCCAATCACGGATGCCGTACGTTCCGGCCTGGGCGCTGTCGCTGGGCGTCGTCGGTGGGCTTGCCATCGGGCTGGGCATCGGCATGTGGATGACCGAGCGGCGGTCGGCGGCGCGGATCCGCGCCAAGCAGCTGCAGTCGGCCGCCGACGAAATCAAAGCGGAATGGCCCGATGTCACCGACGACGACATCCAGAAGGCACGCGGCAGCGCTGGCCGCCTCAGCAAGACGATTGGCCGTCAGACCGGCGAGGACACCGAGTCGGTGCGCGAACGGCTCGCCGCCTTCTTCGCCCGCGACGGCGAAGAGAGCTAAAGCTAGTCAGTCCGACCGCCTGGCAGTCCCACCAATCAGGAGGCGGGCCTCGGTCGCAGCCGCCACTCCTCCGACCCCGCGCCTGCGCGGGGAGGGGAGTGCACGGCTCCCCCGGCCGTCGCGGGACGTTCGGGGACGTAACTCCGCGTCACTCCCTTCCCGTGCAGCGAAGCGGGCCGGGGTTGGGTTTCCCAAAGCGCGCGGCCCATTTCACCCCGCGTCCGTCAGCGCTCCGCTCTCATCCTTCAGCAGCGGATCGCGGGTGAGGTCGAGCAAGGGCTTGAGCGCGCCCTCGGCGGCGAGGCAGATCAGGTCGATTCCGTGATACAGAGCCGGGTCGAACCCGAGAAGGGCCGTGCCGACTGGCTGCTGGTCGATGCTCGTGTACGGGCCAATGAAGCACACCACCCGCACGGCCGCATTGCATTCGAGCAGCGGCCCGCGCATCGCCTGGACCGTGCGGCGCAACGGCCGGCGCAGGCCCGCGCCGCTGGAGCGCTCGGAGCCGGGCGGCTCACCGATGAAGGCCATGCCCGTGCCGCCACGCAGCCGTTGCGCCGGCCAGGCGTCTTCTGTCATGACCTCGACCAACTGACCCAGTTCCAAGCCATTGGCCACCTCGATGATCTCGTCGATCAGCCCCGTGAGGTTGGCCTCGCCGGCGGGCAGCCGGTGCAGGTCGCTGCTATCAAGCTGGAAGTGGCCGGAGACACGATTGGTAAACCGCGCCCAGGAGTTCGCCAGCCCGCCGCGGGCGGTGACATAGGCGCCGGCGGCGTCGCTCTTGCGTATGCGAATCGCGACCGGAAACCTCACCTCGCCGTGTCCACCGGGCACGAAGCGGCCGAGCGTCTCCTCGACACGTCGCACCATCTCCGAACTGTCCGGCTCGCGCTCGGGCAACTCCGCGCCCTGAGGGACCCACACCAGATAGCCGCCCTCCAACCGGCCCGCGAGCCGGCGCTCCACGTCCGCCTTCGCGCGGTACCACGGATCGTCGCCCTCCGGCGGCGCGATGAACGACAGCACAACCGCGAGCGGCTGATCGCCGATCGTGCCGGACGCGAGCACGGCGTCTGTCTCGGCGATCGGGCTGTTCGCCGCCAATTGCACGGGGTGGCCGGTACGGTCCGCCAGCCGGTCAGCGACGAACTGAAGACACAACTGCACGGGACGGCCGGTGGAGTCAACCACGAACGTATGCCTCACGCGGAAAGTTCGGCGACCGGCGCGGGTTCAGGAGTCCGATGTACCCGCGAACCGACCGATGACATCCAACAGTGTATCCACATCAAAAGGCTTAGCCAGATAGTCCGCGGCGCCGTGGGCCTGCGCCTCGGCGCGGGCGCTGAAGCCGGCGGTCATGAACACCACCGGTATCTCGAACCGGCGCTCGCGCAGATACTCGTTGAGCTGCCACCCGTTCATCACCGGCATTGACAAATCGAGGAGTATCACATCCGGCCTTTGTTCGGCGATCCGCTCCAGCGCCTGTTGCCCGTTGGCGGCGATCGCGACGCTGTACCCTTCCGCCTGTAATATCGCGTGGACGAATCCTCGGATGCCTGGCTCGTCATCCACGACCAGTACATGAGGGGAGAACTCGGCGGGCGGTTCTCCCGCGCTTGACCAGGTATCGGAACTGCTCAAATTCTGCCTGCCGGTCTGATGTTCGCGAACGTACTGTGTAGCCGAGTCACCCGGTACAATGACGAGGCGCGCGGCGACGCGACGCCCCACCGGCATCGAAGGTAGGCTGCATGACCGAGTTCGGCACGCGCATCCTCGTCGTCGACGACTCGATCGAGTACCTCGGCTTCATGGAAACCCTATTGACCGGCGAGGGCTTCGTTGTGACGCTCGCGGCGTCGGCCGGCGCGGTACGCGACCACCTGCGCGACAGCCGGCCGGACGTGATCATCTCCGATGTGCGAATGCCGGATCTGCCCGCGTTCGGCGTCCTCGATCTGCTGAAAGCCGACCCGCGCACGCGTGACCTGCCGGTGCTGTTCTGCACCGGCGCCGAGCAAGAGGTCGAGGCGGCGGGCGAGCGGCTCCAACGGCCGGACACCGACGTGCTACTCAAGCCGTTCGACATTGATGAACTCCTCGCCCGTGTTGCCCGCCTGGTCAAGCGCTGAGCGGCGCACCACATGTCGCGCGGGGCGAGCGATCCGCGCGACATGTATATGGAGTTGTTATGCACGCGCAACCAGTGTGCGGTCGATAGCCCAGAAGGGTGACGTATGCGGCCCGCGGCCGCGCGCAGGTGTCACACGAGCGCCGGCAACCCGCAGCCCCCGATTAAGGTACGCACGGCCTCAGTGACACGATCGATATCGTCGGGCCGGTTGCAGAACGGCGCTCCCCCGAGTGGTGGTGACAGGCGGCGCGAATCGGGTTCGGCTGATACCAGTAACACCGGCAGCCCCCGTCCGCGCAACGCGGCGCACACCGCCGCTTCTTCGGCATCGTCCGCGAAGATCTCAGGGTCGAGCACCACGAGCGCGATGCGACCACGACGAATCCGCGCCACACACTCACCGGCGCTTGCCGCGTCGACCGTGGCGAATCCCTCGGACTCCAGGTTCAGACGGAGGATGCGGCGCATCATCTCCGAACGATAGGCGATTAACACGGGACCGCGGGCATGAGGCAGCATGTGTAGTATCCTGTCAGCCGGTGGAGCGCCGTCGACGCACGTTCGTGGTCAGAAAGCGGTACGCGGCTATGCGTAGTCTACGAGTCAGTGCTGCCATTCGCATAAATCGACTTGTGCTGTTGCTCACAAAAGCATCGCAGATGTAACCACATCGCATCGAAACATAACATGAAAAAAGCCCGGGCCGTAAGCCCAGGCTTTTCGCTCACCAATGGTGGACCAAATGACACCCGCGCGGTCAGGGCGGTTGCATCAGCGCCCGCGCGGCGCTCAAACAGCAACGGGTGCGGCGTCAACCTTCTTCAGGTGCTCACGCGGCGGATCAATGTAGATCGCCGCCCACGCGCACGATTGCTCACACAGCCGGCAGCCGGTGCAGCGCTTCTCGATCAACGTCGCGACGCCGAAGAAATCATCGACCCGCTCGCCGCTTGTATCGAGATACAAGGCATCGAACGGGCAGATATTGATGCATTGCTCGCATCCCGAGCCGATGCAGTTCTCCTCGATCACGATCGCCTTCGGCCAATCCTTGCGGCGGTACGTCTTACAGACATCGCCGATGTCATCGAGGATAGCCTCGGGTGGGCAGACAACACCGCACGCGCCGCAATCGATACACAGCGCGGGGTCGATGACATGAATGACATTACGAGACCCGGTGATCGCACCGGTGGGACAACGGTTGGTGCAGGCCGTACAGCCGATGCAGGTCTCAACAATCGTATAGGCCACGGAACTCCCTCCAGCGGCTCGTCCCGCTACTTGCCCTTCGAGTATAGGTGAGGACAGTGCGCCGGTGCAATTTGGCCGCCGGCGCTGCACACGGTTAGATCCATCCCGGCGGCGCCAGCACGGTCTTCATTATGTCATATATCTCGTGAGCGTGCCTCTCTCTCCTTGAAGTGGCGGAAAGGCGGCTGCTACACTCCCGCGAGATATTGTGACCCAAGGAGGGAAAACGGCCATGACACGACTGATCACGTTCGCGCTTTCACTGACGGCCCTGGTGACGCTCGCCCTCCACCCACTCGCGAGCGCGGCGGTCCACGCCCAGGTTCCGCCGACACGCTTTTACGGCGCGTTGACAATCGACGGGCAGCCAGCGCCGGCCGGCGCGGCCGTGCAGGCATTTGTCGGCGATCTCGACTGCACGGCGGCGGTGGATATCGACATGGGCGAGGGCCGGTACGTCGTGGACGTACAACACTTCGCGACGATCGAGGGCTGCGGCATCGAGGACGCCGAGGTCCGGTTCGCGGTCAACGGCTACACGGCCGGCCCCAACGGCACGTTCTTGCCCGGAAGTTTCGTTGAGCTTGACCTCAATGTCAGCACGACCGACGCGCCGTCCGCACCACCGCCAGCGCCCGAGTCGCAGCCGTCCCCTGAGCCAGCGCCCGCGCCCGAGGCGGAGTCCGCGCCCGAGCCTGCTCCCGAGGGCGGCGAGCCGTCCACCCCACCCACCGAGGAGGCTCCGCCCAGCGAATAGGCAGACATGCCTGTCGCCAGCTCGGAGACCGGCAGGCTCAGCGACCAGACCGAGTCCACCCGGCGAATAGCCGGTCATCCCTTGTGCCCAGCCCCCTGTCCCGCGCGGGACGGGGGGTATTCTTGATCTCCTGGGTCATTGCGCCGGCCACCGTGAGCTGCTCCGCTGAGTAGGTGGGATCGCTATCCCGTTAATCCCGCCCGTATCCAGCGCGGCGGAACAGAGTGAGCGAGCGATACGATGCCGCCAACACCCCCCCGGCAACCGGCGACGCCGCCCCGAGAGGACCCGGCGCCGGCGATGGTAACCGATGCCGCGCCGGTGACGGAGCGACGACCCTGGTACGACCTTGGTTTGCGATTCACGCCGAAGCGGGCGTGGGGGCTGCTCGGGTTGCTCGCGGTGGGAGTCGCGATCTCTTACGGTGTCGATTGGGTGATCGGGCGGTTTGTCGATCTCGATGCCGAGCGGGTCGAAGGGTGGATCGCGGGCTTCGGGATGCTGGCGCCGCTGGTGTACATCGCGCTGCTGGCGTCGACCGTGATCTTCACGCCCCTGCCCTCCGTGCCGGTGAATATCGCCGGAGGGCTGGCGTTCGGCGTGGTCATGGGCACGGTGTACACCCTGATCGGCGGCATGATCGGCGCGACGGTCAATTTTTACGTGGCGCGCCGGTTGGGTCGCGGCTTCGTCGAGCGTAGACTGGGGGCGCGGTCGATGGCGCATGTGGATGGTATCGCGGAGCGGATGGGCGCGCGGCTGGTGTTTCTCACCCGTCTGATCCCGTTGTTCAATTTTGACTGGGTGAGCTACGCCGCCGGCCTGACACGGTTGTCGTTTCGTACATACGTTGTGGCGTCGTTGCTGGGAATGCTTCTGCCGGTGATCGGCATCGTCTACGTCGGCGATGTCTTATTGACGCATCCGGGACGTTCGGCGCTGGTGTTCACGATGCTAGTGGTTTGGTCCGCCGTCCCGGCGGTGGCGGCGCTGCTGTGGTTCGGCTTTCACGGCATCCGCCGCCGCGTCCGTGCACGGAACGGGAGCGCCGCCGTCACCGGCGACCGCACGGGAACGGGGCAGGGCTAAGGCGTGACACCGCCCCCAACATCGGGCTGCTGCGATTCCTACGCGCGCACGCGACCGACACGGCTGCCCTCAACGACCCCCCCGCGCATCCGGCGACCGGCGACGCCTCGGCAGGATACGACGATACGCGCACCGACGGTCGTGACGTGGCCGCGGCGCTGATGCGCGCGGCGCGGGCCTTGCTGCCCGACGCCGGTCGCGGCGTGTCATACGCGGAACTCGCAGCCTCGCCCCGATTCGTGGAATACCGCGCATTGACCCGATGCCTGACGCGGTTCGACCCGGCCGCGCTTCGTGGACGGGACGAGCGCATGGCATTTTGGATCAACGTGTTCAACGCTTTGGTGGTCGATGCGGTGATCAGCTTCGGCGTCCACCAGTCGATCCGCGAGGCGCCGGGATTGTTCCATCGGGCCGCGTACCGCGTGAGGCCGTACCGTCTGGCCCTCGACGAGATCGAGCACGGACTGCCGCGCGCCAACCGTCCCATGCACGTCCGCCTGCCGCCACCTTTCTCTGACGATGATCCGCGCGCCGCGCTCGGCCCCGGCGCGCCCGGCCCGCGGGTTCACTTC